>QAKZ01000021.1:0-4292 GCA_003150175.1 Coriobacteriia bacterium
GCCTCGATGGTCTTTGCCATGGTGAAGGTCTTGCCCGAGCCGGTGACGCCCATAAGGGTCTGGTAGCGCAGGCCGTCCTCGACGCCCTTCGCGAGCTTGGCGATGGCCTGGGGCTGGTCGCCCGCCGGCTCGTAGGGAGAGACGACGCGCAGGGGCTCGCCGGCCTTCTCGCGCCCGAAGCGGCGCAGCTCGCCGCCGAATCGCTCGTCCGCCATATGCGCTCCTCTCGCCACAGGATCTCGAAGGATTCGATTCGTACAAGTGTACCAAATCGAGAGTAGGACGCGACTGCGCGATGAGGGCGTGCGGCGCGGCCCCATCGCGCACGGCGCCAGGCTCGGGCCCCAAGGCGCTCGGCGAATGACCACCCGCGACGTTGGATAGAATAACCAGGAGCAGATCATGGAGGGTAACGTTGGCAAAAGACGGCAGGCAGCATACAAAGAAGTGCGCAGCGGCGGCCTTAGCGGTCGCCGCGCTGGTCGCGGCCGCAGCCTGCGGACCGGCGCCGTTCGCCTTTGTCCTCGGCGCGCTCGTATGTTGGGCGTGTCAGCGCCTTGCCACAAAGAAGCGCGGGGACCTGGTCCCGCTCTCGACGCCCGCCGCATCGCCGGCAAAAGGCCAGGCAATGCCCGCGGCAAAGCCGGAGACCCAAGACGAAGGCGCTCAGCCTGCGGCTCCGGCGTCGTCCTCCCCCGCCGACGGCGCAGCTGTACCGGACACGGAAGAGGCACCCGCCCCTGCCGCGCCCGAGCGCGACCCCCACGAGGAGCTCGACGACCTCGTCCTGCGCAGCTCCAACGTCATCGCGAGCCTCGCGGACCTCGTCCGCCACGGAGACGCCCCAGCCGACCTCCGCGCGCTCGTGGAGCGCTCCGGGCTGCTCGGGTGGAGCGGCGCCCCGCGCGTCGAGGCGAAGATGCTGCAGCGCAGCGGCCACTGGTGGCTCTACGCCGCCGACGAGCTCCCCGACGCGGACTATGACCGCATGCTCGCCGCGGAGCTCCTGCTCAACCTCACCGATGATCTGCACTACCAGGCCTCGTCCGTGAACGGCTCCGCACCCGCCGACGTCGCTGCGCTCGACGACCGCATCGCGAGGATCCTCGGCGCCGTCGACGGGCTCGACCCCTTCGGCGCGCCCGACGAGTCGACCACCTTCCTCGCGCAGGGCGCCGAGGAGGGCGGCGAGTGGGCGGCGCGCCTCGCCATCGCAGACTTCGCCGAGAGCCTGCCCGCGCCCCTGCGCGTCGCCGTGTCGTTCCAGGTGAACATCGCGGATGGGCTCACCGTGGTTGACGTCGAGGTGCCGAGGCCGCAGGTCTTCGTCTCGGTCGCGTCCGACGAGGCGGGCCGCGCCGCATGGTCGCGAAGCTACGCGATGCGGCTTTGCCTCGCGCTCGGGCGCGGCGCGTTCGGCGCGTCCGGCCGCATCGAGCGCGTGGTCGTCAACGGCCACGAGCACGGCACGCGCACCCCCGTGATCAGCATCGACCTCACGCGCAGCGGCCTCGACCGCCTGCGCGACGAGCTCCGCGCCCTGCTGGTGGGCGAGCTGCCGCAGGGCCTCGGCATCCGCTGGTACGCGACCGCGGACGGGCGACTGGCCCCCGTCGACCCCATCATGACCGTCTGGGACGACGCCGTCGCCCCTCTTTCCCGCTGGGAAGGCGTTGAGGAGAACCACCTTCCCGCGCCCGACGCCGTTGCCGTCGCCACCAAGTCCCGCGCCGTCTCCGACCTCGGCATCAACGAGAAGTTCGTGCGCATCGAGGCGTGGAACGAGGCCGCCGGCTGGCTCGGCGCGAGCACGCGACGCGCCGTCGCCGCCTTCGAGGCCCGCCGCCAGAAGGCGACCGACCGCACCGTCGCCGAGGCGTGCGAGCGCGTGAGCCGCGCGCTCGTCGACGGGGACATCGATGTGTTCGACCGCCAGTCGATGGCGCTCCTCTTCGTCGAGGGCGGCGAGCTCGCGACCACCGTGCGCGACGCCGCGCTGCGGATCAACGGCAAGCCGGGCCACACCGCCGAGGAGGTCGAGGACGTCCTCGCCCGCCTCGACGCGGCGCTCGAGCCCGCCTCCCAGACCGCCCGCTACGAGGACGACACCGAGAACGTGTTCCGTTACTTCAACTCGACCGCCGAGCGCGTGCGCTACAACCTGGAGGCCGACGACAATGGCCGTGAGCTGCAGCTCGTTCCCGACGAATACTATGCGGCCCACGCACAGGCGGCCCAGCTGCTCGTCGCGCTCGGGAGGCACGAGGAGGCCCTCGCCCACGCGCGCGAGGACGTGCGCATCGCGCCCTACACCACCGACGCGGCGCTCACCGAGGTCCGCTGCCTGGAGGAGCTCTCGCGCGTCCACGAGGCCGTCGACGTCCTCGAGCTCGCCATCGAGCGCGCGAGCAACGTCCGCGAGATGTCCATCTGCTTCTATCGTCTGGCGTTCATGGAGTGGAAGCTCGGGCGCGGCAGGACCAGCGTGGCGTGCTATCAGCGCGCAATGGAGCTGCACGAATGCGTCCGCGACCGCGCCGCGCGCGAGCTCGCCGACGTGCTCGCGGCGGACAAGCGGCTCGGCAAGCTCTCGCGCGAAGAAGCCCGCGAGACGATCGTCGCGGAGGGCATCCCCTACGGGGACGTCGAGGGGCTCCGCACGATGATGCGCGATGCCGCCGTTGCCTGCGCCGATGCCGGGCTGCTCTCGGCCGCGCGGCCGCTCGCGGGCGTGCTGCTCGAGGCGGGCAACGACGACGCCCTGCTGGACGTCTACACCTCGCTTGTGCCCACGAGGCCCTAGGGAAGGCACGGGGGGCGCCCGCGGCGCCGCGCTCCAAGGACGCTAGAACCCGTTCGGGTAACAGCTCTTGTATCCGTCGTAGGCGACGTTCACACGCTCTAGGTACGCCTTGGTCTCGGCGTAGTCGACCTTGTCCCCCACCTTGCCGCCGCCGTCGAGCCAGTTCTGGACCGCGGCGAGCCCGGCGTTGTAGGCACAGATGACCTCATCCTCGTTCGAGAGCTCGTTCTGGAGAACACCCAGGTAGGCACAGCCGTACTCTATGTTCGTCACGGGGTCGGCAAGATTCTCCGGCGCATACGCCCCCGCGTCGACGACGCCCTGGTCCGCCAGGTCCTCGGCGGTCGAGGGCATAACCTGCATGACGCCCACGGCGCCCGCCGCGGAGCGCGCGTCCGCGTCCCAGCCCGACTCGCACTTGGCAACGGCGGCCGCGAGCAGCGGGTCCACTCCGTGGCGCTCGGCGGAGGCGCGGACGGCGTCGGCGTACTTCACCGGAAAGAAGGTCTGCGCGACCAGCGTGGTCGGCGCGGCGGCCAGGGTGGCGCACGCGGCGAACGTCACCGCGAGCACGAGCAGCGGCAGCACGCGGAACCAACGGAAGAACCTCGCGTCCTTCTGTGCCTTGCCCTTCGCTTTAGCCATTTCGCGCCTCTTTCCATCTCGCGGCCTCGCGAGAAGCCCACCATTCATCCACTCTCGCGGCCAGGTCAGACGGCCCGCCGGAGTTGTCCAGGATCGTCGTCGCGTGCTCGCGCAGATATTCGTCGCTCGGCTGCAGCACGGCGCGGCGGTCGAAGTCGGCGACATCCATGCCGCGCCCTTGGGCGCGCACGCGGCGCACCTCGAGCGGGCAGTCGACCACGAGAACCTCGTCGGCGAGGTTGAGCATGGGCTCCATCCGGTCGAGCAGCGGGACCTCCACGACGCACACGCGAGGATTGGTCTGGCAACAGCCCTCCCCCTCGAGCATGCGGACGAGCATCCGGCGGATATAGGGCAGCTCGATGGCCTCCAGGCGCGCGGTCGACTCGGCATCGGCAAAGGCCCGGCGCGCCAGGGCGCCGCGGTCGAGGGCGCCTGTGCAAGTGTCGACGAGATCATCGCCGAAGGCGGCCGCGACCTCGTCGACGCACTCGGAGCCCGGCTCGAGGACGGCGCGCGAGAGCTGGTCGAGGTCGATGCGCCAAGCGCCGCGGCGCTCGAGCGCGCAGGCGACAGACGATTTGCCCGAGGCTATGCCCCCGGCAAGGAAAACGGTATACATGGGATTGCCCCCTGCGATGGTTGAGGTGTGTTTGGAGCACGGGTATATCTTCTCACAGCGGCCGCGCCGCCGGGGCAATTTCCGCCCGCCAAAAAGTTTTTCAAAAAAAGGGTTGCGCGAACGCATCGGCTTCGGTATATTATTCCTCGCGCGAAAACGCGCACCCCAAGCTTCGGGCGTTTAGCTCAGGGGGAGAGCGCTTCCCTGACACGGAAGAGGTCA
>QAKZ01000021.1:7694-30494 GCA_003150175.1 Coriobacteriia bacterium
GGGCGTTTAGCTCAGGGGGAGAGCGCTTCCCTGACACGGAAGAGGTCACAAGTTCAAATCTTGTAACGCCCACCATAAACTCAAGCCCAGGACTTCGGTCCTGGGCTTTTTTGGTAAGAAGCACGACCAGGCCGGGGGCTCGCCAACCCAAGGGGCATAGCCCGCGCCAGGCCAGGGGTCCATCCCCGGCTCGATTGGCCCGCCATGGCAGACTCCCGTCAACGCACCCACATGCACTACTTCCGCACGGCGGCGGCGCTATTGGCCACCGGGGTCGTCTTCCTGTGCCTTTACTCGACGGCGCGCGCAGACGGCTTCGGCGCGGCGGGCGCTGCAGGAGCAGCGGGCGCGAGCTTCCTGCGCGACCTCTGCCTTTGGGCCGCAATCGCCTGTCTTGCGCTCGCGGGCTTCTTTGTGGCATACGGGTCGCACCTCCAGCATCGCGAGAAGAACCTGCGCGAGCAGGTCTGGGGCCTCGCCTCCCCCGGGGTCTCGCCCCAGGAGTTCCTCGCCGCACGCGACCGCCTGACGGCCGACGGCGACTTCACCGGCGTCTACGTGATCCACAACGCGACACGCGACCTTTACTATGTCGGCCAGAGCGTCCGCGTGGTCGGCCGCGTGACCCAGCACCTCACCGGCCACGGCAACGGGGACGTCTACGCGGACCTCAAGTACGGCGACGACTTCCGGATCAGCGTCGTCTCGCTCGCGCAGAGCGGCTACGCCAGCCTCGACGCCCTCGAGCGCGACGCCATCGCCGCCTACGACGCTTACGGGCGCGGCTACAACCGCACGCGCGGCAACCGCAACTAGGCGCAGGGGCCAAGGCACAACAAGGCGCATAGAGCCTCTCCTCTTTTTGTAATGACGAAAAGGGACTGTCCCTTTTCGTCATCGCGGTAAGATAGCTGGGCAAAGCAACCCACACAAGGAGGACATATGGACGAGCAGCAGCTCAAGGCGGACGTCGACGCGTTCGTCGACGAGGTCTGGGAGGACGTCGTCGCAGACATCCGCACCCTCGTGAAGATCGAGTCCGTCGAGGACCTCGAGCACGCCGAGCCCGGCAAGCCCTGGGGCCCGGCGGCCAACGACGCCCTGGTCGCGGCCGAGAAGATCGCTTCCCGCCTCGGCCTTGAGGTCACCGACCTCGACGGCCACATCGGCTACGGCGACCTCCCCGGCGTCTCCGAAGACTACATCGCCACCATCGCCCACACCGACATCGTGCCGCTCGGCCTCGGCTGGACCTTCCCGGCGCTCGACGTCACGCGCAAAGACGGATACCTCATCGGCCGCGGCGTCCTCGACGACAAGGGGCCCTTCGTGCTCTCGCTCTACGCGGCGCACTTCTTTGCCCGCCAGGTCGAGGCCACGGGCCGCAAGCTCCCCTACACCCTGCGCTGCATCATCGGCAACAACGAAGAGACCGCCATGGCCGACGTCAAGCACTACCTCAAGTGCTGCCCCGAGCCGCTGTTCTGCTTCAGCCCGGACGCCGACTTCCCGCTGATCTGCGGCGAGAAGGGCGTCTACCAGGGAGAGTTCCGCACCGCCGAGCCCGTCGCCGGCGGCAGCATCGTCGAGCTTGACGGCGGCACGGTGGCCAACGCCGTCTGCGGCCTCGCGACCGCCGTCGTCCGCGCCGACGCCTCCGCGCTGCCCGCCGCCGACAACATCGAGGTCGAGGCCGTCGGCGACGGCCTCGCGCGCGTCACCGCCCACGGCAAGGGCGGCCACGCGTCCCTGCCCGCCGGCACGGTGAACGCCATCGGGCTCCTCGCCCGTTATCTGCTGGGCGCCGGCCTCGTGGACGACGCGGCGCGCCCCTTCATCGAGCTCCAGGCGCTTCTCACCGAGGACACCGACGGCACGAGCACCGGCATCGCCGCGCACGACGAGAAGTTCGGCCCCCTCACCTGTGTCGAGGGCACCGTCCGCACCGTCGACGGGCACTTCGTCCAGACCATCGACTCGCGCTACCCGACCACGACCACGGGCGAGGCCATCACGACCCGCATGAGCGAGATCGCCGCGGCGCACGGCTGCGCCTTCCGCGCGCTCGAGGACAAGGTCCCCTTCTACATCGACCCCGAGTGCGACCAGATCCGCTGCCTGCTCGACACCTACGGCGAGTACACGGGCAAGAAGGCAGAGGCGTTCTGCATCGGCGGCGGCACCTACGCGCGCAAGTTCAAGCACGCCGCGGCGTTCGGCCCGCACGAGGAGAACCCCGACGAGCCCGCATGGGTCGGCATGGAGCACGGCCCCGACGAGGGCGTGAGCGAGGCCGACCTCAAGCGCGCGCTCAAGATCTACATCGTGAGCATCGCGCGGCTTATGGAGCTGTAGCGGCGAGAAGGCCGCAGCAAGCATTCAGTGAGAACGGCGGGCAAGGGAGGCACTCCCTTGCCCGCTTTCTTGTTGCCGCGATTCTATCCGCTCGGTCAGCGGGTCGATCGGCCTACGGCGCCCGACCGACGCCCGGCCTCGCCGCTCCCCTACTGCTCCGCGATGAGGCGCTTGTCCACGAGCTCGCGCGGCTGGCGCCAGATCTTCCAGGCGAGCCAGGCGCAGCTGCCCATGTACACGAGGTCGAGCAGGACATCCACACCCGCGGAGAGCAGCGCGCCGCTTATGACGATGCCCGTCACGACGCGCACGGCGTCGAGCGTGAACGCGACGCACGCAGCCGCAAAGAAGGGCCCGATCTTCTCGGGACGGTTGGATCCCAGGATTCCGAGGCCGCCGACGGCTATGTTCACCGCGGCCGCCACGGCGTTAGACGCGAGGATGCCCTTGAGGTCCGCGGACGAGGCACCGAGGCTCGAGGCGAAGCTGGCATCGCCCATCGCGTAGAACCCGACGGCCATGACGCCGGCGACAAGCCCCACGAGCGCGCCCTTGACGATGATGACCTCGGAGAGCAGGTGAAGGGTGCGCTGACGGCCCGTGCGCAGGAAGGTCTCGCCGACGACGCCGTGCTCATGCTCGAAGGCGACCTTGTCCGCGAGCTGCGAGCACACGATCACGTAGGTCACGGTGCTCACGAGCACCACGGGGTTGAAGAGGATGAACATGCCCATGCCCCAGCCCCACACGATGGCGACGAGGATCACGAGGCCGACGAAGTAGCACAGCGCACGGTACGGGCCGACCTTCGAGGAATCGTCGGAGGCGCGCAGCCCCAGGAGCGCCGTGACGATCAGCAGCGCCGCGGCAGCGAGGATGATCCCGCCGTAGGTGAAGATGGTCCACATCGACTCCTCGGCAAGGCCCAGCCGGTCGCGGTACACAAAGACGAGCGCCGCCCCGAGGACCATGAGGCCGCCGAGGATGGCCATGATGGCGGACACGACGCGCAGCGTGACCTGCGCGAGCGTGCGCGGAACGGACGGCTTGACGCTCATGGCGGCTCCTTCGCTAGGGTCGGGGCGTGGACGGGCTCGGTGGCACGGACGAGACGCCTGAGCCCGGCTCGTGCGAGGCAGCGCGCCGCCAGGAGCGCGCCGGGCACCTATTCCCCAAAAGACTCTAGCTCAAAGTCCGTCTTTGGGGCAAGGAAACCGGCCTTGTCGAGGGCCTCCCCGATCTCGTCGAGGGTCTCTTCGTTGTCCGCGGTCACGTGGTGGAAGTGGTACCCGCTCGTGATGAGCATGAGCGGGCTCGACTTGCCCGCGCGGATCTGGTCGATGTAGGCCTGCACGTCTTTGCGGCAGGCGATGCCGAGCTCGCAGCTCAGCTTGCCGTACACGCGGTGGTTGACGAGCACGTCGCGCACGTGCCCGCCGAGGTCGACGATGAGGTTGAGCTCCTCGGAGGTCTGCTCGACGCTGTGGTGGCACTTGAAGAGGCGCATCGGCCGCGTGGCCTCGCGCTCGATCACGTACCCGCGGTTGGTCGACTGGATCGGCCAGCCCTGGCTGCGCAAAAGCGCGATGTCCTGCACGACGACCTGCCGAGAAACCCCCGTCGCGGCCGCGAGCGCCGCGCCGGAAGTCGGCGCGTCCGCCGAGGTCAGGGTTCCGAGGATCTGCTCGCGGCGCTTATCGCCGAGGGTGCTCACGCGAGGACCTCGAGGTGCTTGAGCGAGAGGTCCAGGATGCCCGCGGAGTGCGTGAGGGCGCCGCAGCTCACGATGTCGACGCCCAGGTCGGCGTAGGCGGTCACGTTCTCGGCAGTCACGTTGCCGCTCGCCTCGGTGGTCGCGCGGCCGTCGATGAGGTCGATGGCCTCTGCCATCGCGGCGTGATCCATGTTGTCGAGCATGATGATGTCGGCACCGGCCTCGACGGCCTCGCGGACCATATCGAGCGACTCGCACTCGACCTCGACCTTCGCGGTGAAGGGAGCGGTCGCGCGAGCGGCAGCGACGGCGGGCTTGATGCCGCCGGCGGCGTCGATGTGGTTGTCCTTGAGCATCACGGCGTCCGAAAGGCCGTAGCGGTGCAGGTGGCCGCCGCCCATGCGCACGGCCTCGCGCTCAAAGAGGCGCAGGCCAGGGGTGGTCTTGCGGGTGCAGGCGAGGCGTGTGGAGGCCCCGGCCGCCGCGAGCGCGGCGACGATGCGGTGGGTGTAGGTGGCCACACCGCTCATGCGCTGGAGGTAGTTGAGGGCCACGCGCTCGCCCTCGAGGAGCACGCGCACGTCTCCCCGGACGGTCGCCAGGTGCTGGCCGCTTTTGACCTCGTCGCCGTCGGACACGAGCGCGTCCACCGTCACGGCAGGGTCGATCAGCGCGAACACGCGGGCGAACACGCCCAGGCCGGCGATGACGCCGTCCTGCTTGGCGATGAGCTGCACGCGCCCCGGGCGCGGCTCGGACATCACGGCCATCGTGCTCACGTCGCCGAACGGCATGTCCTCCTCGAGCGCCGCGCGGATGGCGGCGTCCATCTTTGCCTGGATCATCGGATCGGTCATTTTTTCGCTCCTTATGGGGACGATGAGCTGGGGTTACTCGGCGCCGCAGAGAAGCGCCACGTCGGTCACGTCACGCGAGCCCGCGACGAAGCGGCTGCGCTCGCTCGCGGCGACAGCGAGCTGGGCGGCGGTGTCCGCGGCGAAGCGGTCGCGCATGATCTTGTCGGCGGCGCGCTGGGCGAACACGAGCCCCTCGAGCAAGCTGTTGGACGCCAGGCGATTGCGGCCGTGCACGCCGTTGCAGCAGGTCTCGCCCGCCGCGAAGAGGTGCGGCAGCGTGGTCTCGGAGTCCGAGTTCACGTGGATGCCGCCCATGAAGTAGTGCTGCGCGGGCACGACGGGGATGGGCTCGCTGAAGATGTCATAGCCCTCCTCGCGGCACTGCTCGCAGATGTGGGTGAAGTGGTGCTCGAGCTCCTCGCGCGGCACGCGCTCGAAGCTGAGCCACACGTGCTCGGCGCCCTCGCGGCGCATCTCGCGCAGGATGTTGCCCGAGACCACGTCGCGCGGCTGGAGCTCGTCGCAGAAGCGCTCGTGCGCGTCGTTGAGCAGGATCGCGCCCTCGCCGCGGGCGGACTCAGAGATGAGGAAGCTGCGGCCGGGCTTTTGGGTCCACAGGGTCGTGGGGTGGATCTGCACGAAGTCCATGTGCTCCAGGAGCACGCCGTGCTCGGCGGCCACGCGGCAGCCGTCGCCCGTGAGGCAGGGGTAGTTCGTGGAGTGCTTGTACAGGCCGCCCACGCCGCCGGTGGCGAGCACCGTCGCGTCGGCGTTGACCTGCAGGTGGGCGCCGCCCGCGTCCTCGGCGACGATGCCGCGGCACACGCGGCGGCCGTCGGCGTCGAAGCCCTCGAGGATGTCCGTCATGCAGGTGTTCTCGAACACGGTCGCGTTCGGGAGCTCGCGGACGCAGGCGAGCAGGTGCGTGGTGATCTCCTCGCCCGTGATATCCTCGTGGTAGACGATGCGCGGGCGGGAGTGCGCGCCCTCGCGGGTGTAGTCGAGCTCGCCGGTGGCGGTGCGTGCGAAGCGGACGCCGCGCTTGATCAGGTCGTCGATGATGGGGCGGCTCGCGCGGATCATCATGTCCACCGACTCGAGGCGGTTCTCGTAGTGGCCCGCGCGCAGCGTGTCCTCAAAGAAGGACTCGTAGTCGTCCGGGTCGTGCAGGACGCAGATGCCGCCCTGGGCGAGCATGGAGTCGCACTCGTCTACGGTCGTCTTCGCCAGGAGCACGACGCGCAGCGCGTGCGGAAGGTTGAGCGCGCAGTAGAGGCCCGCGACGCCGCACCCGACGATGACCACGTCCGCGTCGATAGTCTTTGTACCAGCCATTTCTTCCTCCGATGACGAAAAGGGACAGTCCCTTTTCGTCATTTTTATCGTGATGACGAAAAGGGACTGTCCCTTTTCGTCATTGGGTTACTTGGCGTAGTCGAGCATGAGGTCGAGCGCGTGGGCGGAGCCGGCGGCGACGTCGTCGCCGGGCAGCGAGACCTCGCCGGTGCCGTCGCGCAGGCAGGCGAGGATCTTGTCCGCGGTCACGCGGGCCATGTTGGGGCAGATCGGCGTGGTCGCCGGGAACCAGAAGCGCTTGCCTGAGCCCGCGGTCTGAGCCTCGAGCTCGCGGATGACGCCGTGGACCGTGGCGATGATGAAGTCGGTCGCGTCCGACGCCACAGCCTCGGCGATGATCTGCGAGGTGGAGCCCACGAAGTCGGCCTCCTTGAGCACCCAGTCGCCACACTCGGGGTGCGCGAGCACGCGCGCGCCGGGGTGCTCGCGGCGGGCAGCCTGGACCTCGGCGAGCTCGATGGCCTCGTGCGTGGGGCAGAACCCGTCGTTTAGGATGACGTTCTTCTCGGGCACCTGGAGCGCGACGTAGTGGCCCAGGTTCATGTCCGGGATGAAGAGCACGTTGTGCTGCGGGAGCGCGCGGACGATCTTCACGGCGTTCGAGGAGGTCACGCAGACGTCCGACCAGGCCTTCATCTGGCTCCTGGAGTTGACGTAGCACGCGACGGCGAGGTCGTCGCCGTACTTGGCGCGCGCCGCGTCGATCGTGGCCTTCTGGACCATGTGCGCCATCGGGCAGTCGGCGGTCGGCTCGGGCATGAGGACGCGCTTGTTGGGGCTCAAGAGCTTGGCCGACTCGGCCATGAAGTGCACGCCGGCAAAGACGAGCGTCTTGCAGTCGAGCGTCGCGGCCTTCTTTGAAAGAAAGAAGGAATCGCCGATGTAATCGGCCAGGTCCTGGGCGTCGGGTGTCACGTAATAGTGCGCCAGAATCACCGCGTCCTGCTCGCGTTTGAGTCGCTCGACCTCCGCGCGCATCTCGTCAGATACCATGCCATGCCTCCCGTCGGTCCCAGCTCCCCCGCCGGGCCATTATTCGACAATGGCGACAGTATGACACTTGACATTACAGGTGACAAGACAGTAAATCAGCGGCTCACAGACATGACTTGGCCGTCGCGGACGGCCCAGAGGACCGGATTGGGCAGGCGGTCGGCATCGCATGGGTCGTGGGTGACCCAGAAAACCGTCTTTTGCGCGAGGAGCGGGCGCGCGAGATCGGCGACGCGCGCGGCGCTCTGGGCGTCGAGGCCGCGGAGGGGCTCGTCGAGGAAGACCGCGTCCGCGTCGGCCAATAGCGCACGCAGGATTGCCACGCGACGGCGCTGCCCACCGGAGAGCTCGCGGACCGGGCGTGCGCAGGCATCTGCCGGGATGCCCGCCGCCGAGAGCGCCTCGCGCTCTCGGGCGACGTATTCGCGCAGCTCAGAGCCGTGAAGACCCGCATGCGGAAGTCGGATGTTCGCCGTCGCCGTCATACCGTCGCACAGGCGGTCCTCCTGGAAGACGGCAGCGATCCGCGCGCCCGCGGGGCGTGCGACCTTGCCCGCGGAAGGCGACTCGAGGCCCATGAGCAGGCGGAGTACAGTCGTCTTTCCCGCGCCGGAAGGGCCGAGGATCACGTGTGCGCGCCCCGCCTCGAACTCCGCGCACGCGCCGGAGAGCACCGGCACGGAGCCGACTCCGTAGACGAATTCGACGTCGCACAGGGCGTAAGCCGGCGCGATCGGGGCCGGGGCCGGGGTCGCCGCCGCAGCCGTCGAGCTTGCCACATGCGGTGCGAGCTTCTTGCCGGCAGTCATCACGCCCTCGCCTCCCAGCGCGCCTGCGCCCATGCGAGCGCACGGCGCAGCGCCGCCTCGATGACGACGGAGAGCAGCACGATCGCGAGCGTCCAGGCAAAGAGGTCGGGTGTGTCGAGGTAGACCTTCGCGTTGTACAGATTGATGCCGATGGAGGGGTCTGGCAGGCCGATGACCTCGGCCGCGATGCCCGACTTCCACGAGAGCCCGACCGCGAGCGAGACCCCCGCGCGCAGGTACGGAGCGACCTCTGAGGCATAGATCGTCGTCACGCGCCGCCAGCCGCGCACATCGAAGACATCGGCCATCTCGAGCAGCGCTGGGTCGGTTTGGTCGATGCCCTCGAGCACGTTGGTGTACACGATCGGCATCGCCATCAGAAACGAAATGATTATCGACAGCCGGCGTGAAGGAACCCAGATCAAGACGAGGATCACGAAGCTCGCCACTGGCGCCGCCTTCACAGCTCCTACCAGCGGAGCGGCGAGCGTGTGGACCGCTCGCCAGCGACCGGCGGCCGCGGCGAGCGCCACGCCGACCACGACCGCGAGCATAAAGCCCACAGCGATCCGTGCCAGCGAGAGCCCGACCGCACCCCAGAACTCCCCCGCCTGCGCGAGCTCGACGAGACGCGCCGCGACCTCGGCGGGGCCCACGAGGATGATTCGAGAGCTGATGGCCTGCGCCGCGAGCTGCCAGACGACGAGCCAGAACGCCACGGCGAGCGCCCGCTCCCCCCAAACGGGAAGCGGGCGCGGTGCGGGCTTCTTGCCCGTCGGTTGGTTGCGTGTGGCTCGGTCGCTCAAAGCAGGAGCTAGGCGATGTAGTAGAAGTCGTCGCCGGGGAGCTTGCCGCCCACGGCCTGGGCGTTCTGATCCGCGAGCTCCTCGAGGTAGCCGCCGAGCTGGGCCTTCATGTCGTCGCCAGAGACGAAGGTGATGTTGCACGCCGGGAGGGCCTTCTTTGCGACAGCCTCGGGGACGATGTCGTACTTGCCCACGAGCGCCGCCGCGTCGTCGGTGTTCGCGTTGACGAACTCGACGGACTCCTGATAGTGGTTGAGGAAGGTGCTGACGGCCTCGGGGTACTCGTCGGCGAACTCGCTGCGGACGATGGCGACGCCGGTGATGAGGTTGCCGTCCTTGCCCTCGGCCTCGCTCGCGGCGGCCCATTCCTTATTGAGGTCGAGCGCGACGCGGATCTGGTCGTTCTTGGCCTGGGCGGTGGCCACGAAGGGCTGCGGGAGCATGGCGATGGCGGTCGCGTCCTGGGTCAGGGCGGCGACGCACTCGGAGTGCTCGGACTTCCACTCGATGGTCACGTCGGTCTCGGGGTCGAGGCCGTTGGCCTTGAGGACGTACTCGAGCGCGTACTCGGGCGTCGCGCCCTTGCCAGCGGAGTAGATCGTCTTTCCCTTGAGGTCGGCGACGGTGTGGACCGTGTCGCCGAGCTCGCAGATGTAGAGGACGCCCAGCGTGTTGATGGCGATGACGCGGACGGCGCCGGAGGTCTTGTTGTAGAGGACGGAGGCCAGGTTGGCGGGGACGGCGGCGATGTCGACCTCGGACTTGGAGATCAGGGGCGCGACCTCGTCGGCGGATGCGACGATCTGGAAGCTGTAGTCCTCGTCCTTGAGGTTGCCGTCGTCGACCTCGCTCATGAACTTGACGAGCCCCATGGCGGTCGGGCCCTTGAGCGCGGCGGCGCGAACGGCTACGGGGGCGGCGTCGGCTTTGGCGGCGTCGTCGTCCTTCTTTGCGTCAGCGGCGGGCTTGGCGTCGTCGGACTTCTGGGAACCGCAGGCAGTGAGCGCGATAGAGCCGAGGCCGCAAGCCACGAGCTGCAGGAACTTACTTCTGGTTAGCATAATCCCCTACTTTCAAACAAACTGTTTGATGCATGAGCACCATAACACGGCGTCTATTGTAGGGGGCGCGGCGCCACGGTGGACGGGCGATATCCAGGGAAGAGCGGTCATGCGGCGGCGAGAGGACGCGGCAAGGCGGGGTCAATCCTGGTCGGCGATCAGCGGGGCACGGCGAGAGGGGCGAAGGCGGCACGGGGCGATACCGAGCAGCGGCTGGCGGGCGCGGCGAAAAACGCCGCTGTGGCACAGGGCGTAACAAAAAGAGCCGCTGTGGCACGCGATTCCGTGCCACAGCGGCCATTCTTGTCACACGATGTGCCACAGCGGCGATTCTTGCCACGTCGGGACAACCCCGAGCGGAGGAGGTCCTTCGTAGGCGGCGAGTCTACCGAGTGTCCTTCGCGGGCGAGGTGGCGGGCGGCGACGGGCCGGGCCGGCCGCCGGCGGGCGGCAGCGGGACGGAGCCGGACAGCGGGGCAAGGCCGGGCAGCGGGACGGAGCCGGGCGGCGGGTCTAGCGGGAGCCGAGGCCAAGCTTGTCGGCGACGTCGCCAAGCTTCTGGGCCACGTCGTTCACGGCGCCGCTGATGCCGTCGATCTTTCCCGCCACCTCGCGGGCCTTGTCGGCATACTCGTCGACCACGCCGGTGAGGCTGCCGTCGGAGGAATCACTGGAGCCATCTTTTTTGCTGGAAGAGCCGCTCTTCTTATCCGCGGAGCCGTTCTCCTGGGTGCGCTTGGACGAGTCACCGCCGAGATTTTTCTGCCCGTCGGAGACGGCGCTCGCCGCGGCATCGGCCACGCCGGCGGCGGCGCTCGAGGCCGCGCTCGTCACCGTCGAGACCACGATACTGCCCACGAAGAAGACCGCGAGCACGACCAGGAGCGCGACGGCGGCCTTCAGGCTGGCGCGGCTGCCCCGGTCGAGGGCTTGGTCGTATGTGTTCGGGGTCGCGTCGGGAACCGGCTGCTGCGGAGGTGAGGGAATCGGCCGCTCGGCAGGGGCGGTTTGCCAGCGGCTCTCGTTGCCGCGCGCAGGCGCGGGCGTGGGTTGGAATTGCACGGTGCGAGACGACGGCTGTGCGGCATAGGGGCTCGGAGCGGAGGCCGAAGGCGCTGGGTAGAAGCTCGGAGCGGAGGCCGGCTGAGCGGAGCAGGAGCCCGGCGTGAGGTATTGGTCCTGCGCGGGGTATTGGTTTTGCGCGGGGTATTGGTTTTGCGCGGGGTATTGGTTTTGCGCCGCGCGGGAGCTCGGCCCCGCGTATCGATCCTGCGCGGCGTACGGGGCCTGCGCGGCGTATTGGCCCCGCGCGGCAGCCGGCTGCTGCGGCGCGCTCGGCCGCGCGGCGGGAGCCGAGGGCGGGACCTGATCCGGCTGCTCGAGGGCCCAGGTCTCGTCGTCGATGGCGTCGAACCCGTCGCCGAACTTCTGGTTATCGTAAAACCGCTGGTCGGGCATTGCGCTCCTTTGACGCCCAACTACTTTTGCAACAGGTACCCAACATATGCCGCCCGATGCCGGCGCGGGGCGGTTTGCGGCGAAGCCCATCAACTCACCATGTGCGCAGCGAGCAGGCGTCAGCCGTGGTGTTGTGCTCGCCGCCAGGTAGTCGCGTCTGGGGCTCAGAAGCCGCCCCGTCGCTCGCGGCAAAAGCTTCTTGGCGACTTTATGGAGCAAAGGACCCACGGGAGTCTTGGAGGCGGCGCTGGGCATAATCTTCCAGGCAAAATAGTTTCTAGTGTAAGGAGGTTTCAGTGGAAAGCACCTTGCGGGACATCGACGACCATCGCGACGCGAGCGCCGAAGACGTTCCGAGCCCCGAGCTCGCCGACCTCGCCCGTCAGCTCTTTGAGCAGTTCGCACAGCTCGGGCGCAACATCCACCCGAACGCCCAGAACTTCACCCGCGGAGAGGCCGGCGTGATCCGCACGCTGCACCTGGCCGACCTCGCCGGCGAGCCCACGCTCACGCCGACGCAGATCGCAGAGCGCTCTCACCTGAGCACCGCCCGAACGGCGAACGTCTTGCGCGCGCTCGAAGAGAAGGGCTGGATCAGCCGTGAGCACGACACCGCCGACCGGCGGCGCGTGACGGTCACGCTGACCCCAAAGGGCGAGTCCGAGCGCAGTCGTCGCCGCAAAGAGATGGACGACCGCGCCGCCGACTTCCTCGGCAAGCTCGGCGCCGAGGACGCGCACGAGGCAATCCGCATCCTCGCCCGATGCAACGAGATTCTGGGCCAAAAAAAAGAAGGACGCCCCCGAACCGGCGAACAACACAGAAAGGAAGTGACGCCGAGTGAGGATCTTCAAGCTCTTTAAGAACCACATCCTGGCGCTCCTCGCAGCGGTGGCGCTCATCACCATCAGCTGCAACGCCGACCTCACGCTGCCCACGTACATGTCCGAGATCGTGGACGTGGGCATCCAGCAGGGCGGCATCGAGAGCCCCGTCCCCACCACCATCCGTCGCAGCACCCTCGACGACCTCGAGCTCTTTATGTCCGACGAGGACACCGCGACCGTCGAGGCCGCCTACTCCGCGCCCGAGGCCGATGGCGTCTGCACCTACACCGGCTCCGAGGCGGACCGCGCCGAGGACGGCCCCGTCTCCGATGCCATGAGCCTGCCCGAGACCGTCGCGCTCGCCCTCGAGCAGGGCATCGACGCGAGCTCGATGGCCAGCATGACCGGCTCCGACGCGACCGCGGGCGCCTCCGCCGCCCCCACCCCCCAGCAGAACGCCGCCATGACCCCCGACCAGATCGCTGCCATGAAGGCCAAGGCCCAGGCCGCCGCCCAGATGCAGCAGCAGATCGAGGCCGACGGCGGCAAAGTCACCATGGACGCCGTCCGCATCGCCGCCGACGCCGGGCTCATCGCCCGCGACCAGCTCGTCCAGGCGGCCTCCCAGATGGCCGACCAGATGGGCAGCATGGGCGGCTCCATCGTCAAGCAGCGCGCCGTCAGCTTCGTCCAGCAGGAGTACCAGGACCAGGGCATCGAGCTCAGCGACGTCCAGAACGCCTACCTCGCCGGCATGTCCGCAAAGATGTTCGGCCTGTGCGCCATCAGCCTCGTCGCCACCATCCTCACCGGCGCCGTCGCCTCGCACACCGCCTGCACCATCGCCCGCGACCTGCGCCGCAAGACCTTCGACAAGGTCATGCACTTCTCGCCCGCAGAGGTCAACAAGTTCAGCCAGGCGTCCCTCATCACCCGCTGCACGAACGACGTCCAGCAGATCCAGATGGCCGCCACGCTGCTCATCCGCATGGTCATGATGGCGCCCATCATGGGCATCGTCGCCCTGACCCGCGTGCTCGCCACCCACACCGGCCTCGAGTGGACCATCGGCGTGGCCGTGATCGCGGTCTCCGCCGTGGTCGGCGTGCTCATGGGCCTCACCATGCCCAAGTTCAAGAAGATGCAGAAGTTCGTGGACCGCGTGAATCTCGTCGCGCGCGAGATGCTCGACGGCATCATGCCCATCCGCGCCTTCGGCCGCCAGGAGCACGAGCTTGATCGCTTCGACGGCGCGAGCCGCGACCTCATGGAGACGCAGCTGTTCACCAACCGCGCCATGAGCTTCATGATGCCGCTCATGATGTTCGTCATGAACTGCGTGACCGTGCTCATCGTCTGGGCCGGCTCCCACGGCGTCAGCGACGGCGTCATGCAGGTCGGCGACATGATGGCGTTCATCTCGTACACGATGCAGATCGTCATGGCGTTCATGATCCTGACCATGGTGTCCGTCATGCTGCCGCGCGCCGAGGTCGCCTGCGAGCGCGTCGAGGAGGCCCTCAATACCGAGAGCTCCATCAAGGAGCCCGCGCGCCCGCAGCTCCCGGCCGCCGACGCCCCGCGCGGCGAGCTCGAGTTCCGCGGCGTGAGCTTCCAGTACCCCGACGCCCGCGAGGACGTCATCGGCGGGGTCAACTTCAAGGTCGGCGCCGGCCAGATGCTCGGCATCATCGGCTCGACGGGCTCGGGCAAGTCCACGCTCGTCCAGCTGATCCCGCGCCTGTACGACGTCACCGGCGGCAAGGTGCTCCTGGACGGCGTCGACGTGCGCGACCTGCCCCTCTCTGAGCTGCGCCGCCGCATCGGCTACATCCCGCAGCAGGGCATGCTCTTTACGGGCACCGTCGAGAGCAACCTCAAGTTCGCCGGCGACTCCGTGACCGACGACGACATGCACCGCGCCGCTACGACCGCGCAGGCCACCGACTTCATCGAGGAGCGCGACGGCGGCTTCGAGTCCGAGATCAGCCAGGGCGGCGGAAACGTCAGCGGCGGCCAGCGCCAGCGCCTCTCCATCGCGCGCGCCCTCGCCAAGCGCCCCGAGGTCATCGTGTTCGACGACTCGTTCAGCGCGCTCGACTACAAGACCGACGCGCTGCTGCGCGAGGCGCTCGCCCGCGACGAGAAGGACTCCTCGCTCGTGGTCGTCGCCCAGCGCATCGCGACCATCATGCACGCCGACCAGATCATCGTCCTCGACGAGGGCCACGTGGTCGGGCAGGGCACGCACGAGGAGCTTCTTCGCAGCTGCCCGGCGTACCTCGAGATCGCCCAGTCGCAGCTCTCTGCCAAGGAGCTCGGCCTCTCGCAGGAAGAGATCGACGCCGTCATGAGCGGCGCGGCCCAGAAAGGAGGTGCCCGCTAATGGCTGACGAGATGAGCAAGACCGAGGTCCCCAAGCGCAAGCAGGGCCGCGGCATGGGCGGCCGCGGCGGCATGGGCCGCGCCGTCGAGAAGCCCAAGGACTTCAAGGGCACCATGCTCAAGCTGCTCGGATACGTGGGCAAGCACAAGGTGGCGGTCTTCTTTGCCATCGCCTTCGCCATCGCGTCCGTGATCTTCAACATCATCGGGCCTAAGGTCCTCGGCCAGGTCACGACCAAGCTCTACGAGGGGCTCGTCGCCAAGGTCCAGGGCACCGGCTCGGTCGACTTCGACTGGATCGGCAAGACCCTGCTGTTCCTGCTGGGGCTCTACCTGGCGAGCTCCGCGTGCAACCTGATCCAGGGCTGGCTCATGACCGGCGTCACGCAGAAGATCTGCTACCGCATGCGCAAGGAGATCGCGCAGAAGATCACCGTCGTGCCCATGAGCTACTTCAACGGGCACAGCAAGGGCGATGTGCTGTCGCGCATCACCAACGACGTCGACACCCTCGGCCAGAGCCTCAACCAGTCGGTGACGCAGCTCATCACGTCGATCACGCAGATCCTGGGCGTGCTCGTGATGATGCTCTCCATCAGCCTGCCGCTGACCGGCGTCGTCGTGGTCACGCTGCCCATCGCCGTGCTGATCATGGGTGTGATGATGCACTTCTCGCAGCCGTACTTCCGCGAGCAGCAGCAGGTCCTCGGCGCCGTCAACGGCATCATCGAGGAGGACTTCGCCGGGCAGAACGTCATCCAGGTGTTCGACCGCGCCGACGCCGCCGTCGAGGAGTTCGACGAGAAGAACGACCGGCTGTTCATCTCCGGCTGGCGCTCGCAGTTCCTCTCGGGCCTGATGATGCCGCTCATGAGCCTCGTGGGCAACGCGGGCTACGTCGCGGTCGTCGTCGTGGGTGCTCAGCTGGCGCTTTCCGGCAGCGCGACCCCTGGCGACATCCAGAGCTTCATCCAGTACGTGCGCAACTTCACGCAGCCGGTGCAGCAGCTCGCCAACGTGAGCAACACGATGCAGTCGATGGCCGCCGCCACCGAGCGCGTCTTCGAGTTCCTCGCCGCGCCGGAGGAGGAGCAGGCGGCCGACCCCAAGGTCCCCGCCGAGCGCGACGGCCTCGTGGAGTTCGAGCACGTCAAGTTCGGCTACTCGCCCGACAAGACCATCATCCACGACTTCAGCTGCGAGGCGCTGCCCGGGCAGACCGTGGCCATCGTCGGGCCCACCGGCGCCGGCAAGACCACGCTGATCAAGCTGCTCCAGCGCTTCTACGACGTGGACGCAGGCAGCCTGCGCGTGGACGGCGTCGATGTACGCGAGTGGGACCGCGCGGCGCTGCGCCAGGAGTTTGCCATGGTGCTGCAGGACACGTGGCTCTTTAACGGCACCATCCGCGAGAACATCCGCTACGGGCGCCCCGACGCGACCGACGCCGAGGTAGAGGCCGCCGCGAAGGCCGCGCGCTGCGACCACTTCATCCACACGCTCGCGGGCGGGTACGACTTCGTCATCAACGAGGAGGGCACGAACCTCAGCCAGGGCCAGCGCCAGCTCGTCACGATCGCGCGCGCGGTTCTGGCCAACCGCCCGGCGCTCATCCTCGACGAGGCGACCTCGAACGTCGACACTCGCACCGAGGAGCTGATCCAGCGCGCCATGGACGAGCTCATGCGCGGTCGCACGAGCTTCGTCATCGCGCACCGCCTCTCCACGATCCGCAACGCGGATGTCATCCTGGTGCTGCGCGACGGCGACATCGTCGAGAAGGGCACGCACGAGGAGCTGCTGGCCCGCGGCGGCTTCTACGCGGAGCTGTACAACTCGCAGTTCGACGAGGCCGCGTAAGCTTGCCCGGATCGCGCCCGCCCTGCATCGGTCGGTGCGGGTGCGCTTTACCGGCTTCGCCAGTGCGCCCCGCAGGCCATTTCGACGGCCTGCGGGGCGCTTTGCGTACGAGATATGGGTGAGCGAAGGGGGGCGGTCTGCGTAAGGCGACCCTAGCGCCTCTCGGACATGGGCACATAGTCGCCGCCGCCCATGACGGAGTTGTACGCGGGGCGGATGATGCGCCCGGCGCCGTAGAGCTCCTCCATACGGTGCGCGCACCAGCCGGCCAGGCGCGCCATCGCGAAGATCGCGGTGTACATGTCGGCGGGAATGCCCAGCATGGAGTACACGAAACCGGTATACAGGTCGATGTTCGCGCAGATCGGCTTGGTCACGCCGCGGACATCGCGCATGATCTGGGGGCCCATCTTCTCGATGTTCTCGAGCAGGGCGAGCTTCTCGTCGCGACCCTTCTGGTGCGCGAGCTTGCGCGCGTACTTCTTTATGATGACGGCGCGAGGGTCGGAGAGGGTGTAGACCGCGTGGCCGAGCCCGTAGATGAGCCCGCTGCCGTCGAAGGCGTTGCCGTTGACGACATCGGTGAGGTAGGCCGCGACCTGGTCTTCGTCGGTCCAGTCCTCGATGTTCTCGGACGCATCCTCGATCATGGCGCCGACCTTGGCGTTCGCGCCGCCGTGCTTGGGCCCCTTGAGCGAGCCGATGGCGGCGGCGTACGCGGAGTAAGCGTCGGTACCCGACGACGAGAGCACGCGCGTGGTGAAGGTCGAGTTGTTGCCGCCGCCGTGCTCGGCGTGGAGCATGAGCATGACGTCGAGCAGCATCGCCTCGTCGTGCGTGAAGCCCTGGTCGCCGCGGAGCACGTCGAGCAGGGTCTCTGCCATCGAGAAGCCCTCTCGCGCGGGCGGGACCAGCAGCTTCGTGCCCGTAGCCGCCGCGACCGCTGCCTCGTGCGCGACCGCCGCGGTGCGCGGCCAGCGGCCGAGCAGGGACAGCGCGACGTCGATCTCGTGCGTGGGCGTCGTGTCGTCGGGGGTGGGGTCGAAGGAGTACAGCAGCAGCGTGGCGCGCTGCAGGACGTTCATGATGTTCTGGCTGTACGTCGTTCGGGGGAAGATGTGCAGGAAGCCCTCGGGGAGCTGCCGGCGGGAGTCGATGCGCGCCTTGAAGTCATCGAGCTGGGCCTCGGTGGGCAAGGTGCCGGACATGAGCAGGTAGGCGGCCTCTTCGTAGCCGAAGCGGTCCTCGCTCTGCGCGTGGTCGATGAGGTCGGCGATGTGGTAGCCGCGGTAGATCAGGTCGCCCTCGTCGGGGACCACGCCCTCGGGGGTCTTGTTGTAGCCATGGACGTTCGAGATCGTGGTGAGGCCCACGAGCACGCCCGAGCCGTCCGCGTTGCGCAGGCCGCGCTTGACGTCGTATTTGGCGTAGAGCTCGGGGTCGACGACGTCGATGTCCTCGAAACCCTGGTAAAGGCGGTCGGAAACGCCCGGGCGGCCGAGCGCGACCGACGGCATCGGGTAGGCGTCGGCCACGTGCGTCATGGCCGAGGTCTCGAGGGCCGAGAGGATCGGGCGGGTACCGCCCTTGCGGTTGCGGATGATGGCCATTCAAAACCTCCTGGAAAGAAGGGCGGCGAGCGGCGCGTCGGGCGAAGGCGCGTCGGGAGGGAGGGCGGCCGTCACGGCGGCCGCGGCGTGCCTCGGGCGAGCGGCGCGACGGGCCTAGAGGCGATACATGAAGCGGAAGACTTCCTCGCGCTGCAGGGTGATCTGCACGCCGAGCTTCTCGGAAAGCTCGTCGAGCTTGGTCTTGAGCTCAGAGAACTCGGCGGTGCTGCCGAGGTCGACGAGCATGGTCATGGTAAAGATGCCCTGCAAGATGGTCTGCGAGATGTCGAGGATGTTCGCCTCGCGATCGGCGAGAGCACCGGTGACGGAGGCGACGATGCCCGGGCGGTCGCTGCCCAGGACGGTGATGATCGCGCGGTTGCCGGAAGCGGCTTCGTTGGTAGGCATGGGCCCTCCTCGAGATAGACGATTAGAGAAGTAGTCTATCCAAGTTGGGCATGGTTTACGCGCGGACGCCGCAAGAGGAGCCAAAACGTAACGCTGGGCCGCCGCAGACGAGCAAGAAAACCCGTTGAGCGCGGTCCGCGGTCAGCTTTGCCGGATCAGTTCTCCGCCGGGTCCGCGCTCTTGACAGCCTCGAAGAGGGCGACGACGTCCTCCGGCGTGCAGTCGAGCGCGCAGCTGAGCTCCTGGAGCGAGCGCTCCCGGGCGCTCTTGAGGATGCGCGAGTAGGCGACGGGGGCCTTCTTGTTCTTGCCCTCGACCTCGGCGATGCGCGAGGCGAAGGTCTTTACCACGCGCACGGTGTCGCGGCAGGATCCGTTGCGGATTTCTTGCTTGAAATGCTGCTCTTCCAGGGAGTTGTTGCGCTCGGTGAAGTCGTCGACCGCCATCTGCGGGTACTGGTCGATGATCTCGCGCGCCTCCTCGGCCGAAAGGATCGGGCGCAGTCGGTCCTCGTTGCTCACGGGGAAGCTGATGTGCATCGCGTGGCGCTGGCCGACGGGAAGCAGCTTGTACGTTGCGTCCGGGCCCTCGCCCACGCCCTCGACCCTACAGACGCCCTGCCCCGGATGAACGATATACTCACCGACCGAATACATGCACTTCTCCTTTCGCCGAACAGCATTATAGCACGTAAATGCCTAATTTGTGCCGTTTAGCGATTAGGTATTGCATATAAAGGAGCGTACTACTATCCGACTCACCTTCACTGGGTGACAGCGGATGATGGGTGTCACAGAAAGCTGCACGCAATGACTGTCACCCAGTGATGGGTGTCGCCCAGTGAGGGTTAGTCGATGACGGTGAGCTTGGAGATGCGCGGTTGGTCGGAGGCGGCGACGGTGCCGTTGGAGTCCTGGACGGGCGTCTTTTGCGCGATGGCGTCGACGACCTCGATGCCCGAGGTCACGCTGCCGAAGGCGGCGTACTGGCCGTCGAGCTGGGTGTTCGTCTTTTGCATGATGAAGAACTGCGAGCTCGCGGAGTTGTAATCCTGCGAGCGCGCCATACTGATGGTCCCGCGCACGTGGCTGATGGGGTTCTGCACGCCGTTGGCCGAGAACTCGCCCTTGATGGTCTGGTCCGAGCCGCCGGTGCCGTCGCCCTTGGGGTCGCCGCCCTGGATCATGAAGCCCTCGATGATCCGGTGGAACGTCAGCCCGTCATAGAACCCGTCGCCCGCGAGCTTGCAGAAGTTCGCCACCGTGATGGGCGCGACGTTGGCGTTGAGCGCGCACTCGATGGTGCCGAAGCCCTCGACCTCGATGCTCGCGTGGTGCGTGCCCGTGGCGTAGGGCCCCTCGGCCGTGTCCTGGGAAGAAGCGCCACCGGTTTTCTGGGAGCCGTCACCCTTCGTGCCGGCGTCGCCACCGGCCAGGCCCGCGCCCGAGCCGCCGCAGCCCACCAGCGAAAGCGCGCCGAAAATCCCGAGCGCGCCGGCACAGAAACCGCGACGCGTCATGTTTCCGCGAGCGGCGCCCGTGCCCGCGATGGCTGCGCCCTCGACCGTCGCGACGTTCCTCTTTGCCTTCATGGCCCCTCCCTACAGGTCTGCGGACGCGATGGCGGCCACGGCCTCGCGGATGCGCTCAGGCGGCATCACGAGCGCCATGCGGACAAAGCCCTCGCCCGACGGGCCGAAGCTCGCGCCCGGCGTCACGATCACGCCGGACTTCTCCATGAGCTCGAGCGCAAAGGCCATCGAGTCGGTGCGGCCGTGCGGCAGGCGCGCCCACACGAACATCGATCCATGGGCGTTCGGGCGCTCCCAGCCGATGGCCTCGAGGCCGTCGCAGAGCGCGTCGCGGCGCTCCTGGTACTTCATGCGCTGCTCCTCGACCTGCTCGCGCGGGCCGGTGAGCGCGGCGATGGCCACGTCCTGCTCGGGGTAGAACATGCCGAAGTCGACCTGGCCGCGGAGCTTGCGGGCCGCGGCGACGATGTCCGCGCGGCCGACGAGGAAGCTCAGGCGCATGCCGGTGACGTTGAAGCTCTTGGAAAGCGAGAGGAACTCGACGCCGACCTCGCGCGCGCCGGGGTAAGCAAGGAAGCTGCCGCCCGCCGGGCCGTCGAAGACGATGTCGGAGTAGGCGTTGTCGTGGATGACCACGATGTCGTGCTCGCGGGCGAACTCGATGATCTTCGCGTAGACCTCAGGTGTGCCGACCGAGCCCACGGGGTTCGCCGGCAGCGAGACGATCATCGCCTTGGCCGCGTCGGCGACCGCCGGGTCGATCCCGTCGACGTAGGGCAGGAAATCGTGGTCGGCGGTGAGCGGGTAGTAGGCGCACTTCGCCCCCGCGAGCAGCGTCGCGTTCTGGAACACGGGGTAGCAGGGGTCGGGCACGAGCACGAGGTCGCCGGGGTCGACGAGGGCCGACAGCGGCCATAGCATGCCCTCCTGGGTGCCGCGGCAGCTCATGATCATGTCGTGGCCGATGCCGTCGACGCCGTAGCGGTCCTTGTAGTAGCCGGCGACGGCGTCGAGGAGCTCGTCTTTGTCGTGGAGGGAGTACTTCCAGTTGTCCGTATTGCGCGCGGACTCGATGAGCGCGTCCATGACGTGCGCGGACGGCTTGAAGTCGGGCGTGCCGACCGAAAGGTCGTAGACGGTGCGCCCCTCGGCCTCGAGCGCGCGGCGCTTCTCGTTCAGGGCGGCGAACACCTCGGCGCCAAAGAGGTCGAGTCGCTTAGAGAATTCCATCGTGCGCTCCAATCGGTCGTGCAAGGGATCAACCCTCTTACTTTACACCCGCGTTTACACCCGCGCAGCAGCCAAGAAGCGCGCTGCCGTGGCGGGCCGGCGGCCGCTCCGCGGAGGCGAGCGGCTCTCCCACGGCCCCTGCGCAACCCCGCGCGCCCGTCGCTGCACCGCCCCGGGAAAGCACCCCCCGCCCGCCCCCGCGACCGTCCGCCGAACGCGATTCACCGGACCTCCACCGCTCGTTCGGGTCCGGCAAAAAAAGTCCCGCCCGATTTTATGCAGGCCCACCCGCGCTGCCTGCGGCAACCTCCGGCATAGACAACCGGTTAACAATGTCAAGACCAAATCTAACAATATATTGGGTCGAATGAACATCCTAAACACAAGGTCTTGTGGCATAGTAATTCGCGAACACAAGCACAGGCATTCAACGGCGCGCCGCACGGGCGCGCCGATTTTTCGGAAAGCCAGGTCGACCATGAAGATCATCAAGCGCAACGGCTCGGAGGTCACCTTCGAGGTCGAGAAGATCGAGAACGCCATCCGCGCGGCCAACCTCGAGGTTCCCGAGGAGCAGCGCCTCTCGGAGCGCAGCATCAAGTTCGCCGCCCTCAACGTCACCGACGAGTGCATGGAGGCCGGCCACACCGTGACGGTCGAGGAGGTCCAGGACCTCGTCGAGGACCAGCTCATGGCCCTCGACCACTTCGAGGTCGCCCGCCGCTACATCATCTACCGCTACGTGCAGGCCCGGAAGCGCCAGAAGAACACCACCGACGACAAGATCCTCTCGCTGATCGAGTGCAACAACGAGGAGGTCAAGCAGGAGAACTCCAACAAGAACCCCACCGTCGTCAGCGTCCAGCGCGACTACATGGCCGGCGAGGTCTCCAAGGACCTGGCCATGCGCGAGCTGCTGCCCGCCGACATCGTGGCCGCCCACAACGAGGGCATCATCCACTTCCACGACGCCGACTACTTCGCGCAGCACATGCACAACTGCGATCTCATCAACCTCGACGACATGCTGCAGAACGGCACCGTGATCTCGGGCACGCTCATCGAGCGCCCACACAGCTTCTCCACCGCCTGCAACATCGCCACGCAGATCATCGCGCAGGTCGCTTCTTGCCAGTACGGCGGGCAGTCGATCTCGCTCACGCACCTCGCGCCGTTCGTCGACGTCTCGCGCAAGAAGATCCGCCGCCAGGTCTACGCCGAGATGGAGGCCATCGACGCGCACCCCGGCGAGGACAAGATCAACCAGATCGTCGAGAAGCGCCTGCGCGAGGAGGTCGCCCGCGGCGTCCAGACCATCCAGTACCAGGTCGTCACCCTCATGACCACCAACGGCCAGGCGCCCTTCATCACCGTCTTCATGTACCTCAACGAGGCGCGCAACGAGCAGGAGAAGGCCGACCTTGCCCTGTGCATCGAGGAGATGCTGCGCCAGCGCTATCAGGGCGTGAAGAACGAGGCCGGCGTGTGGATCACCCCCGCCTTCCCCAAGCTCATCTACGTGCTGGAGGAGGACAACGTC
>QAKZ01000067.1 GCA_003150175.1 Coriobacteriia bacterium
TGCCCCCGCCCCCACCTGCCGGGCCGGTCTCCGTGCCCGCGACCCCGCCCGCCCCGGAGCCCTCCTCGGCCCACGCGGCAGCCCCAGCCTCCCGCCCCGCCCGCCGCTGCGACGACGAGCTCACCTCCGTGCTCGACGACGGGGACTCTACCGCCGGGTCCCCGGGGGTCTGGGTGCGCACGGACTCCGCCGACGTCTTCGTCGCGATCGGGGAGGAGGGGCTCTTCGTGGGGCGCGGTTCGGGCAACCAGGTCGTCCTGCACGACAAATCGGTCTCGCGGCGACACCTTCGCCTGCGCCTCGCACCGGGCGGCATCGAGGCCATAGACCTCGGGTCGACGAACCCCGCCAAGCTCAGGGGCCGCGCGATCGAGTCGTCCGCCCTGGTCCCCTGGGGCGAGGAGCTGCGCCTGGGGGATGCTGTCCTCGCCATGAGCGACCGCGCCTCGCGTTGACGGCGGCGCGGCGGGGCGCTCGATCAACTCTGGTATGCTCTATCTGCGCGTTTCTTGCCAGCTCACCGCAGATGGAGAAGCCCATGGACCTTCGCTTCCGCCTCCGTGCCCGCGCGGCCTCGTCGACGTCTTGGATCGCCGTCGCGGCGTTTTTCGCCCTTGTCCTCGCGCTCGTCGCGGCGCCTGCCGCGGCGCTCGCCGACGAATATTCGATTACGCGGGTGAACATCGACGCGACCCTCGACTCCGATGGGGTCCTCACCGTGGCCGAGTCCCGCACCTTCGACTTCGACGGCGATTTCCATGGGGTGTACTGGGACATCCCGAAGGGCGAGAACCCCAGCAACGGTCGCGATGTCGAGCTCACCGTCCTGGCGGCGGGGGAGGGCGACGCGGGCGACCTCCAGGCGTTCACCGAGGGCTACGGCGGCGTCGACGGGACCTACGAGATCAGCGACCGCGGAGACGTCCTTCGGCTCAAGATCTATTCCGCCCATGAGGACGAGCGCGCCACCTTCACCATCGCGTACCGTGCCACGGGCATCGCTACCCGTTGGGACGACACGGGAGAGCTCTACTGGAAGTTCGTCTCGGACGGATGGGACGTCGAGTCCCAGAACGTGATCTGCAACCTGCACCTTCCTGTTCCGGCGGGCGAGTCGGTCAAGCCCGTCGCCAACGTGCGCGCTTGGGGCCACGGCCCCCTGGACGCGGACGTGGCCTTCAACGGCGACGACGTGGTGTTCACGGTTCCCGGCGTGGGCACCGAGGAGTTCGCCGAGATGCGCGTGACGTTCCCGAGGGAGTGGATCGCCGGCTGCGAGGCGACGTCCGGCTCCGAGCTCGAGACCATCCTCAGCGAGGAGCAGACATGGGCTGATAAAGCCAACGCCCGCCGTGCCCGAGCCCGCCTGCTTGTTTGGGGAATCGCCGGGGCAACCGGTGCCCTGGCTGTGGTTACCGTGGTTTACACGGTGTTCGTCCGCCGGCGTTACGCCCAGGACGTGAGGCCCCAGTTCCAGGACAAGTACTTCCGCGACGTGCCGACCGACGACCACCCCGCGGTTCTCGGCGCCCTCGCAAACGGCGGCAAGGCGGAGCCCAAGGAGCTCACCGCGACCCTCATGCGTCTGACCGATCAAGGCGTGGTGCGCCTGGACAAGGTGCGCAGGAAGGTCGGGAGCGGCTGGAGGCAGAAAGAGAAGGACGATTTCCTTCTTACCAAGGTCAAGGGCATGGGAGCCGCTCCCGAGGGCGCCGTCATGAGCGACAACGCCACTTGGGCTCGCGCGGTCGACGCCGCCGCCTGCACCTTCATCTTCGGCAAGGTGGCCAAGGCCCGCAACGAGGTGGGCTCGAAGCTCTACCTGTCCAGCGTCGAGCGGACGGCAAAGAAGGAGCCGGAAGCCTATAGCGACGCTTGGAATGCCTGGGCAAGCGTTGTCGAGGGGCGCTATATCGAGAGGTTCCAAGACGAGGCGATCGAGCGCAAGGGCATGGTGGCCCTCGCCGTGCTCGGCGTATTCGACGTCATGCTTGCCATCGGGTCGTTTGTCCTTGAGGTGTGCGTCTTCGAGTCGCCGCTCGGCATTGGAATTGGGCTTCCGGCGCTTCTGCTGGCTGCGGGCATCGCCGCGGTCGTGTGCGCCGCGACCATGCGCGAGCTCAACCGCGAGGGCATCGAGACCCTGGCCCAGCTCGAGGCACTCCGGCGTTGGCTCAAGGAGTTCACGCACCTTTCGGAGGCGGTACCCGCCGACGTCGTGCTGTGGAACCGCCTGCTCGTCATGGCCGTGGTGCTCGATGTGGCCGACGAGGTCATCGACCAGCTCAAGGTCGCCTGCCCCCAGGTCATCGAGGACCCGTACTTCGCGCCGTGCTACGGCTGGTGCTATCGCGGCTACGGGATCGACGGCCGTGCGCCTGCCGCAGCTTTCACGGGCAGCGTGGCAGAGGCGCATCAGGTCTCCGCGGCCGCCCTCGCGGCGTCGTCCTCGAGCTCGGGCAGCGGCGGAGGAGGCGGCTTCTCCAGCGGCGGCGGTGGCGGCTTCGGCGGAGGAGGGGGCGGCGGCGCCTTCTGACGGGTGCCCGCCCCTCTCGGGAACGTCTTACTCGCAGCCCATCGGGTAGAGCCTGATGTCCTGGGCGTTTCCGCTCACGCGCACGCTGAGCTGCGGGTCGGTGGGGAACCAGCGGGTCGAGAAGACCATGCGGCCGCCGTTCGCGTAGACCTCGACGGCGGAGCTGTCCACGAGGACGCGCAGGTCATGCACGGGCTCCAGCTCAATGCTGCGGCTCGCGCGGCCGCAGCCGGCGCCCTTCTTGCCCGAGGCATCGCCCACGAAGGCGATCTTGCAGCCATGGCTGCCTGCGCGCACCTCGAGCGCCCCGTCGAGCGAGACGACGTTCCCCGCGCCGCCGACGGCGTCGAGGATCTCTTGGGCCGCTTGCCGGTGATCTAGTGCCATGGTTTCCTTCTTTCCTCATGACAGCGATTCCGCTTTAGGTATGGAATCGTTCTCATAATTCGCATTAAAGAGCTGTTAAGAAGATATGGGAACGTTCTCATATCAAATTGCGGCAAACGATAGGTTCTGGTCGGCGAACGGTCATGCGCCAAAGGCGTCGCGGGGGCATGGGTATTTGGAAGGGCGTCCGACGTCGGCGAACCGACTGCGGAGCGCGCTTGTCAGCGCGTCGAGTTCCTCGTGACCACCTCGTAGCCCATGCGCACCTCGCGGCGGGCATCGTGGCCGTCCAAGAGGTCGCAGAGCATGCGCGCCGCCTCGGCGCCGGAGGTCTTGTAATGGTGGTGGACCGTCGTCAGCGTTGGCGTGACGATCTGGCTGAGCTCACCGTCCCCCACGCCTGTGACCTGCGCGTCCTCGGGCACGCGCCGACCGTACTCCCGCAGGCAGGTGAGGGCGCCGTAGGCGATGGAGTCGGTCGCGCACACGATCGCGTCGGTGTCGGGGAACTCGTCGAGGAGCCGCTCGGCGGCGGTGTACCCGGCGTCGACCGAGAAGTCCGCCACGAGCTGAGCGTGCTCGGGGACCTCCACCCCCGCGTCCGCGCACGCGTCCAAGAACCCGAGGTGGCGGTCGCGCCCGGCGGCGAGGTCCTCCTCGAGGACGCCGATGTAGACGGGGCGCGACGACTCGCGCAGCACGAGGGCGGTGACGTCGCGCATGGCGTCGCGGTCGTTTTGGAACACGCAGGAGCGCCCGGGAAGCTGCTGCTCGAGGACGACCACCGGCAGATTCGTCTGGTCCATGGCCTCGAAGTGCTCGTCTGTGAAGACCGTCGCCACGAGAACGATGCCGTCGACCTGTCGCTTCTCTTCAAATAAGCGCAGGTAGGCGACTTCGCGTGCGGCGTCGTTGTCGGTGTTCGCAAGGAGGACCTGGTAGCCGCGCTCGGCAAAGACGGGCGTCATGCCGGCGACCATGCGGCTCACCGAGGCGGAGTTGATCTTCGGGATGATGACGCCGACGGTGCTCGACTTGCCCGTGCGCAGGCTCTTCGCGTGCTGTGAGGGGGAGTAGCCGGTGGCCTTGACCACGGCGCGGATCCGCTCGCGCTTCTCTTGGCTCACATAGCCCTCGTTGAAGTAGCGCGACACCGTCGCACGGGAGACTCCCGCCATCTGCGCTATCTGGTTGATGTCCAAAGCGCTCCTGCCCTCGTTGCGTTTCTGCACGCAAGTCTACCCGCGATGCCCTCGCTGCAACACCAACACTGGGTGACAGTCATTGCGTGCAGCTTCTATTGCCACCCATCAGCCGGTGACAGTCATTGGCTGATGGGTGTCCCGGAAAGCTGCTGCCAATGACTGTCACCCAGTGTTGGTGGCGTGGGTACAATCGGAGGTGTATGCCGAGCAGAAAGGACTCGTTATGAACGAAGTGCTCACCGCTATGCGCGACCGCCGCAGCTGCCGCCAGTTCAAGGACCAGATGCCCGCCGCCGCCGACCTCGACAGTATCGTTGAGGCGGGCCTCTACGCCGCCTCGGGCATGGGCTGCCAGTCCACCATCGTCCTCAAGGTCACCAACAAGGACCTCCGCGACCGCCTGAGCGCCATGAACGCGGCGATCATGGGCAAGGGCCCCGACTTCGACCCGTTCTACGGGGCGCCCGCGATCCTCGTCGTCCTCGCCGACAAGACCGTCCCCACCCACGTCTACGACGGCTCCCTGACCATGGGCAATATGATGGTTGCCGCCGAGTCCCTGGGGCTCGCGAGCATCTGGGTCCACCGCGCCAAGGAGGAGTTCGACTCCCCGGAAGGCAAGAAGATCCTCGCCGACCTCGGCGTCGAGGGCGACTACGAGGGCATCGGCCACTGCGCCGTCGGCTACTGGGGCGCCGAGAAGCCCGAGGCGCCCGCTCGCCGCGAAGGTCGTGTGTTCTGCGCCGAGTAGCCCGCCTTCGCAGGTCATCTCGCGCACTTTTTGCTAGCCTAGAAGGCCGCGCGGCGACGAGCCGCCGGCCTTTTTTCACGTCGCGAAGGAAGCCGCCACTATGGAACTCAGCCAGGCCATCGACCTTGCGAGCGCCTTCGTCCTGCCGGGCCTCGTCTCTGACGAGGCGTCCCTGCAGGCGGAGCGCATGAAGAACGAGGACGCCATCAAGACCCTGATGGACGCTTGGAAGTCGGCGCCGGCCGGCAAAGAGCCCTTCGGCTTCGACCTCGTGCTCTCGCTCGTGGACCGCAACCGCGGCGTCTGCGACCGCATCGGCGCGGAGAAGCTCCGCGACACCTCGCCCTCGGCGCTCGCGCGAAAGCTCCCCGACTCAGACCTCGTCCACGCCGTCGCCGCGATGCAGCATCGCCCCGACGCCGAGGTCGCCGCTCAGGCCGGCCCCGCGCTCGAGGACCTGAACATCGCCTATGTGGACGCGCCGGTCTCCGGCATGGTCATGGGCATCGACATCGAGACGACCGACCGCGACCCCGCCCGCGGCTATGTGGTCAACATCGGCCTCGAGTTCATGGACCTCGCCGCGAAGGCCAAGCCCCACGACGCCTTCGCCGGCTACTGCGGCATACCCGCCATGTACGCCGAGAAGGGCGTGCCGCTCGAGTTCATCCACCACATCACCTGGGACGACGTCAAGGACGTCAAGCCCCTGCGCGCGAACGCGCCGATGCAGAAGGCGATCCTGGCCGCTATGTGCGCCTACCCCTTCATGGCGCACAACGCCGCCTTCGAGGACTCCTGGTTCATGCTGAACATCGCGGGCTACGCCGAGGCTCGCAAGGCGGGCAGGATCACCGTGATCGATTCGCGCGACATCTGCCGTCGCGTGGACCCCGAGGTCCGCACGCTCCCGCGCGAGTCCCGCCCGGCGACGCTCGAGAACTGGGCGCGCCGCCGCGGAACGCTCTTGGCGGGTGAGTCCGAGGTGCACCTGGGCCTGGACGACGTTGAGCTCATGCTGCGCACCGTCCAGGCGGAGTTCGCCGAGCGCAACATGTTCTAGCGCCGGGCGGCCGCGCTAGGCTCGGCGTCCCTCTCCCCAGACGGTTTACAAGAAATTACGGCTGGCGCGCGCGAGCCCCCGTGGGGCCGTGCGCGTCTATACTTACCTGCGAATACGCACCGACCGAAAGGAACCAGAGTGAGCGACATCATCAGCGCCCAAAGCGTCCTTCTGGACCAGCACGCCGCCTCGCGCGAGGAGGCCATCGGCATCATCGCCCTGAAGGCCGCCGAGCTCGGCATCGCCGACGACGCCGACGCCCTGCGCCAGGCCTTCATGGCCCGCGAGGCCATGGGCGAGACGGGCATGACCGACGGCTTCGCCATCCCGCACGCAAAGAGCGCCTCCGTCGCTCGCGCCGCGGTCGTCGTCCTGAAGAACGCCGAGCCCCTCGACTGGCCGAGCTTCGACGAGAAGCCCGTGACCTGCGCGATCGCGCTCATGGTCCCCGACGGCGAGGCGGGAAGCGAGCACATCCGCCTGCTGTCCAAGACCGCGACGCTGCTCATGAACGGCGGCTTCAAGGGGCTCGTCCACCAGAGCTCGGACCCCGCCGAGATCGCCGCCGCCATACAGAAGGGCATCGAGGGCTAGCCCCCGCGCCGCCCGCCAACCGAACCGCACTTCGCCCCGCCCTCGCCGGCGGGGCTTCCCACAAGGAGGCACCATGGCTTTCAAGCAGCTCACCGAGAAACGCGTCGCGGTCTTCTTTGCCGCCGGGTTCGAGGAGGTCGAGGCCATCGCGGTCGTCGACCTGCTCTTCCGCGCCGGCGTCCCGTGCGACATGGTCTCGATCACCGACGACCTTCAGGTCGCGTCCTCGCGCGACGTGACGGTCGTGTGCGACCGCAGCATCGAGGAGGAGGGCTTCGACTTCGACGACTACGACATGCTCGTCTTGCCCGGCGGCATCCCCGGCATGCCGAACCTGCGCGCCTGCGAGCCTTTGTGCGACGCCCTCGTCAAGCACGCCGCCGAGGGCAGGGGAGTGGCCGCCATCTGCGCCTCCCCCTCCATCCTGGCGGAGCTCGGGATCCTCAAGGGCAAGCACGCGACGGCCAACCCGCACTTCCAGGACGTCGTCGCCGAGCACGGCGCGCTGCTCGAGCCGGCGAAGAAGGCCGTGACCGACGGCAACGTGATCACGAGCCAGGGCATGGCGACCGCCGTGTGGTTCGGTCTCGAGATCGTCAAGCGCTACGTGCCCGCAGAGGTCGTCGAGCACGTCAAGGAGGGCATCGTTCTGATGGACTAGGTCCCGCCTACCGCCTCGGCGGCCGGCGCGTTTGTGTCCATCGCGTGGCAGCGGCGGCTCCTAGGGTTGACGCTCGTTTGGTAGAAGCGTATTTTAACCGCGCTAAAATTCAGAAATCGTGCATAAACGCAAAAGAATATGCACAATTCAAGGGAGAATTACCAAATGGAATGCATAAAGGTCTGCGTCGTCGGGGCAACGGGGTATGCGGGCATCGAGGTCTGCCGTCTCGTGCTCAACCACCCGAACATGGAGCTCGTCATGGCGACCGACCGCAAGGAGGCCGGCACCAAGCTCAGCGCCGTGTACCCGAGCTTCGCCGGTGTATGCGACCTGGAGCTCTCGCTGCCCGAGCCCGGGCGCATCGCCGAGGTCGCCGACGTGGCGTTCCTCGCCGTGCCTCACACCGCCTCCCTCGGCCTGACCCCGCAGCTGCTCGCCGCGGGCGTGACCGTGCTCGACCTCTCGGCCGACTACCGCATCCATGACCCCAAGGTCTACGAGGACTGGTACAAGACTCCCCACACGAGCCCCGAGCTCCTCTCGCAGACCGTCTACGGCCTGCCCGAGCTCAACCGCGCGGGCCTCGGCGCCCTCGCCGCGCGCCGCGCCACCGGGGAGGCGGTCCTGGTGGCCGTCCCCGGTTGTTACCCGACCGCCACGGCGCTCGCCGCGGCCCCGGCGCTCGCCGCGGGCCTGGCGACCGGCGACCTCGTGATCTCCGACGCGATCTCCGGCGTCTCGGGCGCGGGCCGCGGCTGCAACGCGCGCACGCACTACTGCCACGCCAACGAGTCCGTCGAGGCCTACGGCGTCGCGAAGCACCGTCACACGCCCGAGATCGAGCAGACGCTCAGCGAGGTCGCGGGTCGCGACATCAACGTCGTCTTCACCCCGCACCTGGCGCCCCTCACGCGAGGGCTTTTGGCCACCGTGTACCTCGAGGCCGCCGACGACGCGACGGCGGAGGGGGTCCAGGCCGCCTATGAGGCGCGCTACGCGAACGAGCCCCTGGTCACGGTGCTGCCGTCCGGCTCCATGCCGTCCACGAGCTCCGTCGTGGGCACGGGCCGCGCCCAGGTGGGGGTGGCGCTCGATGACCGCCGGCGCCGCGTGATCATCGCCTCCTGCGCGATCGACAACCTCGGAAAGGGCGCGGCGGCGCAGGCGGTGCAGTGCGCGAACATCGTTTGCGGCCTGCCCGAGCGCCTCGCCGTCGACTCCGCGGCGCCGCTCATCTAGGCGGGCCCCATCGGACGCTCGCGCCGTTTCCGTCCTATACCAAGAAGGGCTCATATGACTGATTTCGCTCCCATAGAGGTGCCCGTCCCCGGCGATGCGCCCGAGGCCTTCGGGTTCGCCCCTTGCGCCGGCGGCGTCTGCGCCGCGGAGGGCATCCGCGCCGCGGGCCTGCACGCCGGGTTCCGCCGCGACCCCAACCGCCGCGACATGGCGCTCGTCGCCGCCGACGAGACCTGCGTCGCCGCGGGCACCTTCACCACCAACCGCTTCTGCGCCGCGCCCGTCGTCGTCAGCCGCGAGCACGTGGCCGACGGCCATGCACGCGCCGTGGTCCTCAACTCCGGCAACGCCAACGCCGCGACCGGCGAGCCCGGCCTCGCGACGGCCAAGCGGACGGCCGAGCTCGTCGCCGCGGAGCTCGGCTGCGAGCCCTCCGACGTGCTCGTGGCCTCGACCGGCGTCATCGGCGTCGAGCTCGATTTCGAGCCATTCGAGGAAGGCGTCCCCGCCGCCGCGGCGGCCCTCGCCCACACCCCCGGGGCCGCCCATGACGCGGCCTGCGCCGTGATGACCACCGACACCGTGCCCAAGGAGGCCTCCTTCGAGGGCCTCCTCCCCGCTGCGAACGGCGAAGAGTACGCCGTTCACCTCGGCGGCTTCGTCAAGGGCTCGGGCATGATCCAGCCGAACATGGCGACCATGCTCTGCGTCATGTCCACCGACGCCGCCCTCACCGAGGAGGCGGCCCACGAGGCGCTCCTCGCCGCGGTGAAGCAGACCTTCAACAAGGTGACCGTCGACTCGGACACCTCGACGAACGACACCGCGGTCCTTCTCGCCACCGGCAAGGCCGCCCCTGCGGGCGAGAGGATCGGCCTCGATTCGCCCGCCTACCCCGCGCTCGCTGCCGGCATCAAGGCGGTCTGCGGCGAGCTCGCCCGAAAGATCGCCGCAGACGGCGAGGGCTCCACGAAGCTCGTGACCGTCAATGTCCTCGGGGCCGCAAACGACGCCGATGCGGACACCGTCGCCCGCTCGATCGCCAATTCGCCGCTGGTCAAGACCGCGATCTTCGGCCACGACGCCAACTGGGGCCGCGTGGCCGCCGCCGCCGGCAAGTGCGGCGTCGCCTTCGACCAGTCCCGCGTCGACATCGACTTCATGGGCGTGCCCGTGTGCCGCGCCGGCCTCATCGTCCCCATGGACGAGGACGACATGCTGCGGCGCTTCGAGGCGCCCGAGATCGACATCGCGGTCGACCTCCACGACGGCGACGCGTCCTGCCGCATCTGGACCTGCGACCTCACCCACGACTACGTGACCATCAACGGCGACTACCGCACGTAACCCTTCTCTCGATGCGGCAAAAGGGGACGGGGCCTGCCGCATCCGCAAAGGAAAACTCGGCAGGGAGCCCCGTCTCCTTCTATCTCATTCCCAGGAGGGGAGCCATGAAGAAGCGCGACATCCAGCAGCGCGACGCGGCCGCGGCGAAGGCCGAGACCCTCATCGAGGCGCTGCCCTGGATCAACCAGATGAACGGCAAGACCTTCGTCATCAAGTACGGGGGAAGCGCCATGGAGGACAAGGAGCTCTGCTCCCGCGTCGTGGCCGACATCGAGCTCCTCAAGCTCATGGGCGTTCGCGTCGTGCTCGTCCACGGCGGCGGCAAGGCCATCAACGCGCAGCTCAAGCGCCTGAACGTGCCGGTCAAGTTCAAGGACGGCCTGCGCGTGACCGACCCCGACACCATGGAGGCCGTGCGCGAGGTGCTCATCGGCAAGGTCAACCAGGAGCTCGTGTGGGCCTTGAACGAGTACGGCCACAACGCCGTCGGGCTTTCGGGCGCGGACGGCAAGACCATGAAGGCCGAGGTCGTCGACCCCGAGCTCGGGCGCGTGGGCCGCATCCGCGAGGTCGACACGAACCTCATCAACACCATCCTCGACGACGGCTACATCCCCGTGGTCGCGTCGGTGGGCTGCGCCCCGGACGGCTTCCTCAACATCAACGCCGACGTCGCCGCCGGAAAGATCGCCGAGGCCATGGGCGCCGACAAGCTCATCTACCTCACCGACGTCGACGGCCTGCTCGAGGACGTCCACGACCCCGATAGCCTCATCGCCCAGATGACCCGCACCGAGACCCACGAGCTCCTCGACTCGGGTAAACTCGACGGTGGCATGATCCCAAAGATCCGCTCGGTCGCCGACGCCCTCGACGCGGGCGTCCAGCAGGTCGTCATCGTCAACGGCAAGGCCGACCACTCGCTGCTGCTCGAGATCTTCACCGACGCCGGCTGCGGCACCATGTTCACCCAGGATTAGAAAGAAGCCCGCATGTCTGATTTCTCCACTGTGCCCGCCAACATCAAGGCGCTCGACGACGAGTACGTGCTCGGCACCTACGGCCGCCTGCCCGTCGAGTTCGTCCGCGCCTCGGGCGCGGTCCTCACCGACTCCGAGGGCAACGATTATCTCGACTTCCTCGGCGGCATCGGCTGCGCCTCGCTCGGCCACTGCCACCCTGCCGTGGTCGCCGCGCTGAAGGAGCAGGCCGATAAGCTCTGGCAGGTCGGGAACTACTTCTACGTCGAGAACCGCGGCGAGGTCGCCAACGGGCTCTCGACCCTGCTCTCGCGCATCACCGACGAGTCCGGCCACGACACGGGCTCTGCCGCCGTCACCTGGAAGACCTTCTTCGCGAACTCCGGCGCAGAGGCCAACGAGGGCGCCATCAAGCTCGCCCGCCGCTGGGGCGAGGTCAAGCTCGACGGCGCCTTTGGCGTGGTCAGCGCAAAGAAGTCCTTCCATGGCCGCACCCTGGCGACGCTCGCCGCCACCGGCCAAGACAGGTTCCACGAGACCTTCCGCCCGATGCCCGCCGGCTTCGCCTCCGTCGACCTGAACGACATCGATGCCCTGCGCAGCGCCGTCGAGAACCCGACGCCCGAGTGCGGCCCCGTCTGCGCCGTCATGCTCGAGTGCGTCCAGGGCGAGGGCGGCGTGTGGCCCGCCGGCTACGACTACCTGCGCGACGTCGCCGACCTGTGCCGCGAGAAGAACCTCATGCTCATCATCGATGAGGTCCAGACGGGCTTCTTCCGCTGCGGATCGCCCTTCAGCTTCCAGCGCGCGGGCATCGTTCCCGACATCGTGACCATGGCCAAGGGCATCGCCGACGGCTTCCCGATGGGCGCCGTCGCCGCCCGCACCAAGGTCGCAGGCCTCATGCGCCCGGGCGATCACGGCTCGACCTTCGGCGGCAACGCCCTGGCGGTCGCCGCGGCGCGCGCCACGATCGACACCCTGCGCGCGGAGGACATGGGCGAGCACGTCATCGCCGTGGGCAAGCACCTGCGCCACCGCCTGCAGGCCATGCCGCACGTCACCGAGGTCCGCGGCCGCGGCCTCATGCGCGGCGCCCAGCTCGACGTGCCCATCGCCTGCCAGCTCGTGGACGAGGGCCTGGCCGAGGGCCTCGTCCTCAACCACATCGGCGACTCCATCCTGCGTTTCCTGCCGCCGCTGGTGATCACGCGCGAGCAGGTCGACGAGGGCATGGACAAGCTGGAGGCGCTCATCCGGAAGCTCGCGTAGCGCCCGCGCCCACTCGATGCCAGAGCTCGAAGCAAAGCCCCGGGACGGTTCCCGGGGCTTTTTTGCGTGAAGTTGTGGGCACCCTGTGGAAATCAGCTCGCAGGAGATATCTGCTTTTATCTTCCCGCGAAAGGCGGTCGGGCGCCGCCGCGCGCCGACCTGTGCGTTCTCCGTCGTCGGCAGGCGCGACGGGAGATACCCGTAAGCTTGCGGCAAGTTACCCGTCAGGTTCCGGGAAGGGGCGTGCCCTAAGCTGGCCCTCCATTCGGCGTCGATGCGCTCGGCGTCTTCAAGGAGGGGAGGCTCGGCATGATCACCGTCTGCGGTCAAACGTTCGTCGGCGCGGCGAAGAGCATCAATCAGGACGCGTACTGCGCGCTGAGCGCCGAGACCTCCCTCGGCGACGCGGCGCTTCTCGCCGTCTGCGACGGCGTGGGCGGCCTCGCGAGCGGGGAGGTCGCGAGCTCCGCCGCCATCCGGGAGCTCTCCCGATGGTTCGAGGGGGCGCTTCCCGCCTACGCCGCGAAGAACGCGCGCGGCGGAGCCGTCGACCTCGGGCCCATCGGGGAGGAATGGGGCGCCCTCCTCGCCGACCTCAACGCGCGCATGTGGCGCTATAGCCGCGACCTCAACGTGCGCATGGGCACTACCCTGACGGCGCTTCTCGTCTTTGGGCGTCGCTTCGCGATCGGGCATGTCGGCGACTGCCGCGCGTACCGGGTCCGGGGAGGCTCCTGCGAGCAGTTGACGCGCGACCAGACCCTCATCCAGCGCGAGGTCGAGGCGGGCAGGATCTCCGCCGAGGCGGCGCTCGTCCATCCGAGGGGCTCGATGATCCTCCAGGCCCTGGGGGCTCAGGAGGCAGTGGACCCCGCGTTTTACCTGGGAGAAGCCAAGGAAGGGGACACCTTCGTCGTCGCATGCGACGGGTTCTACCGCAGGCTCGGCGAAGGCGGGCTCCTGCGCGCCTTCGCGGACGGGCCGCATGCGACGGAGGATGCCCTGAGGGACTCAATAGCCGATGCCATGGCCCGCGTGCTCGACGCCGGCGAGAAGGACAACATCACCGCGACCTGCCTGCATGTGGGCCAGCCAGGCCCGTTTTCGCCGGCCTCGGCGTCGGACGACCAGCCGACGGAGCTGTGCTGCGCGTCCTTCTCGCCCTCGGCGCCCGAGGCGGACGACGAGCCGACCGTTGGCCTGGGGGCTGAGTAGCCTTGGCATGGGTCGGCGACATCATCGACGGCAAGTACGAGGTCCTCTCGCTCGTGGGGCAGGGCGGCATGTCGCGCGTATGGCTCGCGCGCGACCGGCGCCTGAACAAGCTCTGGGCCGTCAAGGAGATCGGCCGGACGGCGCGCGACGCGAACAACGAGGTCGTCGTGCAGAGCCTCATCACCGAGGCGAACCTCATGAAGCGCCTCGACCACCCGATGCTGCCGCGAGTCGTGGACATCATCGAGGACGGCAAGACCATCTTCGTCGTCATGGACTACGTCGAGGGGACCTCGCTCAAACAGGCCATGCGCGCCGCCGGGCGCCCGATGGCCGAGCGGGACGTGATCGGCTGGGGGATCCAGCTCTGCGAAGTCCTCGAGTACCTGCACTCGAGGACGCCTCCCATCATCTACCGCGACATGAAGCCGGCGAACATCATGCTTCGCGAAGACGGGACGGTCCGCCTCATCGACTTCGGGATCGCGCGCGAGTACAAAGAAGGAAAGACCTCCGACACGAAGATCCTCGGCACGAGGGGCTATGCCGCGCCGGAGCAGTTCTCCCATGAGGCCCAGACCGATGCGAGGACGGACATCTACTCCCTTGGCGTGACGCTCTATGTGCTCGTGACCGGGCATGCGGCCTCGAAGGAGACCTACTGGAAGCCCATCCGCCAGATCGACCCGCGGCTCTCCGAGGGGCTCGAGCACATTATCGCTAAGGCCACGCAGGCAAACCCCGACGACCGGTACCAAACGGCTGCGGACATGCGCTATGACCTCGAGAACCACGAGAAGCTCACCGGGGCCTACCGGGGCGCGCTCAGGCGAAAGCTCCGCCTCTTCGGCGCGCTGCGGGGAGCCGCCGCGTGTCTTTTTGCCGTGGGCGCCTCGTGCCTCGGCGCGTCGGCCTACCTCAGGAACACGACCTACGACGCCTACCTCGCCTCCGCCCGCGCGGCGAGCACGGATTTTGCGGGGGCGGACGGCGCCTCACCCGCGGAGGGGCGCTACGTCGACGCGATCGGGGTCGACCCCGCGCGGACGGAGGCGTATTCCGAGCTGGTCAACAGGGTCTATAAGGCCGACCAGGACTTCTCGATCGCGGAGGCGTCCCGCCTGCAGGGGCTCATGGGCGCGCACCTCGCCGACGTCGAGGGCGCGGACGGCTACGCGAAGCTCTGCTACGACATCGGGACGCTGTACTACGTGTACTACGAGCAGGCCGATGCAGACGAGTCGCGCGACTACGCCATGAGCGCGGGCATCCAGGCGGCGCAGTGGTTCCAGGCGGCCGTCGATTCGCACGATGCTCGCGCCTCATCGGGCAAGGGCTGCGCGCTCACCGCCTCCGAGAGATCGTCGGCGCAGGTATACGTGACCATCGGCGAGTTCTACCAGAGGCTCTCGCAGGCGACGCTCGAGGGCTTCGAGGGAAACGTCTACGAGGGGTACTGGCAGTCGCTTGAGGAGGCGTTCGACGGGCTTTCCGATGACGACCCGGTGATGGCCCGCCTGCGGCTCTGCTCCCTCATCAACCAGGCGGTTTCTTCCCCGACCTACCTGAACGGCTTCAGGCGCGCGGGCGTCGCGCGCGATCAGGCGCAAGCGCTGCTCGCCAAGGCGACTCAGATGGCGGAGGGGCTCGCGCGCGAGGCCGCGTCGAGCCAGAAGGCGCGGCGAATCTGCGACTCCATCGTCTCGGAAGGGGCCCGCGCTGCCGCCGCGGAGAACATCGCCCGCGCCTACGAGAGCGCCGGCGCGACGGCGCCGCAGAAGAGCGCCGCGCATGAGGGCGCTGGGGACGGCACCTCCGCGGGCGGGGCTCCTGCGAGGGAGACGGCGAGATGAGCGCCCAGGGCTTCCTTCGCATCGTGGGCATCGCCCTGATCGTGGCCTCGGCTGCCCTGGCCATGGCGGCGGCCCGTGCCTACTGCGTCCTCGATATCCGCGGCGTCAAGGACGACCTCGCGGGGAAGCGAGCGCGCGGCGCCTCACCGCGCGCCCCCGGTGCCGCCGGGGCCTCGCATCAGGGCGCGCGCCGCGTCAAGGGGACCGTGCCCCCGGCGGCGCCGGCCCCGATCGAGTTCCGCATCATCCGCAGGGAAATCGCCGTCACCAGCGAGAAGACCATAGGGGAGTGACCATCCATGGGCGTTGAGCAGAAACAGGCAAAGAAACCCCGCGGAGTTCGTGGCCGCGTCGCTGCGGGCGTCGTTGCCACGAGCCTCGCCGTCGCCGCCGCGGTCGCGGTGCCGGCGGCAGGCGCGATAGGAGGCCCAGGTTTCGGGCTCGGCGACGAAGCTCCCGGAATCGACGTCCCCGGCACTGGCGTCAAGGAACCCTGGGCGACCATCGAGGTCAACGGGGAGGAGCCCAAGGACTACTACGACGAAGGCTCGGTCGACGTGAAGGTCACCGTCGGGCCCGGCGACGACTATGTCGCCTCCCGGATCCTGGTCAACGGCTCTGCCCAGGACGATTGGGCGCGCACGGACCTCGCCGACGGCTCGCGCGTGTACGAGAAGGCCTTGGCCGAGGAGGGGACTTATCGCCTCGTCGTCATCAACGACATGGCTTGGGGCGACGCCTTGGTGCCGTGCGCCGAATGCCGATTCGCCATCGATCGCACAGCGCCCCAGGCGACCGTCGCCTTCGACTCGGACGAGCCGGTCGATGGCGCGTGCTTCGACGCGGAGCGCACCGCGACCATCGTGGTGGACGAGGAGAACTTCGACAAGAATCTCGTGAGCATCGGCGTCGGGGGTGACGACGGGTTCTGCGAGGTGTCCGACTGGAAGGACGACGGCCCCAGGCATTCCACGACCATCAAGTTCCGGAACTCCGGCAAAGCCTTTAGCCTCAAGGTCGAGGGCGCCGACCTTGCCGGGCACCCCATCGAGTTCGGGAGGGAAGGCGGGGGCGTCCCGATCACCTCCTATGCCTCAGGAGAGTTCATCGTCGATACCGTCGCTCCCGTCGTCCGGGTGGCGCGCGACAAAGCCCCGGCAAACTCCTATGAAGGTGTCGATTACTACAACGACGCCGTGACGGCCACCGTCACGGTGACGGACGACCACTTCGACGCGGCAGCGTCCGCGCCGGTGATCAACGGCTCCCAGAGCGAATCGGAGTGGGCGCAGGACCCGGCGGATCCGCGCACGTGGACAAAGAAGGTCGCCTTCGGCGAGGGCGCGCGGAAGTCCCTCTTTGTGCATGCGCGCGATCTTGCGGGAAACGTTCCCGACGAAGCGGCTCCTGAGCTGTCGTACGGGCCCTTCGCCGTGGACATGACCGCTCCCGAGGTCACTTCGGCGAGCGTGAGCGCTCCTCCCGCGAACAGCTACTCGACGAGCTATTACTTCTACGACCGTGCCGCCTCCGCATCGATCCGGGTCTTTGACGAGATCGGCCTGGGAGCGGTCAGCATCGCGGACAACGGGGACGGCTACTATAACCAAGACGTCCTCGTGGCGGCGGACGCCGTCATCGGCAATGCGGAGGCGACGGCGACGCTCGCCTTCGCGGACGGGCACGAGTTCGATCGCGACGTGGTGATCAGGGCGAGCGACCTCGCGAAGAACGAGCGCTACTGGAGCATCTCGCCGACGGGCAAGGCCCGTGCGCTCACCGAGCGGGAGGTCGAGAACCTCTCGGTCTTCGACCCGAGCAAGGTTTATCCCGAGGGTCTGCTCAAGGACACCGTGGCGCCGCGGCTCATGTTCTCCGGCGCGGAGGAGGGGAGGTATTACAACACTCCGCAGACCGTGGGCCTCGTCGTCGATGAGCTCAATTTCCCGTATCTTCAAGCCTACGAGCCCGACCAGGGCGTGCTCACCGTGACAAAGCAGGAGGGCGTCGCCGGTCGTGCCCAGAGCAGCTGGACGCGGCCTGCGAGCTCCCTTGGCGTGTCCGCGCGCGAGGGCCTCTCGTTTACCGACGAGCACGGCGCGTGGCGCACCTACGACCAGTTCGGCATGGGGGAGACCCTCGCAGAAGACGGCCATTACGTGATCGATGCCCAGCTCACCGACCTCGCCAGGAACCATGGGACGGCGCATCTCGGCGAGTTCACCATCGATCGCACGGCGCCTGTCGTCCGCGTGGACTTCGACAACGACGATGCCCGCAACGGCAAGTATTACAAAGCCGCGCGCACGGCGACCGTCGCCGTGATTGAGCACAACTTCGACCCGGGCCTCATCAGGATCGACACCACGGGCGAGATCGGGGTTTGGAGCGACGACGGCGATACCCATACGGTGACCGTCGCGTTCGCGACCGACGGCGCTTGCGGCCTCGCGGTGTCCGGCAAGGACAAGGCGGGCAACGAGATGACACCGTACAAGGCGGACGAGTTCGTGGTCGACCTGACGCCCCCGACCGTGACGATCACGGGCGTCGAGGACGCCCATGCATACAATGACGAGGTCATGCCCGCCATCAGCTTCTCGGATGAGGCGAACTTCGATCCCGCGGGGGCGGCCTTCAGCCTCAAGGGCACAAAGAACGGCGAGGTCTCGTACAATGCCGGGACCTCCGAGAACACCTCGGGCAGCACGGTGAGCTATACCGACTTCACGCGCGATCCCGAAGTCGACGACATCTATACCTTGACCGCGCACCTCACCGACCTCGCCGGCAACGAGGCGGATGCCTCGCTGACCTTCTCGGTCAACCGCTTCGGCTCGACCTTCCGCGTGGTCGACGCCGATGTGTATGTGCAAAACAACGGTTATCTCACCCAAAGCCGGGGCGTCACGGTCGAGGAGGTCAACGTGTCCGGCGTCGGGTCCGAGGAGCATGGGGTCGCCGTCACCCGCGGCGTGAGCACCCTCGAGCTCACGCGGACCGAGGGCTCTTCCGCCACCGGCTACTCGATCGACGAGGCTACCTCGGACGCGGACGACTCGCGCGGCTGGGCGCTGTACCGGTACAACATATCCGCTGGCAACTTCTCTGAGGACGGTCGTTACCACGTGAGCGTCCATTCAAACGACCTTGCCAAAAACATGAACACGAGCTCAGGCTATTTCGAGCGCGCCGCAGGCAGGGAGTCTGTGGCCGAGGTCGACTTCATCCTCGACACGACCGACCCCGTGGTCACCGACCTCAGCATCCGCGACGGCGACGTGGTCGAGTCGCGCGAGTGCGAGGGCTCCTTCAAGGTGGTCGAGAACGTCGGCATCGCGGACGTGAAGGTTTTCGTGGACGGCCGGGAGGTTCCGGCGAGGGGCGATGCGTACGGCAACTACACCTTCCGGGTCCAGGAGGCGGCCTTCACCGACCGCGACCTCAGGATCGTGGCGACCGACTTGGCGGGGCGCAGCGGCGAGGCGGGGGTGAGCGGCTTCCGCGTGACGACCGACATCCTCGAGCTTCACCTAGCCTGGGTGGTCGCCGGCGCGCTCACTGCCGTCGTGACCATCGCTGGAGTTGTCTATCTGCTGATCAGGCGCAAGAAGCAGTTGTCCTGCGCCTCGCCGATCGGGGCTGGCCGAGGGAGGCACGCAAAGAAATAACGCTAAAAATACTATGTTGAATCCGAAATACCATACAGGTATGGTGGTCAACTAACTTCGGCGGCGCGACCCTCTTTGCATGCCGAAGAAGAGGGACATATCGTCTGCTGAGCTGGAGCTTTCCCTCAAGCTCGGGCGCCGCCTCAAGCAGTATCGCTGCGAGTGCGGGCTCACGCAGGAGGAGGTCGCCGCCCGTGCGGGCATCGCCACCTTCACCTACCAGAAGTACGAGAAGGGCTGGAGCAAACCGGGCACCCCGATGAATCCCCAGCTCTTTACCCTGGTCGCGCTCTGTGACGTGCTCGGCATCAGTATCTCCGAGCTCTTCGACTAGCGTGTGCGCGGCAAAGGACGGGCGCCGGCCGCTCACGTGAGCGGCCGGCGCCCGTTTTCACGCCACCGCGCTTATGAAGTCCGGCTCAGCTGCGCTCGGGGACCTTGAGCATCGTCAGGAAGCCGACCACAAAGAGAATCGCGATGCTCATGACGCCGAGGCTCGAGTTGCCCGTGAGTGCGGTGAAGGTGCCCACGAGGAAGGTGCCCAGGATGGCGGCGTACTTGCCGAAGATGTCGAAGAACCCGAAGTACTCGTTCGCGCGCTCCTTGGGGCAGAGCTTGCCGAACTCCGAGCGCGAAAGCGCCTGGATGCCGCCCTGGAACATGCCGACGAGGATGGCGAGCACCCAGAACTCCGCCGCCGTGCGCAGGAACAGCGCCGCGAAGAGCGTGATGCCGAAGTACGCCGCGATGGCGATGAGCAGCATCTTGCGCGTGCCGTACTTGCTCGAGAGGCGACCGTAGATGATGGCCGACGGGAACGCCACGAACTGCGTGACCAGGAGCGCGAGCACGAGCTGCGTCGAGTCGATGCCGAGCTCGGTGCCGTAGCTCGTGGAGAGCTTGATGATGGTGTGCACGCCGTCGATGTAGAAGAAGTACGCGATCATGTAGTACTTGATCGCCTTGTTGGACCACATCTCCTTGATGGTGCCGTCGATGCCGCCGATGGCGCGCCCGATGGCGTTCGGCTCGCGCGGCTTGAAGTGCTTTTGCTGGACGTCCTTGAGCATGGGGATGGTAAAGACGAGCCACCAGGCGGCGGTGGTCACGAACGCGATCTGCATCGCGGTCTGCAGGCCGAGCCCCAGCTTGTCGTAGTTGAGCACGATGAGCAGGCATGCGATGAAGGGCACGCAGCTGCCGATGTAGCCCCACGCATAGCCATGGCTGGAGACTTCGTCCATGCGGTCGTCGGTCGTCGCGTCGACGAGCAGCGCGTCGTAGAAGACCATCGAAGAGTTGAGCGCCACCGAGCTGATCACGTAGATGACGAGGAACGCCATGGCGCTCGTGGGAATGCCGAGGGCGACGGTGGCGACGACGCCCGTGCCCACGCAGCCCACGATGAACTTCTTCTTCATGCCCTCCATGTCGGCGATGGAGCCCAGAATGGGCATGAGCAGCGCGATGATGAGAGAGGCGACGGTCTCGGCGTAGCTCCACGCAACGACGACTCCGCCTTCGGGCGCCAACGAGCTGAAGTAGATGGGAATGACGCTCGTGGCAAGAAGGACCAGGGCTGAGTTGCCCACGTCGTACATGATCCAGCTCTTCTCGGCACGGGTGAACTTCTGTTTTGCCATGGTCTCTCCGTCTCGTTCGGCGCCTGGGCTTCTTGGCGCATTTGCATACTACGCTACCCCAGACGGCCTTCTGGAAGGGCCAGGACGGGTAAAGGTTGGGTAAAGCGGCGCGCTTGTGTCGCAAAAGGCGAGGAATCGCCGGCGCGCGGGCGCATCGTCGGTGCCGCGTGGGGCATAATCGTTAGGCAGAAACACAAAGAAGGGACAGCCGATGCCCGCGATCCTCACGCATGATTTCTTTGGAAAGAGCGTCTTCGACGACGTCTCGAAGCTCCTCGGGTTTGCCACGGAGGACGAGAGATGCGCCTTCCTGCTCGGCAACCAAGGCCCCGACCCGCTCTTTTATCTATGCATCGACCCGCTCATGCACAAGTGGGAGCCCTTGGGCAACGCGATGCACTCGGCGCGCCCGAGCCGCCTGCTGGTCGCGATGCACGAGGCGGCCGAGCGGCTTGAGGGCGCGGACCGTATGGCGGCGCGCGCGTACGTGGCCGGCTTCGCCTGCCACTACCTGCTCGACCGCTCGGTGCACCCGCTCGTGTACCACTGGCAGTACGGCCTCACGAAGGCGGGGGTCGCAGGTCTCGGGCCCGAAAGCGAGCAGGTCGTTCACGCTGAGGTGGAGCGCGACCTCGATGAGGCCGTCCTGTGGGGCGCCGAGCACAAGACGATCCGCGAGTACCGTCCCTACGAAGAGGTCCTGCGCGCGTCCAACGGCGCGCTCTCCGCGGTGGACAAGGTCTACTTCTATGTGGCGCTGTGGGCGTACGGCCGCGCCGTCGACCCGAGGACCTTCTCGACGGCGGTGCACGAGTTCAGGCTCGTCCAGCACGTCTTTTATTCCTCGCACGGTGCGAAGACCAAGGCGATCTCCGCCATCGAGCGCGCCGCGCGCGGCGGCGGGCACTCGCTCGTGGGGGCGATGGCGCACCGCGTGCGCGCCGAGGCGTCCTCGGACTTCGACAACCGCGGGCACGGCGTCTGGGAGAACCCCTTCACGCACGAGGAGACCACCGCTTCGTTCGAGGATCTCTTTGAGACGGCGCGTGCCTGTGTGCTCCCGGCGCTCGATGCGATGTTCTCCGGCGAGTTCGGCATCTCTGAGGCGGCCGAGCTCACGGGCGGCCTCAACTTCGAGGGCGAGCCGGTGGACCCCGACGGGGAATTCGACTGGTAAGCCTGCTCCTTTGCGCGCGCTGCCGTTTGGCAAGCCGCTTGGGGTTCCCGGCGCACGGCGGACGTCTTGTCAGTAAGCTAATGGTGTTGTTCGCGCGGCGCGCCTGAGACGCCGCACGGTTGAGATCGAGGAGGCCCGATGGCCACATATGTGTTCTCCGATGTGCATGGCCATGCGGCGCCCCTCGCCCGCGCGCTGACGAGGATCGATCCCTCCGAGGATGACGTCTTTTATTGTTTGGGAGACATGATCGATCGCGGTCCCGACCCGCTCGGCGTCATCGAGCTCGTGCGCTCGCTTCCCAACTGCCACGTGCTCATGGGCAACCACGAGGACCTTATGCTCGCGTGCATGTCGGATACGGGCGATGACCTCGACTCCATCGACGCTGCCAACTGGGGCATCAATGGCGGGATCGTGACCTCCGAGGCGCTCGCGTCGCTCACCGAGCAGGAGGCCGATGAGGTCGTGGACTGGATCGCCGCGCTGCCCCGCTACGCCCACGTGACGGTGGGGGAGCGCGATTACCTGCTCGTGCATGCCGGAATCGATCCTGCCGCGGTCACGGTCGAGGCTCCCTGGGACGACGAAAAGCTCGATGCCCTCCTCTCCGAGCAGTCGCCCGACGACCTCGTGTGGATTCGCGAGGATTTCTGGGGCGCGCACACGGGGCTGGTCGACGAGATGGGCAAGGGCCCCATCGTCATCGCGGGACACACGCCGACGCCGTATCTCAACCGTCTGTGCGACGAGCTCGACGGGCCGGTCCGCGACGAGAACGGCAATGCGCGGATGCTCAAGATCGGCGCCGACGAGTCCACGGGCGGCGTGGCCGACCGCTGGGACATCGACGCGGGCGCCGCCGGCGGCGCGGGCTTCGGCCGCGTCGGCATTATGCGCCTCGACGACGGCGCCGAGTTCTACGAGGACATCGCCCCCGACGAGTAACCCTCACTGGGTGACAGTCATTGCGTGCAGCTTCCTGTGACACCCATCATCCGATGCCACCCATCACTGGGTGACAGTCATTGGCTGCAGCTTTCTGGGACACCCATCAGCTGGTGGTGCCCATCGACTGCTGTTATCATGCTGTTCATCAATAACATGCGGAGCTAAACGGCGCTATTTCTTTCATGTCGAATTCGTCAGCAGCGATTTCTACAGGCTTTCAACAAAGAATCGCAGTGATGTTAACAACAGACATTGAATCAAATGCGCCTACGCGCGTAATCGCTGCCGCTGACCGAAACAACAATTAAAGACCTGATGAAAACATACCTATTTACCTGCATGGAAAGATACCGGTAAGGTACCCGTAAGATACGCGTTAGCTCATTTGCTTCCAAGCGGGCGCAACTTCTCGTAGAGTCGCGAAAAGATTGGAGGCGCTTATGCCAAGGTCAGCTCGCAGGGTTTCGGCAACGGGTAGTTATCACGTCGTTATGAGCGGCGAGAAATGCTGTACGCAATGACTGTCACCCAGTGAGGGCGCGGGAGGGGGCGCGGCTAGTATAAACTTGCGTGCGCAGACGCAATTCAGGGAGAAACGCCGTGATTGACAAAGATCAGGTAAAGCTTGTGGTGACGGACGAGGACGGGACGTTCCTCGACCTCGGGGGCGAGGATTTCTCGCGGGAGCGCTTCCGCGCCGTCTTCGATCGGATGCGCGCGGCGGGCTGCCGCTTCGCCGTGGCGACGAGCAACCAGAGCTTCCAGGTCTCGGATATCTTCGGGGACATGGCCCCGCGCCTCTCGATCATCGCCTCGAACGGCGCCTACGTCGAGCCGGAGGGCGCGGCCCCGCGCATCAGCGTGATGCCGCCCGCCGCCGTGGAAAGCGTCCTCGCCGCCCACGCGGCCCACCCCGAGGTCCCCCTTTGCGCCGTCTGCGCGCAGGGCGCCTTCGTGGAGCGCGGCGGCGACCCCGGCTTCGTCGAGGAGATGACCATGTACTCGCACAACATGGTCCACGTCGGCTCCTTGGCGGAGGAAGCACCCTCGTCCGATGTGCTCATGTATTGGTCGCGCGTGAACGAAGACGAGCTCACGGCCACCGTCGAGCTCTTCTCCGCCGCATGCGGCCATTCGGTGAGCGTCGTCGACTCCGGGTTCGGCGGCGGCTTCGGCTACTTCGACGTCGTCCAGCCGGGCGTTTCGAAGGCGACCGGCATCCGTGCCCTCATGGACACCTTCGGAATAAACGCGTCGCAGGTCATGGCCTTCGGCGACGCCGGCAACGACGCGGATATGCTGCGTCTCGCGGGCACGGGCGTGGCCATGGGCAACGCCTCCGAGGAGCTCAAGGCGATCGCGGACCTCGTGTGCGACCCTTGCGAGGAGCAGGGCGTCATCAAGGTCCTCGAGGAAGTCTTCGGGAGGTAGCGTGGAGGCACACGAGCTCGCACACGCCGCCGACCTCATGCGCGGCGCCCTTTCTGCCCGCATCGACGAGCGGGGGAGGGTCGTTCCCTGCCGCTTTACTCCGGCGCAGGTCCGGGAGCTCGGCGGCATGGCCGCGTGGCACCCGAGGCTCTACCGCCAGATGGCCGCGTGCACCGCCGGCATCCGTCTCGAGTTCGAGACTGACTCGGCGCATCTCGCCTTCGAGGCGCAGATGGACCGCTTCCCGTCGGGGTCCCAGTCGATGATCGACGACATGCTCGACGCGAACCCGGGGGTCCGCCCGCCCTACGACGGCTTCTCGCTCGATGTCGACGGCAAGCGGCTCGGGGCGCGCGAGCCGGGCGCTGACGGCCTCGTGCGCTTCGCCGCGGGCGCCGTCCCCGGAAAGAAGCGCCGCGTGCGCCTGTGGCTGCCTTGTTTGACTGGCTGCCGCCTCGGGCTCGTTCTCGGCGACGGCACGTACGCGCGGCCTCTTGGCGCCTCGCGCGACCTTCTGGTCCTCGGCGACTCCATCGCGCAGGGCTTCACCTCGCTCGACCCCGCGCTCACCTGGCCGGCGCTCCTGGCCGACTCGCTCGGGCTCGGCCTCGTGAACCAGGGCGTCGGCGGCCAGGTGTTCCAGCCCGGCTCCGTCGCGGACGCCGCATCGGCGACGGAGCCCGCCCTCGTGGTCGTCGAGTTCGGGGCCAACTATCGCTTCGAGCCGTGCCGCGCCGCCGCCGTCGAGCGCGACGCGACCGCGTATCTCTCTGAGGTCTCGCGCGCCTGGCCCGCCGTCCCGACGCTCGTGCTCACGCCGAGCTATCACACGGAGGACCGCTACCCGACCCACCCCGCCAGCTGCTTCGCCGACGTCGCGCGCGCGACGCGGGAGGCCGCGGCCCGCCACCCGCAGATGAGCGTGGTCGACGGCGAGTCCCTCTTGCCGCCCGACCCGTCCTTCCTCATCGACGGATCCGACCACCCCGGGCCCAACGGCCAGGTCGCGTTCTATGAAAAATTGAGGAGCTCCGCCGAGCTTGCGCTGAATCAAAATACCAGCTCAGAGGCTTAATCAGCAAGAAGTACTCCACATCTCGTACATAAATTGAGCCATCAACAATTTTTTTGTTGACATGTGTCGGCATAAAACGGCTAAAATGCCTGCCAATCCGCTGGACGGTGATTTTCTACCGTTCGCCGAATAGTCGACACTTCAACTTTTTGGAGGAACGATGGCCCAGAACTTCTCCGCTCTCGAGTCCGAGTACGAGGACGCCGTGCGCGGCGCCGTCGAGGACGGGAGCCTTGCCAAGGCCGACGCCTACCTCGCTTCCACCCATGCCGCCCATCGCCGCGGCTCCCTTGCCTGGTCCGCCGCCCCGCTGATCCTCAGCTCCGGCCAGGAGCAGATCCTCGCCGCGGCGGCCGAGACCCTCGGCTCCGTGATGAACAAGGTCGCTGCGCTCTACCTCAAGGATGCCTCCTTCCGCGCCCGCTTCGGGTTCACCCCCGAGGTCGAGCAGCTCACCCTCGTTCCTACCGGCTATGAGGCGCTCGTGCCGCTCGCCCGCGTCGACGTTGACTTCAGCGGCCGCACCGGCGCGCTTCAGGTCCGCGGCATCTCGGTCGACGGCTTCACCGGCCTGACCTCGACCGTCGAGGTCACCCGCGCCGAGCAGATGACCTCCGCTTACCGCGCCTTCGCCGAGAAGCACCCCTCCATCGAGACCCCCGACTCCGTCGACGCCCTCGTCGAGACCCTGCGCGCGACCTACCGTACCTGGGCGAACGCCAACACCGGCACCCACCACGCCGACTCGCCCGCGCTCGGCGTCGTCGGCTACCCGGAGGAGGCCGACCTCGACGAGGTCGCCGACATCTGCGAGCGCCTCGGCGAGCAGGGCACCTACGCCCGCTTCGTCGACATCTGCAGCCTGCGCATCGAGCAGGCGGCCGGCGTCTCCCGCCTCGTCGACGAGAACGGCCCCATCGACTGCGTGTACCGCCTAGCAACCACCGAGGAGATCGCGACCCGCGTCTGCCCCGGCACCGAGGCCCTCGTGGAGGCCGCCCGCCACGGCCTCGCCTGCGTGATCGGCGGTTTCTCGACCTGGGCGTGCGCGACCGACGCGCTCTTCGACGCGCTCCGCGCCCCCGAGGCCATGAGCGTGTTCACCGACGACGAGATGGCCTTCATCGAGGCCCACGTCCCCGCGCCGGGCTCCGAGTCCTCCGTCGCTGGCGAGAGCCTGGGCCTCTTTGTCTTCGACGGCAAGCTCGCGGGGGTCTTCCCCGGCGCCGCCGAGAAGGACATAATGGGCGAGAGCCGCGATCACGTGTACCGCGGCTGCCTCATCGTCCGCGAGTAGCGCGGGCGCGGGGCCGCTCGGGAGGTTTCCCTGTGCCACAGATGGGCCGAAACAAATTAGCGCCGGGCCTGACCGGTGAGCTTTCGCCCGCGGCGAGCGCCGCGGTGGCTGAGCGCGTCGATTCCGGCGCGCTCTCGCCGTTTGCCTGCAAGAGCTCCTCGGCCATCCGCCGCAGCTCCGCGGAGCGCGACCGCGACACGGCGCTTCGGCCCTCCTTCGTCCGCGATGCCGAGAAGATCGTCCACCTGCCGGCGTACAACCGCATGTCGGGCAAGACCCAGGTCTTCAGCTTCCGGGCAAACGACGACCTCTCGCGCCGCGGGCTGCACGTCCAGCTCGTGGCCCGCGTCGCGCGCGACATCGGACGCGCGCTCGGCCTCAACCTCGACCTCATCGAGGCGATCGCGCTCGGGCACGACATCGGCCACACGCCCTTCGGCCACGCCGGTGAGCGGTTCTTGAACGATGCCTACCATGCCCGCACGGGGCGCTGGTTTTTCCATAACGTGCAGTCCGTCCGCGTGATCGACGTCCTCGGCGGGCGCAACGTGAGCCTGCAGACCCTCGACGGTTGCCTCACCCACAACGGCGAGTTCGAGCAGCAGGTCTTCGAGACGAGCGGGCTGGCCGAGTTCGACACCTTCGACCGCGTGGTCGCCTCCTGCTGGGAGACGGGGGAGGGCGCCATCGGGCATCTGCGCCCCATGACACTCGAGGGATGCGTCGTGCGCATCTCCGACATCATCGCCTACGTGGGCAAAGACCGCCAGGACGCGATCCGCGCCGGCCTTCTGGGGGAGGACGCCTTCGACGACGGGCTGGGCGGCGCGTACAACTCGTGGGCGCTGCAGTCGTTCGTCGTGGACGTCGTGGAGAACAGCGTCGGCCGCGACCGCATCGCCATGAGCGAGGAGGGCTTCGAGGAGCTTCGCCGCGCCAAGCACGAGAACTACGAGAAGATCTATGGCGCGGGCGAGGTGAACAGCGGCCTTGGGCGCGAGTGCGCCCAGCTTTTCGACGCGCTGTTCGACCACGAGCTGGAGGCCCTGCGCGCGGGCGACGAGTCGTCGGCGATCTTCTGCCAGCACGTGCGCGGCTGCGAGCGGCGGCTCTCCCACTACGGGCGCACCTACGACTGGGAAGACGACCCCGAGCAGACCGTCGTCGACTTCATCAGCTCCATGACCGACGACTACTTCATGGCCACCTGCCAGGCGGTCTTCCCCGACTCGGCGAAGCTCTTCCCCCTGCGCGGCTACTTCGGCGACGGCGTCCGTCCTTAACGGTTGAAGCCCGGGCGCGGGACGGGAGCCCCCCGCGTGCAAGCAAAGTGCTTCGGAGCGCACGAAGTGCGCGAGGTCACTTTGCGCACATAGGGGTCTCCCCGGGGCGCGCCACGCGCTCGATGTCGTACAATCGTTCCCATGGATACCTTGTTCACCCACATAGAGACCGCCCGGCGCAACGACAACGCGCCGCTCGCGGCCCGCATGCGCCCGCGTACCCTCGACGGCTACTTCGGCCAGGAGCAGGCCGTGGGCCCCGCGTCTTGGCTGAGGCGCGCGATCGAGCACGACACGCTGAGCTCCGTCATCCTCTATGGCCCCGCCGGCACGGGAAAGACGACCCTCGCGCGCATCGTCGCGCATACCACGCACGCCGAGTTCGTCGAGGTCAGCGCCATCACCGGCACGGTCAAGGACCTCCGTCGCGAGATCGAGTCCGCCGAGAGCCGCCTGCTCTCGCAGGGCCGCCGCACGATTCTTTTCGTCGACGAGATCCACCGCTTCAACCGCAGCCAGCAAGACGCCCTCCTCCACGCCGTCGAGGACCGTACCGTCGTCCTCGTGGGCGCGACGACGGAGAACCCCTACTTCGAGGTGAACTCCGCGCTCATCAGCCGCAGCCGCGTGGTGGAGCTCCGTCCGCTCGACGACGAGTCGCTGCGGCGGATGGTCGAGCACGCCGTCGCCGCTCCGGAGGGCCTGGCGGGGGCTTTCACGCTCTCGGGCGAGGCGGAGGACGAGATCGTCAAGCTCGCCGGGGGCGACGGCCGCGCGGCGCTCACCTCCCTCGAGCTCGCGAGCCAGATGGCGGCGCCCGCCGACCCCGAGGCGCCCGCGCCCTCCGCGGAGGACCCCGTGACCATCACCGCGGCGCACGTGCTGGAGGCGAACCCGCGCCACGGGCTGTCCTACGACAAATCCGGCGACATGCACTACGACATCATCAGCGCCTTCATCAAGTCGATGCGCGGCAGCGACCCCGACGCGGCGCTCTACTGGCTCGCGCGCATGCTCGATGCCGGCGAGGACCCCAAGTTCATCGCGCGCCGCATCATGATCGCCGCCTCCGAGGACATCGGCAACGCCGATCCCCAGGCGCTGCTGGTGGCCGAGGCCGCCTTCCGCGCGGTCGAGGTCATCGGCCTGCCGGAGTGCAGGATCAACCTCGCGCAGGCGGCGACCTATAATGCGCTCGCACCGAAGTCCAACGCCGCGGAGGCGGGCATCGACGCCGCGCTGGCCGATGTCAGGCAGGGCCCGCGCCGAGAAGTGCCCAACTACCTGCGCGACCGCCACCGCCCCGGCTCCGACGAGTACGGCGCGTACCTGTACCCCCACAACTACCCGTCCGGCTGGGTCGACCAGCGCTACCTGCCCGAGGGGCTCGAGCGCGGTGCCTTCTACCATCCGAGCCCGCGCGGCTGGGAGGCCTGGCGCGAGGACGCGCTCGGCCGCGACATCGCCGAGGCGGGAGACGCCGCCCCCGGCGCCGCGGCGGCTAAGAAGGGCGAGCGCGCTTCTTAGCCGCGGTTCTGCCCAGCTCGCGCCGTTGCCGCGCTTCTGCGCTGCCCACGTTTTGCGTTTGGGTAGAATGACGGTGCGCGTACGAGACGACCTCGTGCGCGGCTCGCGAACCCTGGATCCGGAGGCCTACGCATGGATTACCTGAACATCGCCCTGATCGTGCTCGTCGTGGTTGCGGTCTGGGCCGTCGTGGAGGTCGCCCTCACCGTGCGCTCCGCCCGCAAGAATATCGACGAGGTCTCGGCCTCCGCGAACGAGGTCATCGCGCAGGCGCAGCCCATCGTGGCCAAGCTCGACGGCATGGTCGACGAGCTCGAGCCCGCCGTCAAGCAGATGCCGGCGGTGGCGGTCAAGGCCAACGTGGCCATGGACTCCGCCAACGCCTCCCTCAACAGCATGAACGCTATCCTCGCTGACGTCTCCACGGTCTCCGGGACCGCCGCCGGCGTGACCGAGACGGTCAACGACGCCGTGCAGGGCGCCGCGAGCTCCGTCGCCAAGGCCGTGAAGAAGGTCACGGGCCGCGGCGCCGCCGCCCCGTCGCGCACGCTCGCTGCTGCCGAAGGTGCCGTGGACTCCGGCTCGGTGACCATCGACGAGCAGGCCGCGAAGGCCAGGGCGCCCCGCAAGCCGACCGCCTACGTCGTCTATGGCGACGCCGCGAAGCCCGCCGACGCCGCGAAGCCCGCTTCCGAGCCCGCCGCCCCTGCGGCTGACGCCGAGTAGGGGGCCTGAACATGACGAACGCACAGCCCTGCGCCCTCACCGTTCCCGCCGCCCCCGCGTACGCGCGCGTCGTGCGCATGTGCGCCGCCAGCCTCGCCGCCGTGGCCGACCTCGGCCTCGACGACGTCGAGGATGTCCGCATGGCGGCCGAGGAGGGATTCGTCTACGCCTGCGCCACGGGACAGGACTTCGTGGTGTGCAACTTCGCCCTCGTCGACGGTGAGATCACCATGGACTTCTCGCTCGGTGACGACCTCGACGCGGCGGACTCCGACCAGTCGCTCGAGCTCGTGGAGGTGCTCCTCGACGCTATCTGCGAGGACTTCGGCATCACGGAGGACGACCGCACCCTCTCGCTGGTCCTCTCGACGGGCGGTGCCCATGACGAGCGCTAAGGAGCCCGAGAAGGACAAGACGGGGAAGCCCGCCGTCGCCAAGGCCCCCGCCAAGGCGAGCGCACAGGTACCCGCTGCGTCCCGCGCCGATGCGTCCGCCGCGCGCCGCCGGCTGCGTCGCGTCTCCAAGGGCAAGCCTGCCTGGGACAAGGACCGCACCCGCGAGCTCTTCCGCCGCTACAAGGAGGAGGGCGACGAGGAGGCGCGCGAGCAGCTCATCGTGAGCCACGTGAACCTCGTCCGCTACATCGCCGCCAAGTTCAAGAACCGCGGCGAGCCGCTCGACGACCTCATCCAGGTCGGCACGATCGGCCTGATCAAGGCGATCGACCGCTTCGACCCGTCCCGCGGCCTCGAGTTCACGACCTACGCGACGCCCACGATCATGGGCGAGATCAAGCGCCACTTCCGCGACAAGGGCTGGACCATCCGCGTTCCGCGCCGCCTCCAGGAGCTCTCCGCCAAGGTGAACACCGTGACCGACGAGCTCACGGCCGAGCTGCAGCGCAGCCCCTCCATCGACGAGATCGCCGCGCGCCTGGGCACGACCCCCGACGAGGTGCTCGAGGCCATGGAGTCCTCCAGCGCCTACAGCTCGGTCCCGCTCGAGGGGCAGGGCGGCACGGAGGAGGACGACGCCCCCGCCGTCATAGACCGCTACGCGAGCGTGGACAACGACCTCGAGGCCTCCGACGACCGCATGATCCTCGAGGACGTCATCTCCGAGTTCCCCGAGGCGGACCAGCAGGCCATCCGTATGCGCTACCTCGACGGCATGACCCAGGTCGAGATCGCAAAGAAGCTCGGCATCTCGCAGGTGCAGGTATCGCGCATGTTGCGCCGCGCCCTGCGCCGCATCCAAGAGAAGATCGACCCCGAGGGGCTGATGCGATGAGCGCCAGCGAGGACCCCGGGGAGCTCTCCGAGCGCCGGCGCGAGCGCATCGAGCGCTGGCGCCCCCGTATGCTCGCCGTCTGGACGGTGGTCGGGGTCTTCATCGCGTCGTGGCTCATCATCGGCGCGCTCGGCTTCGTCCAGCAGGCGCTCGGGCTCATCCTCGTGGGCGGGGTCGCCGGCTTCATGTGCAGCCCCGTCACCAACCGCCTGGAGGACCACAAGGTCCCCAGGGGCCTCGCCGCTCTGATCTCGCTTGCCCTCCTGGTCGTGGGGGTCATCGTCCTCGTGTCGCTGATCGGCGGGCCCCTCATGCAGGAGCTTCTCGTGCTTTTGCGCAGCACCCCTGTGTACATCGAGCAAGCGCAAAGGGCCCTCGGAGAGTTCTGGAACACCTACGGTGAGTCCGCCGACCCGCGCGTCCAGAGCACCGTCAACCAGCTCGTGAGCGCGCTGTCGAGCACGGGGCTCTCGATGGCGAGCGACCTCGCGCGCCAGATCTCCACCGGCCTCGTCGAGAACATCTCGAGCATGGTCACCGACTTCACCACGGTGTTCCTCGGGCTCGTCCTTGCGTACTGGGTCGCCAAGGACTACCCGCTCATGGCACGCGAGCTCGCGGTCATCGTCGGTCCGCGCCACAGCCGCGACGTCACGCTCATGCTTGCCGTGCTCTCGCGCTCGACGGGCGGCTACATGTTCGGGACGCTCGTCACCTCCGTCGCCAACGGGCTCATGGTCGCGGCCGGCCTCGCCGCCGCGGGGCACCCCTACGCGGCCCTGCTCGGCGCGCTCACCTTCGTGATGCACTTCGTCCCCGTGATCGGTCCCATGGTCTCGTGCCTGCTTTCCGTGCTCCTCGGCCTGTTCGTGGGGCCGGGCCTCGCCTTCGCCGCGCTGGTCATCACCGTGGTCGCCCAGAACATCGCGGACAACGTGCTCTCGCCCGTCGTGATGCAGCGCTCCGTCCAGATCCACCCGGCGCTCTCGCTCGTGGGCATCATCGTGGGCGGTTGCCTCGGCGGCGCCCTGGGAATGGTCCTCGCCGTGCCCCTCACCGCAGCGATCAGGGGCTTCTTCGTGTACTTCTTCGAGACGAGGACCGGGCGGCAGATCGTCTCGAGCACAGGCGCGCTCTTCCGCGGCACGGAGTACAAGGAGCCCGACGGCTCCCCGTGCCCGGAGCTCGACGCGCTCGACGATGCGACGTTCTTCGAGGGCTCCCGCCTGCGCGGGGCGCTCTCTGAGGAGGACCGCGCAGCCGTAGAGGGCCACGCCGCGGGGCTTGTGGATCCTCGGAAGTAGTCTGAACAACTCCCGGCATACCGTCCGATATGTGCTTTTTTGCGAGGGTGTGGCTGCGCGGTATACTAGTCGATTGTATGCGCAGATTCACCGCCCGATCGCAAGGGAGACACATGAGCACCGCCGACTACAAGACTATGACCACCGCCGAGATTCGCGAGGACTTCCTCAAGTTCTTCGAGTCCAAGGGCTGCAAGCTCTGCCCGTCGTCCTCCCTCGTGCCCGACGACCCCTCGCTGCTGCTCGCAAACGCCGGCATGAACCAGTTCAAGGAGTACTACCAGGGCTCCAAGACCATGAAGGAGATCGGCGCCTGCTCCTGCCAGAAGTGCCTGCGCACGAACGACATCGATAACATCGGCGACGCCCGTCACCTCAGCTTCTTCGAGATGCTCGGCAACTTCAGCTTCGGCGGCTACACCAAGGCAGACGCCATCGCCTGGGCCTATGAGTTCATCACCTCGCCCGAGCACCTCGGCCTTCCCAAGGACCGCCTGTACATGACGGTCTTCGAGAACGACGAGGAGGCCATCGAGCTCTGGCACGCCCAGGGCGTCGACTACGACCACATCTCGCGCCTCGGCGAGGAGGACAACTTCTGGGCCGCCGGCCCGACCGGCCCCTGCGGCCCCTGCTCCGAGATCTACTTCGACCAGGGCGAGGAGTTCGGCTGCGGCAGCCCCGACTGCGCCCCCGGCTGCGACTGCGACCGCTACCTCGAGTTCTGGAACCTCGTCTTCACCCAGTACGACCGCCAGGAGGACGGCTCGATGCCCGAGCTGCCCCACCGCAACATCGATACCGGCATGGGCCTCGAGCGCATCGCCGCGATCATGCAGCACAAGGGCACGAACTACGACGGCGACCTGCTCCAGTCCCTCATCGGCGTGGGCGAGAAGCTCTCGGGCCACGAGTACGGCACCGACGCTGCCAAGGACCGCAGCCTGCGCATCCTCGCCGACCACTCCCGCGCCGTCACGTTCATGATCGGCGACGGAATCCTGCCCGGCAACGAGGGCCGCGGCTACATCCTGCGCCGCCTGCTGCGCCGCGCCGTCTACCACGCCCGTCTCATGAACATCCAGAGCCCGTTCCTCTCGACCTACGTCGACGAGGTCACGCGCCTCATGGGCGACAACTACCCCGCGCTCGTCGAGCAGAACGCCCTCATCCAGGGCATCGTCCGCGCCGAGGAGGAGCGCTTCGGCGCCACGCTCGACGCCGGCGAGTCCATGCTCGAGGCCGAGTGCGCCAAGCTCGCTGAGGGCGCCGTGCTGCCCGGTGAGGTCGCCTTCAAGCTCCACGACACCTACGGCTTCCCCATCGACCTCACCCGCGAGATCTGCGAGGCGGCCGGCCACGAGGTCGACATGGAGGGCTTCGACGCCTGCATGACCGAGCAGAAGGAGCGCGCCCGCGCCGCCGCCAACCGCGACGCCTGGAGCAACTTCAACGACGTCTGGACCGGGCTTTCCGACAAGCTCGCCGCGACCGAGTTCTGCGGCTACGACGCCGACGCCGCCGACGGCTGCCGCGTGGTGGCCATCGTCGCGCGCGAGGCGGAGGCCGACGAGGCCCACGCCGGCGACGAGGTCAGCGTCGTCCTCGACCAGACCCCGTTCTACGCCGAGATGGGCGGCCAGTGCGGCGACACCGGTTACCTCACCGACGGCGGCAGCCTCAAGGTCCGCGTGAGCGACACCAAGGGCAAGAACGGCCTCTATGCCCACGTCGCGACCGTCGAGGAGGGCACGCTGCGCGTGGGCGACGTCGTGACCGCCGCGGTCGACCACGGCCGCCGCGAGCTCATCCGCCGTAACCACACCGCTACCCACCTGCTCGACGCCGCGCTCAAGCAGGTCCTGGGCGAGCACGTGAGCCAGGCGGGCTCCTTCGTGGGTCCCGATCGCCTGCGCTTCGACTTCACCCACTTCGAGGCCATGACCGCCGACGAGCTCGCGCGCGTCGAGGGACTCGTGAACGCAGAGATCTTCGCCGCCGAGCCCATCGTCACCCGCGTCATGGGGCTCGACGAGGCCAAGGCCTCCGGCGCCGTCGCGCTCTTTGGCGAGAAGTACGGCGAGACCGTCCGCGTGGTCTCCACAGGCGACTCCGACGCGCCCTTCAGCCGCGAGCTCTGCGGCGGCACGCATGCCCGCAACACCGCTGACCTCGGTCTCTTCAAGATCGTCTCCGAGAGCTCCGTCGGCTCAAACGCCCGCCGGATCGAGGCCGTGACCTCCATGGGCGCCATCGAGCACCTCGATGAGCAGCTCGAGCTCCTCGCCGGCGTGGCCCACGAGCTCAAGTGCCGCCCGGCCGACGCCGCCGAGCGCGTCGCGTCCCTCAACCACGAGCTGCGCGACACCCGAAAGAAGCTCGAGGCCGTCACGACCGGCGCCGGCTCCGACAAGGTCGCCGAGGCCTTCAGGTCCGCGGTCCAGCTCGACGGGTACAAGGCCGTCGTCGCGCGCCTGGACGGTCTTTCCGGCAAGGACATGCGCTCCGCCTGGGACGGCATCCGCGACGCCGCCGAGGGCGAGCCCGTCGCCTGCGTGATCGCATCGGCCACCCCCGACGGCAAGGTCGCGCTCCTCGCGGGCGCAACCGACGCCGCCGTCGCCTCCGGCTTCAAGGCCGGCGACATCGTGAAGAACATCGCCAGCCTCGTCGGCGGCCGCGGCGGCGGGCGCCCGAACATGGCGCAGGCCGGCGGCTCCGACGTGTCGGGTATCGACGCGGCGCTCGACGCGGCGCGCAAGGAGCTCGGCCTCTAGTGCGGGCGCTCGCGCTCGATATCGGTGAGGTCCGCGTCGGGGTCGCCGTGAGCGACCCCGCCGGCCGCGTCGCCTCGCCCGTCTGCGTCCTGCCCGCGGCCGAGGTCCTCTCGCATGCGCGCACCTTCGTGCGAGTCCTCGAGGACTGGGAGCCCGACGTGCTCGTCTGCGGCCGCCCGATGACCTTGGCGGGGGAGGAGGGCCCCCAGGCGGAGCGCATCATGGCACAGGCGCGCGCCATCGCCGAGCGCTGCGACCTTCCCCTCGAGTTCGCCGATGAGCGCCTGAGTTCGGCCGAGGCCAAGCGGATCCTGAGGGAGCAGGGCCTGAACGAGCGCTCGATGCGGGGCAAGGTCGATATGGTGGCCGCCTCGCTCTTCCTGCAATCCTGGCTCGACGCCAACGAAGCCCACGACAACGACTGAGAAGGCCCATCGATGACCACACCCAGCAACGACCAGCATCGTCCCCGCCACGCGGCGCACTTCTCGGCGCCCGCGGCGGGCCAGGCCCCGCGCCCCCAGGGCGCCCAGCCCCGCCCGCGCCAGGCGGCGCCTTCCGGGCAGCGCACGGCCGTGCGGCACCAGGCGCAGCC
>QAKZ01000061.1 GCA_003150175.1 Coriobacteriia bacterium
CCGACGATGGGCTTGTCGTTCTCGTCGTGGCAGTCGCAGTTGGGGCTCACGTCGATGGCCAGGCTGACGTGGAAAGAGGGACGCCCGTCGACGACGGCCTTCGTGTACTCGGCGATCTTGCAGTTGAGGACCTCGGGCGCGGCGTCGTAGTCGGGATGGATGGCGTCCTGGTTGCACACGGCGATGCAGCGGCCGCAGCCCACGCAGCGTTCGTGGTCGATGCTGGCCACGTGGACCTCGCGCTTCTTGCCGCTTGGGATCGTTGCGGCGCCGGGATCCCTCATCCGCGGCGCAATGGCAAAATGCTATCACCTGAGCGGCCTTCGGCGCCTCGCCGCCGCCCCGTGCGCTATCTTGGCAAGGAGAAGCGACGACGGGAGGTTGCCATGGCGGTTGAGGGGACGGTTCGCTGGGGAATCCTCGGTGCGGGCGGAATCGCAAAGAGGTTCGCCGCGAGCCTTGCGGGGGTCGAGGGCGCGCGGCTCGTCGCGGTGTCCGGGAGGTCGGCCGGGCGGCTGGCGGCGTTCGCGCCGGCGCGCATCTACGCCGACGGCTCCGATGGCGCGGCGGCGCACGAGCGGCTGCTCGCCGACCCCGAGGTCGATGCCGTTTACCTGGCGCTTCCGCACTCGATGCACGCGCGTTGGGCCGTCTCCGCCCTGCGTGCCGGAAAAGCCGTGCTCTGCGAGAAGCCGGCGGTGCTCACGGCCGGCGAGGCCCGCGAGATCGCGGCCGTTGCACGTGAAACCGGCATGCTCTTCGTCGAGGCGATGAAGTGTCGGTTCGTGCCGCTCCATTCCCGCGTGCAGGCCCTTCTTGGCACCGGTGAGCTGGGGCGGGTTCGCAGAATCGATTGCGCGCAGCTCGTCGACTACGGCGAGGGCCGCCTTGGCTACCTTACCGATCCCGTGGGCGGCGGCGCCCTGTACGACCTGGGCTGTTATCCCATGAGCTGGGTCGAGGAGCTGACGTGTGGCGCGCCGGCGGGCGTATCCGCCCTCGCGCGTTGGAAAGAAGTGCCCGGCGGCCGTGTGGACTGGGCGGGCCGCGCGGAGCTTGCGTTCGCGGGAGGCGTCGAGGTAACCGTCGCTTGGGCGGGAGACTCCGCCAACTACGACTGCTCATGCCTGATTACCTGCGAGAACGGTAGCATTGCCGTTGAGCGCGCGCATCGCCCGGAGCGCGCCGTCGTCCACCGGGCGGGCCGTCCCGATGAGGTCGTCGAGGCGCCTTACGATCCCGACGACTTCCACGGCGAGATCGCGCACTTCTGCGGGCTTCTTCGCTCCGGGGCGGCCGAGAGCCCGGTCATGCCGCTTGCGGCGACGGTGCGCAACGCCGAGCTTCTCGACGCCGTTCGCGCGCGGATGTAGCGCGTCCCTCGTTCGGCGGCCCCCGCGGATGCTACGCTTTTCCCACGAATCGTTGCGTTGGACGGAGCGAACATGATCTGCCCTTATTGCCACCACGAGATAGATGACGAGGCGGCGTTCTGCCCGGAATGCGGGCACCCGCTTGAGGACGCGACGAGTACTGTCCCCGCAAAGAAGTCCCACGTCAAGGCGATCACCATCGTCGTTGCTGTGGTGTGCCTTGCCGCCGCCGCGGCGTGGTGGCACTTCGACCAGCAACAGAAGGCCGCCCAAATTGCCCGCGAGCGCGCGGCGGCGCTCCATGGCGTCAAGGTGACGGTGTCCGCCGACGGGTGGGACACCGCGGCGGGCGCCTCGAAGCTCCCGGTCAAGGTCTCGGGGACGAAGTCGGACGGCTCGTCGGTCGATGAGGTCCAATACGTGGACTCAACAGGCGCAGGTATCGAGCTCTCCCAGGGTACGTACGAACTGGTCGTCGTCGCGTCGCCCATTGCCGCCGACGGCACGGTGTACACCTATCCGGACAACACGATCGCGTGCGAGGTGGGGGACCTCGACCCCGATGCGAGCATCGACCTTTCCACCGAGTCGGGCGGGACGGTCGCGATTGCGCTTTCCCCCGTGGCGGCGCTCGACGTGACGGACGAGCAGCTCTCCGATGTCGCGCATTACGCGATGCTGGGCGGTGCCGCCTCGGAAGACGCCGCAAAGAGCCTCCAGGACGCGGCCACCAAGCGCCGTGACGATGCCATCGCGCAAAAGAAGGCGGAGGAGGCGAAGGCCGCCCGTCACGTTACTGCCCAGACGTTCCAGCTCGACCTGCCCGCCTGCTGGGACGGTCGCGTGAAGGTCACGGTCGAGGGAGATACCGTGACGGTGTACTCAAAGAAGTACAGCGATATGGCAGTCTGCTCGATTGAAGGCAATAACGGTCCCGTGTATGCAGTGGGTGACATCGGTAGCGGGTGCATCGCCGACGTCGAGCTCGGGAGCGGAAAGTATGCAGAGATCTGGACGACGCGCTGGGGCTGGATGTACGACTACCAGCAGAACTTGAAGGAAAAGCCAAGCCCGTACTACTCGAAAGAGAGCGTTTCGGAGCTAATTGATCTTCAATCCGGCGGTAGATGCACGCTCGCCGATACTCAGGCGGATTCCCTTTGCACCGATCCGATCCTGCTGGACCTCATCAAGCCCTCGATCCGCGCGCTTTAGGCCATGGGCGGCCCCGTCCGCCGTTGACGTGCCCGCGCCGCCCCCGCCGCCCGCGCGCTTCTTGTCACGCGCTTCTTTCCAGAGCGCCGCCCGCCTTCCCTCGGCCGGCGGCGCTCACGGGTATACTGGAACCTCAGCTATCGAGAAGCCGCGGAGGCCGCATGGAATCGCTCTATACAAAGTACCGCCCACAGACGTTCGAGCAGGTCGTCGGCCAAAAACACGTGGTCGAGACGCTCATGCGCGCTGTTTCGGAGCACAAGACGAGCCATGCGTACCTCTTTTGCGGACCGCGCGGCACGGGCAAGACCACCATGGCGCGCCTGCTTGCCAAGGCCCTCATGTGCGAGAAGGGCGAGGGCCTGCCCGACGGCACCTGCGAGCAGTGCCGCCTGATCGCCGCGGGCGAGCACCCCGACGTGGCCGAGCTCGACGCCGCGTCGCGCACCGGCGTGGACAACGTCCGCGACGAGATCATCAGCCGCGTCAACTACGCTCCGACGATGGGCCGCTGCAAGGTCTACATCATCGACGAGGTCCACATGCTGACCACGGCGGCGTTCAACGCGTTGCTGAAGACGCTCGAGGAGCCGCCCGAGCACGTCGTCTTCATCATGTGCACGACCGACCCCCAGAAGGTCCTGCCCACGATCCTCTCGCGCGTGCAGCGATTCGACTTCCACTCGATCGCTCCCGACGAGATGCAGGCGCACCTCGCCTATGTGTGCGGCCGCGAGGGCTTCACCTTCGACGACGCCGCGCTCGAGCTCGTCGTGCGCCACGCGCGCGGCGGCATGCGCGACGCGCTGACCTCCTTGGAGCAGCTCAGCGTTTTTGGCAACGGCCACATCGGCGTCAAGGCTGCGCAGGACTTCCTCGGCGAGGTCTCGGGCTCCGTCCTGGGCACCACCGCGACGGCGCTCGCCCAAAGGGACGTGCCGACGCTCTTTTCCGAGGTCGAGAAGCTCGTGGGGTCCGGCCGCGACCTGCTGCAGTTCACCCGCGAGCTTGCCGGGCATGTGCGCGACGTCTACGTTGTATCGGTCGCGCCGGACGCTCCGGGCGCGGTGAGCGCGACGGGGGAGGCCCTCGACGCCCTGCGCGCCGAGGCGGCCGCCTTCGGCTCGCCCGACCGCGTCGCCCGCGTCCTCACCGTGCTCGGCGACGCCTCGAGCGAGATGCGCACCGCCACCAACCAGCGGCTCGTTCTAGAGATTGCCTTCACGCGCATCGCGCGGCCGGAGACTGACCTCACGGTCGAGGCGCTCGCCGATCGTCTCGCCATCCTCGAGCAGAAGCTGGAAAGAGGTGCGTTCGCGGCGGTGCCGGTCGCTGGGCCGACAGCCGCGCCCGGTGTCGCGAGCACTGCGGCTTCTCAAGTGCCGACGTCGGCAGCTCCCGCTCCGGCAGCCCCGGCTCCCTTTGCTGACACGAGTCGCGCAGCTGGCGAGCGCCGAGCTGGCAACGGAGGTGCCGGGGTGTCCCAGCCGGCGATGACATCTCAGCCCGCATTCGTGCAGCAGCCCGCGCCTCAACCGACGATGGCCCCGCAGCCCGCGCAGCAACCGGCCCGCCCGCAGCAGCCCGCGCGGCAACCGGCGCGCCCGCAGCAGCCAGTGCCTCAGCCGGCGATGGCCCCGCAGCCCGCCGCCGCGGCGTCCTCCGCCCCCATGGCGCCCGCTGCGCTGCAGCGCGCCTGGAAGCAGGTTGTCGACGGCCCGCTCAAGCAGTCTCCCGCCAAACGCTCCCTGCTGCTGTCCGCCTCGCCGGTCTCCGACGATGGGGAGACGCTCACCGTCGGCCTGCCCGCCGGCTCCGGCTTCGCGCTGAAGATGCTCGAGCGCGGCGACGTCCGCGCGGTGGTCGATCCCGCTGTGCACGCGGTGTTCGGACACAGGAAGGTCGTCTTCACCGAGGTCGGTGCCGCACCGAAGCCCGCGGCGCAGGCTCCGGCACCTCAACCCGCCGCAGCTCAGAGGCCCGTTGCCCCCGCGGCGCCGCGCCCGGCGGCCCCTCGGCCCGCCCCGCGTCCGGCCCCGGCCACGGCTCCCGCTCCCGCCCCGCAACCGGTCGCGCCGCAGCCGCCCGAGCCCGAGTACGTCCCCGACTCCGCCTATGCGGACGCGCCGTCCGAGGCGATGGGTGCCGACTACCCGATGCCCTGGGACGACCCTGCCGCCGCGGCGTCGGCGGCACCTCCCACTCCCGCCCCGGTCACGGCTCCCGTCTCCGCGCCCGCACCGATGGCGCAGCCCGCTGCGGCTGCGGCACCGTCGACCGCGCCCAGCGCCCCAGCGAGCGCGCCTGCGCCCTCGGCCGCCCAGCAGCCCGCCGTCTCGGCCCCGGTCGACCCCGCCGACCTCGCGCCCGAGTTCAGCGACATCCTCGCCGGGCTCACCGACGTGTTCGGCGCGCCGACCAATGTTTCTGTAGAGAAGCCCGTCGCCGACGAGGACGACGCCGACGTCTCGTATGATGACGAGGGCGTCGAGGCCGACCCGTCCGACGGCTCCGAGTTCGCCGACGAGCCCGCCGACGACGCCGACGACGAGTAATCGCCGGCCGGCGCACGATCAAGCAAGAAGACCAGCGCCCTTCTTTGTGGGGAAGGGCCGAACCAGGAGGAACGAACATGTCCAAGGGATTCAACATGGGCGGCATGAACCGCAACCAGATGATGGCGCAGGCGCGCAAGATGCAGGAGCAGCTCCTCGCCGCCCAGCAGCGCGCCTCCGAGACCGAGGTCTCGGCCAGCACGGGCGGCGGCATGGTCAAGGTCACCGCCACGGGCGACATGCGCGTGACCAGCGTGACCATCGACCCCGAGGCCGTGGACCCCGAGGATGTCGACATGCTGCAGGACATGGTCCTCGCCGCCGTCAACGACGCCCTCGAGCAGGCAGAGCAGATGGCCAGCAAGCAGATGAGCGCCGTGACCGGTGGCCTCAACATCCCGGGCCTCTTTTAGGCGCCTTCGGGAACGAGGCGTCCGAACACCATGGACTACCAGGCAAACGACGGCCATGCGCTGCAACGCCTCCTCGATGAGCTGGGCAGGCTCCCGGGCATCGGCCCGAAGTCGGCCCAGCGCATCGCGTATTACCTGCTCGAGGCGGATGCCGAGGAGGCGCGGCGCCTCGCCAACGCGATCCTCGAGGTCAAGCAGCAGGTCCACTTCTGCCCGGTGTGCTTCAGCTACGCCACGCGCGAGAAATGCGACGTCTGCGAGGACCCGAGCCGCGACCGCTCGACCATCTGCGTCGTCGGCGAGCCGCGCGACGTGCAGGCCATCGAGCGCACGGGCACGTATCGCGGCCTGTACCACGTGCTCGGCGGCGTCATCAGCCCGATGGACAAGATCGGTCCCGACCAGCTGCACGTCCGCGAGCTCCTGGCCCGCCTGGCGTCCGACGAGGTCGGCGAGGTCATCTTGGCCACGAACCCCGACGTCGAGGGCGAGACGACCGCGACCTACCTGGCCCGCCAGATCCACCCGCTCGGCATCCGCGTTACGCGCCTTGCGAGCGGCCTGCCCGTGGGCGGCGACCTCGAGTACGCCGACGAGGTCACCCTCGGGCGCGCCATCGAGGCCCGCCGCGAGCTCTAGCCGGAATCTCACGAGCTCGGGGACGGGCAAGGGCTCCGCGCGCCGCCGCGCCAAGTCCGCGCCCTTCTCGGCTTATTGCCCGGGGTATACTCTCTGCAAACGCAGCTCAAACACAGCGCGCCCGCCGGGCGCGACGGGAGGACCCGATAACCATGCCGTACAGTGACGAGAAGTCGCGACCCAGCGACGTCAACCCCTCGAAGATCACCACGCTCCATGCCGGCCAGGGCGCCGAGGTCACCACGCGAAAGAACGCGGCGCACGCGGCCGACCTGGCCCGTGTCAACGCCGAGAAGCGCTTCCGCAAGCGCCACTCGTCCGACAAGCTCTCCGCTTCCGCCGCCCGCGCGAGCAAACGCCTGGGCTCCGAGGAGGGGACCGTCGCCGAGGACTCCGGCCCGGAGCGCACGAACAAGAACATCTTCATCATCGTGGGCTGCGCGATCCTCGCGCTCGTGCTCCTCTTCTTCATCGTCCGCTGCGCGACGGCGGCGCTCACGCCGGAGCCCGAGAAGCCCCAGCAGAGCCAGGACCTCGCCCAGACCGATGAGCCCGCCCAGTCGCAGCCGGGCGAGGAGGGGTCGGTGACCATCCACGGCGTGGCATACACGCTCGGTCAGGCCGAGGACGGCGCGTGGGCCGTGCTCGCCAACGGCGAGGAGAACTTCATCGATGGCGGCACGCAGGGCATCCGCCTCTCCGGCAAGCCCTCCGGCCTGATCCAGTGCAACGGCGTGCTCGTGATTCCCGAGAGCCTGGAGGACGGCTGGGACGTCATCGCCTACAGGCCAGCCGACGGCTCGGTGCCCGTTCAGGTCGCGGACGCCGACGGCAACCTGGTCCATGGCTTCGGCTCCATCACCTCGGCCGAGCTCAACGGCACGACCATCGTCGTCACCGATTCCACGGGCGCCACGACGAACGTGTCGCTCTAAGGTTGGCCCCGGCCAAGAATCGCCTGGCATGGGCGGATGCCTCTTCAGGGGCGTCCGCCCATGTCTTTCTTCGTCGCTCGTATGGCTTAGGAGGGCGTTTACGCACGTCGCGGTCCTGTTTTCTCGTTCGCCAAAACTTTTTTAAAATTCCTACTAGACAAACGGGCGCGAGCCATGCAATACTATTCCTCGCGCAAGGCGCACGGGGTGTTAGCTCAGCTGGTTAGAGCGCCGGCCTGTCACGTCGGAGGTCGAGGGTTCGAGTCCCTTACATCCCGCCATTGCACAGATGAGGGCCCTCTTCGGAGGGTCCTTTTTCGTGGAGCTCGACGGTCTGCCTTATCGCCCATGACTTACGTTGAGCGAACCCGGGCGCGGTATCATAGCGCCATTATGTATGCAGGAGGACGGGGCCAGCACATGCAGGCAAGCACTACCGCAGATATCAAGCAGATCGCGGTCTTCGACTACGACGGCACGTGCATCGACGGTCAGTCCGGCTCCCTCTTTACCACCTACCTCCTCACCCACGGCATGATGTCGCTGCCGCGCGCGCTGCGCCTCGGCTGGTGGGGGGCGCGCTACAAGCTGCACCTCCCGTACCGCCAGGACGAGGCACGCGAGCTCGTGTTCGGCGCCTTGGGCGAGATGACCCCCGAGCGCATCGCCGAGGTCATGCGGGCCTTCCATGACGAGGTCCTGGGCAAGAAGTACCGATCCGCCGCAATCGCCGAGGTGACCCGGCGCCGCGAGGAGGGCTGCGTCACGCTGCTCGTCTCGGCGACGTTCGACGTGATCGCGGGGGCGGCCGCCGAGGTGCTCGGGGTCGACGCAGTGCTGGCCACGCAGATGGAGCGCGACGCGAACGGCCGCTACACCGGCCGGGTCGAGGGAACGGTCGTCGCCGGTGCCGAGAAGTACCGCTCCGTGGAGCGCTGGTGCGACGATCGCTTCGGCGCGGGCGCGTGGCGGCTTGCCTATGCGTACGGCGACCACCACAGCGACGAGGACCTTCTTTCCCGCGCGGGCGAGGCGTTCGCCGTGTGTCCCGGCCAGACGCTCAAGTCCATCGCAAAGAAGAATGGCTGGGAGATCCTGGATTGGGACAAATAAGCCGGCGGGACAGCGCGCCTGCCCTGCTCGCCGAGGGTAATGTGGTTGCGCTCGGCGACGGGACTTCATCAGACGCCGGGGTGGCGACAGACGATGCCCTGACGCCTCTTTCCGACTTCCGCGAGAAGGTCCGCGAGCAGGGGAGCGAGCTCTACCGCGACCTGCCGTGGCGCCGCACGCGAGACCCCTACGAGATCTGGATCAGCGAGGTCATGCTGCAGCAGACGCAGGTGAGCCGCGTGGACGGCCGCTGGCAGCGTTGGCTTGCACGGTTCCCCCGCGTTGCCGACCTGGCCGCCGCCGACGCGGCCGACGTGCTCGACGAGTGGCAGGGCCTCGGCTATAACCGCCGGGCGCTCGCGGTGCATCGCGCGGCGCAGGTGGTCCTCGAGGCAGGAGGGGAGTTCCCGCGCGGCGAGCGCGAGCTGCGCGCGCTTCCGGGCATCGGCCCCGCGACGGCGGCCGGCATCCGCGCCTTCGCCTTCGACCTCCACGGCGTGTATCTCGAGACGAATGTGCGCACGGTGCTGCTCCACGAGCTTCTTCCCGGGCGCGAGGACGTGCCCGATCGCGAGCTCGCGGAACTGGCCGAGGCGACCTGCCCGCCCGACGGCGGCTTCGCCGACGACCCGGCCGACGACCCGCGCAGCTGGTACTACGCGATGCTCGACTACGGCGCGTACCTCAAGCGGACGGTCGCGAACCCCTCGCGCCGCTCGCGGGCGCACGCCAAGCAATCCCGCTTCGAGGGCTCGAGGCGCCAGAAGCGAGCCGCGCTCGTGCGCGCCTTGCTGGCCCGCCGCGAAGGCGCCGGCATGGGCGAGCTGGTCGCTGCCGTGCGCGCCGAGGGCATCGAGCTCGACGATGCGCTGGCCGCGGAGCTCATGTCCGAGCTCGCCGCCGAGGGCTTCTGCCGCGCCTCAGACGGGTTGTGGCTCCCATAGCTGGGCTTCTTCCGAATTGTAGGCAGTACAGCTGCTATATCGCTGCCCGAGCAAACCGGGATATCGCCTCGACCGATAACCAATCCACGAAATCAGGGGGCTACGCCCCCGCCAGCCCGCGGCCTAGTATTCATAGCCGTAAAGCAACCCCGACGAAAAACACCCTCGCCGCCGCCCCGCGCGACGCCAACGAAAGGAAGCCCCAAATGCCGTTCCAGCTCGATCCCACCTTCGCCCAGGACCCCGCCAAGCACTTCGACACCCTCCAGATCCACGCAGGCCTCGCCCCCGACCCCGTTACTGGCTCCGCCGCGCTGCCCATCTACGCCTCGGCCGCGTTCCAGTTCGACTCCGCCGAGGACGGCGCCGCCAAGTTCGCGCTCGAGAAGCCCGGCAACGTCTACGGCCGTCTGACCAACACCACCACCGACTCCATCGCGGCCCGCGTCGCCGCGCTCGAAGGCGCGACCGGCGCCGTCGCCGTCGCCTCTGGCCACGCGGCCGAGATCCTCGCCCTCACGAACCTCGTCGGCGCCGGCGACCACATCGTCGCCTCCGACTCGCTCTACGGCGGCACCTGGAACATCTTCCTGCACACCCTAGGCGACCTCGGCGTCGAGACCACCTTCGTCGAGAACAACGACATCGACGCCTTCGTCGCCGCCACCAAGGAGAACACCAAGCTCTGGTACGTCGAGACCATCGGCAACCCGCTCGTCGACGTGGCCGACGTCCCCGCCATCGTCGAGGCCGCCAACTCCCTCAAGGAGCCGGTGCCGGTCTACGTCGACAACACCTTCGCCACGCCCTACCTCTACCGCCCGGCCGATGACGGCGCCGCGGTCGTCATCGAGTCGCTGACCAAGTGGATCGCCGGCCACGGCGCGACGCTCGGCGGCGCCGTGATCGACACCGGCAAGTTCGACTGGAAGAAGACCCCCGGCAAGTTCCCGACCCTCACCGAGCCCGACCCCTCCTACCATGGCGCCGTCTTTGCCGACGCCGCGCCGGCCGCGCCCTTCTCGACCCGTGTTCTGGCCAACAAGCTCCGTGACTTCGGCCCCACGCTCTCTCCGTACGCGGCGCAGCTCATCGGCCTCGGCATCGAGACGCTGTCCCTGCGCGTCCAGCGCCACTGCGACAACGCCCTGGCCGTCGCCAAGTTCCTCGAGAGCCACCCGAAGGTCAGCTGGGTCCGCTACTCCGGCCTGGAGAACGACCCGTCCCACGAGGTCGCCTCGCGCATCCTGCACAACGGCTTCGGCGGCGTGGTGGTCTTCGGCGTCAAGGGCGGCCGCGACGCCGGCCTGAAGGTCGTCGACAACGTCAAGCTCTTCACGCACCTGGCCAACGTGGGCGACGCCAAGTCCCTCATCATCCACCCCGCCTCGACCACGCACTCCCAGCTCACCCCCGAGCAGCTCAAGGCCGCTCACCTCTCTGAGGACCTCATCCGCCTCTCCATCGGCATCGAGAACGTCGACGACATCATCGCCGACCTCGACCAGGCCCTCGCCAACGCCTAATCGGCGCCCTAGCATCACCGACTCGGAAAAAAGGACGACCGCCCACCGCGGTCGCCCTTCTTTTTTGCGCGAGCCGAGTCTGTTCGTGAGCGCGCCGGCGCCTACGCCCACCGGCCCGCTCGCTCACTCGCGGATTCGTGTGGACGAACCGTGGAGGGAACTGGTAAAACTGACTGTGTGTCAAAACGCGATGGGAGCCGCGGCGCATTCGATCCGCCGCGGCAAGGGATAAGCGACAGGAGCGTTCGATGGACACCCTCGACAGCAGCCTCTACCTCAGCAATGATGATGTGTATCTGCTCGGAAACGGCAAGTGGTACCGCAGCTACGAGAAGCTCGGCGCCCACCCCGCAAAGGCGGACGACGGCGCTACGGGCTACCACTTCGCCGTGTGGGCCCCGCACGTGCAGTCGGTCCACGTGATCGGCGACTTCAACGGCTGGGACGAGGGCGCGAACCCTCTGTCCAGGTCCGAGCACGGCGACGTGTGGCAAGGCTTCATCCCCGGCGTCGTCGAGGGTCAGCTCTACAAGTACCTCCTCGTCTCGCACGACGGCGAGAAGATCTACAAGGCAGACCCGTATGCGTTCTTCTCTGAGCTGCCCCCGGGAACCGCCTCCCGCACGGCCGACCTCTCCGGCTACGACTGGAAGGACGACGCCTGGCTGGCCGAGCGCGCCCAGCGCCCGATGCTCAAGAGCCCGCTCAACATCTTTGAGGTCCATCTCGGCAGCTGGAAGCGCCACGGCGACGAGCCGCAGGGCGAGCCCCGCGAGGACGGCACCTGGCCGGGCCCCGGCGACCCCTTCCCCGCGCAGCGCGGCACCTTCTACACCTATGACGACCTCTCGAAGGAGCTCGTCGCCTACGTGAAGAAGATGGGCTACTCCCACATCGAGGTCCTGCCCCTCTCGGAGCACCCCTTCGACGGGTCGTGGGGCTACCAGCCCACCGGCTACTTCGCGCCGACCTCCCGCTACGGCAACCCCCAGCAGCTCATGCACTTCGTCGACGCGTGCCACAAGGCCGGCATCGGCGTGATCATGGACTGGGTCCCCGGCGGGTTCTGCGCCGACGCCCATGGGCTGGCAACCTTCAATGGCGAGATGCTCTATGAGCACGAGATCCACCCCAACTGGGGCACCCACAAGTTCGACTACTCCCGCCCGCAGGTCCGCAGCTTCCTCGTCTCGAACGCCCTTTACTGGGTCGAGACCTACCACATCGACGGTATCCGCATGGACGGCGTGAGCTCGATGCTCTACATGAACTTCGGCATCGACGACCCGAGCCAGAAGCGCTTCAACAAGCTCGGCACCGAGGAGAACCTCGACGCCTCCGCCTTCATCCGCCAGACGAACACGACCATGGGCGAGCTGCACCCCGACGTCATGATGATCGCCGAGGAGTCCACCGCCTGGCCGCTCGTGACCTACCCGCCCGAGGACGGCGGCCTTGGCTTCCACTTCAAGTGGGATATGGGCTGGATGAACGACACCCTGCACTACATGCAGACCGACTTCCCGTGGCGCCCGGGCAACCACCGCATGATCACGTTCTCCACGATGTACCAGTTCAACGAGAACTTCGTGCTCCCGCTCTCGCATGATGAGGTCGTCAACGGCAAGTGCTCGCTCATCACCCGCATGCCGGGCGACCGGTGGCGCCAGTTCGCCGGCCTGCGCGCGCTCGCCTTCTACCAGATGACCCATGCCGGCGGTAAGCTCAACTTCATGGGCAACGAGATCGGCCAGTACATCGAGTGGCGCTACTACGAGGGCATCCAGTACTTCCTCACCGAGGACTTTGAGGCTCATCGCAACCAGCAGGTCTACATCGAGGCGCTGAATAAGTTCTATAACAAGAACGCGGCCCTGTGGCAGCGCGGCTACCAGTCCGACGGCTTCGAGTGGATCGACGCGGACAACGCCGACCAGTCCATTGTCAGCTTCGTCCGCCGCGGCGACGATCCCGACGATGAGCTCGTGATCCTCATCAACTTCGACATCAACGCCCGCGAGGACTTCCGCCTCGGCGTGCCCGAGTGGGGCTACTACGCCGAGAAGTTCAACTCCGACGCCGTGGAGTTCGGCGGCTCCGGCGTGCTCAACGAGGGGCGCATCCCCTGCGAGGACGTGGCCTGGAACGGTCGCGAGCAGTCCATCGTCCTGCGCATCCCGCCACTGGCGGGCGTTGTGCTCAAGAAGGTCGCCAGGCAAGCCAAGCCGAAAAAGGCCGTGAAGGCCGCCGCAAAGCCGGCCGCGAAGGCCTCGGCAAAGAAGCCCGCCGCGAAGAAGGCGCCCGCCGCGAAGGCGACCGCCAGGCCCGCAGCAAAGAAATCCCCGGTCAAAGCCGCTGTCAAGACCGCCGCTGCAGCAAAGGCCAAGGCGCCCGCGGGTAAGAAGGCCGTTAAGGCTTCCGCCGCTGCCAAATAAACCGATGTAAAATCACAGGGGCCGCCGCACAAGCGGCCCCTACCCTGCCCAGCCGTCCCACGGCCGGGGCACGTTGCTCTGCTGTTGTGTTCTGATCGCCTAGAAGGGGAAAAGAATGGCGAATTACCAGGAGATCTTTAAGGACAAGAAGGACTTCGAGGCCCAGTACCGCGCGGCTTGCCAGTCTGAGCTCGGCAAGACGTTCGACCAGTGCAGCGAGCTCGAGCAGTTCCAGGTCCTCGCCCGTCTCATCGCGTCCAAGGGCAACGCGCAGCTGCCCGTGAGCCACTCGAAGGACGAGAAGAAGGTCTACTACTTCAGCCTCGAGTTCCTCATCGGCCCGCTCCTCGACAACTACCTCATCAACTACGGTATCCGCGACCTCGTGGCCGATGCCATGAAGGATATGGGCTCCGACCTCGACGCTGTTTGCCGCCAGGAGGTCGACCCCGGCCTCGGCAACGGCGGCCTTGGCCGCCTGGCCGCGTGCTTCCTCGCCTCGATGGCGCACAACGGCATGGCCGGCTACGGCAACGGCATGCGCTACCGCTACGGCCTGTTCCACCAGGACATCGAGGGCGGCCGCCAGGTCGAGCGCACCGACAACTGGCTCGCCAACGGCTTCCCCTGGGAGACCCGCAAGGACGCCTCTGCCGTCACCGTCCGCTTCAACGGCCACGTCGTCCGCCACGAGGACGAGAAGGGCAACTTCTGGTTCACCGAGGAGGGCGGCGACCTCGTCCGCGCCGTCCCGTACGACGTGCCCGTCATCGGCTTCGAGGGCAAGGTCGTGAACAAGCTTCGCCTCTGGAGCGCCGAGCCCGCCGAGGAGAACTTCGACCTCGACGCCTTCAACGACGGCGACTACGCCAAGGCCAACAAGTTCCGCTCCGACGTCGAGGCCATCTCGACCATCCTTTACCCCAACGACGCCGGCGAGCACGGCCGCCTGCTGCGCCTGAAGCAGGAGTACCTCTTCGTCTCCGCGGGCCTGCAGACCATCCTGCGCTCCTACGAGAAGGACTTCGGCCCCGACTGGGCGAACCTCGGCAAGCGCGTCAGCGTCCACACCAACGACACCCACCCCGCCATGTGCGGCCCTGAGCTGCTGCGCATTCTGGTCGACGAGAAGGGCGTGGACTTCGACGAGGCCTTCGAGATCGTCCACGAGACCGTGAGCTTCACCAACCACACCGTCATGCCCGAGGCGCTCGAGAAGTGGCCCATCAACACCTTCCGCAGCCTCCTGCCGCGCCTCTACATGTTCATCGAGGAGATCGACCGCCGCTGGCGCGATGGCCTTTCCGAGAAGCTCGGCGAGGACGGCTCCTCCTGGACCGACGTCCTGCGCAACACCGCCATCCTCTGGGACGGCAAGGTGCGCATGGCGAACCTCTCCATCATCTTCAGCCACTCGGTCAACGGCGTTTCCGCCCTTCACTCCGACATCCTCAAGCGCGAGACCTTCAAGGACTTCGCGCGCCTGGAGCCCGAGCTGTTCAACAACAAGACCAACGGCGTGACCCACCGCCGCTTCCTGCGCGAGGCGAACCCTGCCTACTCCAAGCTCATCACCGACGCCATCGGCGACGGCTGGCTCTCGGACGCCAACGAGCTCGAGAAGCTCGTCCCCTTCGAGTCCGACGTCGACTTCCTGGACTCCATGGACGTCGCCCGCAAGGAGAACAAGGAGCGCCTTGCCGCCTACATCAAGGAGACCTCCGGCACCGTCCTGGACACCAACATGGTCTTCGACGTGCAGGTCAAGCGTTTCCACGCGTATAAGCGCCAGCTGCTCTCGGTCTTCAAGATCCTCGATCTTCGCAACCGCATCCTCGATGACCCGAACTTCGACCCGCAGCCCACGGCCTTCATCTTCTCGGGCAAGGCGGCGCAGAGCTACGCCTTCGCCAAGGAGGTCATCCGACTGATCAACTCCCTTGCCGACGTCGTCAACAACGACCCGCGCGTGAACCAGAAGATCCAGGTCGCCTTCGTCCCGAACTTCGCCGTCTCGAACGCGCAGTACATCTACTCTGCCGCCGACATCTCCGAGCAGATCAGCCTCGCGGGCACCGAGGCCTCCGGTACCTCGAACATGAAGCTCATGATGAACGGCGCCCTGACCCTGGGCACCCTCGATGGCTCCAACGTCGAGATCTCCGAGCTCGTCGGACCCGAGAACATCAAGATCTTCGGCATGAAGACCGAGGAGGTCGAGGCGCTCCAGGCGTCCGGCACCTACTACGCCTGGGACCGCTACAACGCCGACCGCGACCGTCTCGGCCGTATCGTCGACCAGCTCGTCGACGGCACCCTCGCGGGCCTTTCCGGCAACTTCGAGAGCGTCCACGACCACCTTATGGTCGAGAACGACCCCTACCTGGTCATGGGCGACTTCCATGCCTATGTCCAGGCCTGGGAGGAGCTCACGAAGGGCTACGCCGATCGCCGCGCCTGGAACAAGGCCGCCCTGCACAATACCGCTAAGGCGGGTTTCTTCTCCAGTGACAGAACTATCGCCGAATACGAGGCTGATATCTGGCACATTGATGCTTAGTTAGCTGGTCGGGGGACGGGGCCTCCGTCCCCCGATCGTCTGTTTGGCCGAAAGGAGTGGGGGAATGAGCAAAAAGGAGTGCATTGCAATGCTCCTTGCTGGTGGGCAAGGAAGCAGGCTCGGTGCGCTGACGAGTAACGTAGCAAAGCCCGCGGTGTCGTTTGGTGGCAAGTTCCGCATCATCGACTTCGCGCTCTCCAACTGCGCCAACTCTAATGTGAACACGGTGGGCGTCCTGACGCAGTATCGCCCGTACCTGCTGCACAGCTATATCGGAACCGGCGAGGCGTGGAACCTCGACGAGCGCGACGGCGGGGTCTCCATCCTGCCGCCGTACGCGACGCAGACCGGCGGCGCCTGGTACGAGGGCACCGCTGACGCCGTGACGCAGAACATCGGCTACATCGAGCAGAACGACCCCGAGTATGTGCTCATCCTCTCGGGCGACCAGCTCTACCGCATGGACTACGCCGACATGCTCGCCACGCACAAGAAGAACAACGCGGACCTGACCATCGCCGTCATGCCCGTGCCTTGGGAGGAGGCGTCCCGCTTCGGCATCATCACCGCCGATGACGAGGGCCGCATCACCAAGTTCACCGAGAAGCCCAAGAAGCCCGACTCCAACCTCGCCTCCATGGGCATCTATATCTTCACGACCGACCTTCTCCTCGAGGCCCTTCGCGAGGACGCCGTCGACCAAACCTCTGAGCACGACTTCGGCAAGAACATCATCCCGAAGCTCCTCGGCGACGGCAAGCGCCTGTACACCTACGAGTTCAACGGCTTCTGGCGCGACGTCGGCACCATCTCCAGCTATCACGAGACGAGCATGGACCTGCTCGGCCCGAACCCGGCGTTCGACATCTACGACGACGAGTTCCCCATCATGTCCAACGCCTCCACGCGCCCGCCTTCATTTGTGGGCCGCAACGGCGAGGTCGAGGACTGCCTCGTCTCCAACGGCTGCCGCATCTTCGGCAAGGCTCAGCACTCGATCATCTCGACCGACGCCTACATCGGCGAGCGCGCGACCGTCGTCGACTCCGTGCTGCTCCCGGGCGCCGTGGTCAAGGACGGCGCGCACGTGGTGCGCGCGATCCTCGGCGAGAACGCCGTGGTCGAGGAGAACGTCAACCTCGGCTCCATCGACACGACGAAGGACACCGCCGTCATCGGCAACGACGTCGTTGTCGGGAAGGGGGACAACTAATCATGCAAAAGGTCATTGGCCTCATCACCTGCAATTACTCAGCCAAGGCCACCGGTCCCCTGGCTGAGACCCGCCCCATCGCCTCAATGCCGTTCTTCGGTCGTTACCGCCTGGTCGACTTCCCGCTGTCGAACCTCGTCAACGCCGGCATCCGCACCGTGGGCATGATCATGCCGTACAACTACCGCTCGCTGGTCGACCACGTCGAGTCCGGCAAGGATTGGGACCTGGACCGCAAGAACGGCGGCCTGTTCATCCTGCCCGGCAGCGCCTTCGGCACCTCCCGCACCGGCGCGCGCTTCCTGCTGCGCGACCTCGTGCACAACAAGGTCTACTTCATGCGCTCCACGGCCGACTACGTGATCTTCTCGTCCGCGAACTTCGTGTACAACATGGACTTCGAGGCACTCTACCAGGCGCACGTCAACTCCGGTGCGGACATCACCGTCCTCACCAACGTGGCGCCCAAGGCCAACGAGGACGTCGTCGCCTTCAACGTCGAGGGCAACCGCGTGACCGGTATCCGCAACGGCGTGAACTTCGGCGACACTGCGTTCCTCGACACCTTCATCATGAGCCGCTCGCTGCTGCTCGACATGTTCGACTGGTACGCGCCCACCGACTACCTCGACCTCTTTGAGGCGATGGCCGGCGATTTCGGCCGCGTGAACGTCCAGACCTTCAACTACGACGGCTACGTCGCGCCCATCTTCAACAAGAAGGACTACTTCGCCGCCAACATGGACTTCCTCGACCCGAGGGTTTCCGACGAGGTCTTCCCGGCCGACCGCTTCATCAAGACGAAGGCCCACGACACGCCTCCCGCGAAATTCGAGATCGGCTCGCGCGTCCAGAACTCCCGCATTTCCTCCGGTTGCCGCATCTACGGCGCCGTGAGCGACTCCATCCTCGGCCGCGGCGTCATCGTCGAGGCCGGCGCGACCGTGCGCAACTCCATCGTGATGCAGAGCTGCATCGTGAAGAGCGGCGCCCGCGTGGAGAACGCCATCGTCGACCGCGGCAACACCGTGCCTGCCGGCACGGAGCTGCGCGGCACCCCCGACGACGTCCTCGTCAAAGAGAAGAGCCGCGACTAGCACCAAACAGAAAGCGAACAGAACATGTCAACTTCCGCCAAGCGCAGAAAGATGAGGGTGCTGTTCGCGGGCTCCGAGGCCGTACCGTTCTCAAAGACGGGCGGCCTCGGGGACGTGGCGGGTTCGCTGCCGCGTGCCCTCAAGCACGCGGGCGCCCGCGCCGCCGTGATCACCCCGCTCTACGCCACCATCCCGCAGCAGTACAAGGACCAGATGAAGCACGTGGCCGATTTCTACGTGCCCCTGGCCTGGCGCAACATCTACTGCGGCATCGAGAAGGTCACCCTGCAGGGGCTGGACTTCTACTTCATCGACAACAAGGACTACTTCGGCCGCGACAAGCTCTACGGCTACTTCGACGACGGCGAGCGCTACGCGTACTTCGCGAAGGCCATCTGCGAGGCCATCGCCAAGGTCCCCGAGCTCGAGTGCGATGTGCTGCACTGCAACGACTGGCAGACCGCCCTGTGCCCCGTCTTCCTGCGCGAGTTCTACCGCGACGTGCCCCAGTGCAACAACGTGAAGACCGTCTTCACCGTCCACAACGTCAAGTTCCAGGGCCAGTACGGTGACAAGATCCTCACCGAGATCCTCGGCCTGGGCCACATCCCCGCCGCCCGCGACCAGCTCCGCTGCGACAAGGACTCCATCAACTACATGAAGGGCGCCCTGTGCTACTCGGACTGGATCACCACCGTGAGCCCGAGCTACGCCAATGAGCTCAAGATGCCGTTCTACGGCGAGGGCATGGACGGGATCTTCCGCCGCCGCGCGAACGTCCTTTCCGGCATCCTCAACGGTATCGACCAGACCATCTGGAACCCCGCGTCCGACCCGATGATCCCGGCGAACTACTCCATCAACGACATGGAGCAGAAGGCCGAGTGCAAGCGCGCGCTCCAGGAGGAGCTCGGGCTCGACCAAGACCCGACCCGCCCGCTCGTCGTGAGCATCGGCCGCCTGACCGACCAGAAGGGCCTCGGGCTCGTCCGCTACGCGATGGACCACCTCATGCAGCGCGGCGTCCAGGTCGCCATCCTGGGCACCGGCGACGCGGACCACGAGAACGCCTTCCGCTACTTCCAGTCCAAGTACCCCGGCAAGATGTGCGCGCGCATCGCCTTCGACAACGCGCTCTCGCACCGCATGTACGCCGGCGGCGACATGCTGCTCATGCCGTCCGAGTTCGAGCCGTGCGGCCTTTCTCAGATGATCGCCATGCGCTACGGCACCCTTCCTGTGGTGCGCGAGACCGGCGGCCTGCGCGACTCCGTCGCCCCGTACAACAAGTTCACGGGCGAGGGCACGGGCTTCAGCTTCGCGAACATGAACGCCGACGAGATGGCCGACACCCTGCTGGGCGCCTGCGAGATCTTCTGGACGGACAAGCAAGCTTGGGATAAGCTCGTGAACAACGCGATGTCCACCGACTTCAGCTGGCGTCGAGCCGCGAACGACTACATGGACATCTACCACTGGCTCCACCCGGAGATCATTCGTTACAACAAGAGAAGAGATAGGTAATTCTTTGAGAGCTAGGCACGTAACCTCAGAGAAGGAGTACAGAACTCCATTCGGCGCCGCCCAACTGGGCGGCGTCGTCACGTTGGGCATCGATATCTGGGACGACGACGTCACGTTCTGCACGCTGAGGGTGTGGACCGATGCCCACGGCGAGCAGCTTATCGAGATGAAGGGGACGTCTGCGGGCGACCACCTGCACTTCTCGGTGGACTATAAGCCTGCCGAGACGGGCGTCGTGTGGTACAGCTTCGACATCGAGGCCTCCGACGGGGCGGTGTGGCGCTACGGCGCCAAGCCCGGCTGGACCACCGGCGAGGGCGCCTTCGCCTACGGGGACCCGCCTTCTTTCCAGATCACCGTGTTCGAGCCGCGCGCGACGCAGCCCGACTGGTACAAGAAGGGCATCGTCTACCAGGTGTTCCCCGATCGCTTCGCGCGCGGGGAGGGTTGGCGCGAGCAAGCCGAGGCTGCGCTCGCGGCACACCGCAACGGCCCCGAGCGCGTGCTCGTGGAGGATTGGGACACCGCCCCCACGTACAAGCGCAAGTCCGAAACCGACCTGGGGATCGCGCGCTGGGACTTCTACGGCGGAACCCTCGAGGGCATCCGCGAGAAGCTCGGCTACCTCAAGGGCCTGGGCGTGACCGTCATCTACCTCAACCCGATTTTTGAGGCGCAGAGCAACCACCGCTACGACACGGCCGACTACCTGCGCATCGATCCGATGCTGGGTACCGAGAGGGACTTTGGGCGCCTGTGCGACGAGGCTGCCGAGATGGGCATCTCGGTGATTCTTGACGGCGTGTGGAACCACTGCGGCCGAGACTCGGTGTACTTCAACCGAGACGAGAACTACCCGGACGCCGGCGCTTGGCAGGCCCACGAGGACGGCGCCGAGTCGCCCTACGCCGACTGGTTCACCTTCAACGAGGACGGAACCTACGCCGGCTGGTGGGGCAACCAGGACATGCCGAGCTACCGCGACGACTGCGAGCCATTCCACGAGCTCGTGTGCGGCAAGGACGGCGTCGTCCGCAAATGGCTGCGCGCCGGCGCGCGCGGCTGGCGCATGGACGTGGCCGACGAGCTCACCGACGAGTTCATCGCCCAGATCAAGGCCGCCGCGGTGGCCGAGAAGGACGACTCCGTGCTCATCGGCGAGGTGTGGGAGGACGCGTCGAATAAGCTCGCCTACGGCAAGCTCCGCCAGTACTTCCAGGGCAAGGAGCTCGACGGCGTGATGAACTACCCGCTGCGCACGGGGCTTCTTGACTACGTCTGCGGCCACATCGGCGCCGACGAGCTGGCCGCCCGCCTGGAGCAGCTGCGCGAGAACTACCCGCGCGACGCGTTCTACAGCTCGCTCAACCTGCTGGGCAGCCACGACCGCGAGCGCCTCTACACGGTGCTCGGAGGCGCGCCCGACCCCGACTCGATGACCGAGGACGAGCGCGAGACGTTCCACCTCGACACGGGCCAGGCGTCTCTTGCCATGAGCCGCCTGTGGCTCACTGTGCTGCTGCAGATGACGCTGCCCGGCGTGCCGTGCGTGTACTACGGCGATGAGCTGGGCCTCGAGGGCCTGCGCGACCCGTATAACCGCGCGACCTTCCCGTGGGGCGGAGGTCGTCGCGACTGCTTCAACATATTCCGCAACGCCATCGCCATCCGAAAGACGCTGCCGGTGCTCACCGACGGCGAGTTCGAGCCCTTTAGCAGCGGGCACGGCGTGTTCGGCTTCTGGCGCCGCGGCAAGGACGGCAGCCAGGTCTGCGTGCTCGTCAACGCCGGCCTCCACGACTCGCGCACCGTGCGTGTGCCCATGGTCGACGAGGCCGTGAGCGACGTGGTGAGCGGCAACGCGCCCAAGGTCGACCACGGCCAGGCAGAGGTCTTCCTGTGGCCGCTCGGCACCGCCATCCTGCACTTCCACAAGAAGATTCGTCTCCAGAAGCCGCTCGAGCGCGGCATGGGCGTGCTGTGCCACGTGACCTCCATCCCCAACGGCGGCAAGCCCGGTACCCTGGGTGCCCCGGCAAAGAAGTTCGTGGACTGGCTCGCCGACGCCGGCGTGCGCTACTGGCAGGTGCTCCCCGTGACCCCGCCCGACAGCTTCGGCTCCCCGTACGCGGGCCTCGGCGCCTTCGCGGGCAACACCGCGCTGCTCGAGAAGGGTATCGATAAGACCCTCGCCGCGCTCAAGGGCTGCGAGAAGACCCGCGAGTTCCGCGAGTTCTGCGAGGCGAACGAGTACTGGCTCACGAGCTACGCGTGCTTCATGGCGATCAAGGACCTGCTCGGGCCCGTCGAGTGGCAGAAGTGGCCGGCCAAGTACCGGAGCTTCTCGCCGGAGCTCGCCGAGGACCCCAAGCTCAAGGCTGGTGTGCTCAAGCACGCGAAGCTGCAGTTCGAGTTCGAGCGCGAGTGGGCCGAGCTGCGCGAGTACGCGAACAGCCGCGGTATCGCCATCGTGGGCGACATGCCCATGTACGTGAGCGGCGACTCCGCCGACGTGTGGGCCGAGCCGGACATCTTCAACCTCGATGACGACGGCTACGCCGGCGCCCAGGCCGGCGCGCCCGGCGACGCCTTCGCGCCTGAGGGGCAGCTCTGGGGCAACCCGACCTACCGTTGGGATGTCTTGGCCGAGCAGGGATACGGCTGGTGGCTCTGCCGCTTCAGCCGTGCATTCGATGTGTACGACTACGTGCGCCTGGATCACTTCATCGGGTTCTCTTCGTACTACTCGATCCCCAAGGGCAAGAAGCCCAGCGAGGGTGAGTTCAACTTCGGCCCGGGCGCCGCGCTCTTCGAGGCAGCCTATGCGCAGTTCGGCCCGCTGCCGTTCATCGCCGAGGATCTGGGCGTGATCACGCCCGCCGTCCGCGCGCTCGTGGCGCAGACGGGCATCCCGGGCATGGACGTCGTGCAGTTCGCCGACAACGACGTGCGCGGCGGCTACGAGCCGAAGCCGGGCACCATCGTCTACGCCGGCACGCACGACAACCAGACCCTGCTCGGGTGGGTCAAGTCGCGCTTTGGCGTCGAGGGCGAGGAGGCCCGCGAGCTCGCGGGACGCATCGCCCGCGATGTGCTGGCGACCGACGCCGACGTTGCCGTTATGCAGCTGCAAGACGTGCTCGGCTTGGACGACGACGCGCGCATGAACGTTCCCGGCGTGGCCGAGGGCAACTGGACCTGGCAAGCCGACGCCGCCGACGTCGCGGCCGCGGCCGACCACCTCGCCGACCTCGTCCGCGAGAGCGGGCGGTAAGGGGCGAGGCGCCGGAGAGCCCTGCTCGCCGGCCTTGCGCCTCATGCAAAGAATTCGGCACTTGTTGGGCCTCTTGCAAAGAAAACGGCTTCCGTTGGCCCATTTGCAAAAATAACGGCACTTGTTGAGTCTCGCGGGACCAACAAGTGCCGCTTTCTTTGCATTCGGGCCAACGGAAGCCCGATTTTTTGCAAAGAGGGGCGGGGCGCGCGAAATGTTGCGCAACGCGGCGCGGGCTTCTTGGTACATGATGAAGAAGGCCTGATAAGGCGCGGAAAGGGATGCCGATGTGCTGCACGGAATGCGGGGCGGAGAACGAAGAGGGCGCGGAGTTTTGCACCAACTGCGGGGCACCGCTGACCGACGGCATCGACGCGATGACTGCGGGCGCGACTGCCGCCATGCCGGCTGCCGCGCCTGCCGGCCTTACCGCCCCCGCTGAGGCGCCTGCCGCGGCATCGCCCCGCGTCGGCAAGAAGCCCGCCACGCGCCGCGCCGTCGCGATCGCACTTCTTGCCGCCGTCGTGATCGCGGCCGGCGGGGGAGCGGGCTATTACTTCGGCGTTTACCGGGCCGACCAAGAGCGCATTGCGCAGGAACAGGCTGATTACGAGGCAAAACACTCCGAGCATGCCGTGACTCTCGGCGTTATGGGGGGGCGGATGGGACACGTCCGAGGGCGCGTCGAAGCTGCCGGTCAGCGTGACGGGGGCCGACGTCGACGGCAACCGGGTCAACATGACCGCGTTCGTCGACTCGGACGGCAAGGGCCTGAAGCTGGTCCAGGGGTCGTACGAGCTGGGGCTCGCCGGCTCCCCGCTCGGCCACGACGGGACCGTGTGGGCCACGCCGTGCACGACGTTCGGGCTTAAGCTGGATAGCTCTTTGGAGAAGGATCAGGAGGTCGACGCATCTTCGGGCGAGGCGATCAAGCTCGGCAACAAGATCGACCCCATCGACGTGACGGACGAGCAGCTCGATACCGCCGAGAAGCTCGCGATGCAGGGCGGCTGCGACTCGGAGACCACCGCCAAGGCGCTCGCCTCCGCGGCGAGGAGCTCGAGGGACGCAGCGGTCTCCGCGAAGCAGGCGAAGGACGCCGCCGAGGCCCAGAAGCGGGCCGAGCAGGAGGCGAAGAAGGCGAAGGACGAGGCCGCTCATGCCCAGCGGAACGCCGCGTCCTCGGGCGCGCCCAATGGCGCGGCGCCGTTCTGGGGCGCGTTCGCTATGGCGAGCAAGAACCCCGAAACGTCCTGGAACAAGGTCGAGGAGCTGCAGAAATCCGGGTTCCCCGACGCGACCGTCGTCTGCACGACGGACTGGGGGAACCTGAACAAAGAGACCTGGTACTCCGTCACCGCCGGGCTGTACGCGAGCGAGGATGTGGCGGTGCACGTCGTCGACCAGCTCAAGGACCGCGGGATCTCGGATGCGTACGCGCGGTACTCCGGGGCGCACAAGTAGCGTCTCGCGGCTTGGACGGTCTCGAGCTTCTTGCCGGCACGGCGATTTCCGCGAGCGGGAAGCCGTGGGCGCCCGTTGGGGTATGCTGAATAACTATGGCAAGGATTGACATACCGAGGACGGCGACGTCATGGCACGTGGGGGCAACCAATCGAAGGAAGCGGCGAAGCCGGGGATCAAAGAGGTCGCGGCGGTCGCCGGGGTCTCGCCGACGACGGTCTCGCGCGTGCTCAATAACCGCGGTTACATCAGCAAAGAAACCCGCGACAAAGTCCACGCCGCGATGGAGCGCATCAACTATGCGCCCAACGACATCGCCCGCGCCATGCTCAACGGCCGGCTCAACCTTATCGGCATGATCGTCCCCTTTGTGAGCAGTCCGTTCCACGGCCAGATCGTGCAGGCGGTCGAGCGCACGCTTGCCGAGAACGGCTTCAAGATGCTCCTGTGCAACAGCGCCTGCCGTCCCGACCTCGAGCGCGCCTACATCGACATGCTCCGGCGCAACATGGTCGACGGCGTCATCGTCAACTCGCTGAACATCGGTGCCGAGGCGTACGCCGAGATGGGCTTAAGCCTCGTGGGAATCGACTGCGATCTCGGTGAAGGCTCCGTCCAGGTCGCGAGTGACAGTTATCGGATGGGCGAGCTCGCCACGCGGCGCCTCCTCGACGACGGGTGCCGCCGGATCCTGTGCCTGCGCAACAACAGCCGCATGAGGATGCCCGGCAACAAGCGAACCGAGGCGTATCGCGACCTCGTCGCGGCGGCCGGCCTGCCCGCGCTTGTCCGCGAGGTTGAGTTCGTCCGGCCCGACGCCGAGAAGGAGCTCGCGATCGCACAGATCCTCGCCGAGAACCCTGACATCGACGGGATCTTCGCAGGCGACGACACGATGGCGGCGGTCTGCCTCAACGTGATGCGCAAGCGCGGCCTCGCCGCCCCGGACGACATCAAGGTCGTCGGTGCCGACGGCGCGCGCCGCACGATGACCTTCATGCCGGATCTGACGACCGTGCGCCAGGATATCGACCGCATCGGCGAGCTCGCCGCGGAGTCCGTGATCGCGCTGGTCAACGGCGAGAAGCCCGAGTCGAACACGAAGCTTCCCGTGGAGCTGCTGGTGGGGAAGACCGCGTAGGGGCGGGCTTCTTGTCGCGGGCGTTCGCCGCGCTTTGTCGGCCCCGCAATTCTCATCGCGCGTTTGATGGCGCGCTTGGCAATAGGTGCTGAACCCAATGACCGTCGTCCAGCGGTGGCGGCGCTGCCCGATGGCGCTGCGGGCATGTGTGGCAATGGATGCTGCGCCCAATGACTGTCACCCAGCGATGGGTGTCACTGGCTGATGGGTGTCCCAGAAAGCTGCACGCAATGACTGTCACCCAGTGATGGTGGATGCCGTTCGCCGGCGTATGTCAACCGTTTGCAGAATCATGACCAGACCAAATGGATTTGTCCGTATGAAAACGATTGACACATGAAAACGATTGACATACCTTACAGACGTCAGGCACACGAACCTTTGTCGGAAGGAAGCTTCGGATGCACAAGATCTATTACCAGCCCGAGGGAATCTGGGTAGGCGACATCATGCCATACGGCGAGGACGGCACGTTCTACCTCTACCACCAGCGCGACACGCGCAACCCCGGACCCTTCGGCGAGCCCTTCGGCTGGTCCCTCGCGACGACGAAGGACTTCGTGAACTACAAGGACTTCGGCGAGAGCCTCGAGCGCGGCGGCGACGAGGACGTCGACCAGTACATCTACGCCGGCACCGTCTTCAAGGCCGGCGACAAGTACCACGCCCTCTACACCGGCTGCAACCGCGACAAGGTCCACGCCCGCCTCATGAAGCAGGTCCTTCTCCACGCCACGAGCGACGACGCCGTCAAGTGGGAGAAGAACATCGCCGAGACCGTCCTCCCGCCGCAGGAGGGCTACGACGACCGCAACTGGCGCGATCCCTTCGTGCTGTGGGATGACGAGAACCAGGAGTACATGCTCATCCTCGGCACCCGTACGGGCGAGGATAAGGCCCTCATGACCGGCCGCCTGGTCAAGTTCACCTCCAAGGACCTCGAGCACTGGGAGTTCCAGGGCGACTGGTGGAACCCGGGCCTCTACACCATGTTCGAGATGCCGGACCTCTTCCGCATCGGCGACTGGTGGTACCTGGTCTTCTCTGAGTACAGCGACGGCAACAAGACCCGTTACCGCATGTCTCGCTCCATCAACGGCCCCTGGATCACCCCTGCCGACGACGCATTCGACGGCCGCGCCTACTACGCCGCCCGCACCGCTTCCGACGGCGAGCGCCGTGTGCTCTTCGGCTGGGTCCCGACCCGCGACGCCGGCGGAGACCCCAGCTCCTATCTGTGGGGCGGCACCTTCATGCCGCTCGAGATCGTCCAGCGCGCTGACGGCACCCTGGGCACCAAGCTCCCCGACAGCATGGTCCCCGCGTTCGGCGAGGGCAAGGCCGTCGAGCCCTTCGAGCTCTCCTGCGCCTCCGGCAAGGCCGAGAAGGTCCTCAGCGCCGACGCCGGCTCCACCTACTTGCTCGACGCCGACATCGAGCTTTCCGGCGATGCCGCGGGCTTCTCGGTGAAGCTTGCTGAGGACGCCGAGGCCGGTCTGGGCTACGAGTTCCGCGCCAACCTGCGCGAGGGCAAGCTCGAGTTCACCGCCGCGCCGCAGTACCCGTGGTTCGCGGTCAACACCATGGGCCTCGAGCGCCCGCTCTTCTTTAAGGGCGAGGGCACCCACCACCTGCGCCTCGTCGTGGACGACGACATCGCGACTGTCTTTGTGGACGACGTTGCGCTGAACGCCCGCTTCTGCGCAAAGAAGGGCCAGGGAGTCTCCCTTACCGTCACCGACGGCACCCTCACGTGCGCGAACGCGACCATCGCGTCGCTCTAAAAACGCCCCTCTGACGGCCCGGGGCGCGCTTCCCGGTCCGTCCCCGTACACTGGCAACAAGGAATGGAGAGGAACATGGACTACAAAGCGGTATCCCAGCAAGTTGTCGACAACGTCGGCGGCGTCGAGAACATCGAGGGCGCCACGCACTGCGTGACCCGACTGCGCCTCGTGCTCAAGGACACCTCCAAGTACAACAAGGCCGAGCTCGAGAAGCTCGACGGCGTCAAGGGCGTGCTGTACAACAGCGGCCAGCTCATGATCATCTTCGGCACCGGCACCGTGAACAAGGTCTATGACGCCTTCATGGCCCTCACCGGCGTCAAGGAGATCAGCGCCTCCGAGGTCAAGGGTGCCGAGGCGAGCAAGAAGGGCAAGTTCTTCGCCGCCCTCAAGGTCTTCTCCGACATCTTCATCCCCATCATCCCGGCCTTCGTCGGCGCGGCAATCATCATCGGCCTGAAGTCGCTGATCGTCGCCAGTGGCCTGTTTGGCATGGAGGGCAGCCTCGCTGACCACAGCGAGTTCCTGAAGAACCTCGCGAGCTTCTTTGGCATCATCGCGACCACCTTCGACTACCTGCCCGTCCTCGTGATGTACAGCGCCGTCAAGCGCTTCGGCGGCAACCCGATCCTGGGCATCCTCGTCGGCATCGTCATGGTTCACCCGAACCTGATGAACCGCAACACCTTCGTCCTCGACCCGACGGGCGTCCAGTACTGGAACTTCGGCCCGCTGGCCATCCCGATGGTCGCCTTCCAGGGCGGCGTCTTCCCCGCGATCCTGACCGCTTGGTTCATGGCTAAGGTCGAGAAGATCGCCCAGGACGTCATCCCCGAGGTCGTCTCGTTCGTCTTTGTCCCGACCGTCACGCTGATCCTCGCCAACATCGCGCTGTTCACCGTGTTCGGCCCGCTCGGCAACCTCATCGGCGACGTGCTCGGCGGCGTCATCGACATCCTGTACAACAAGATGGGCGTCTTCGGCGCGTTCGTCTTCGCGGCCTTCCTGCAGCCGCTCGTCGTGACCGGCACGCACCAGTTCATCCAGGGCATCGAGGCCAACCTCGTCGCCACCACCGGCTTCAACTACATCCAGGCCATCTGGTCCGTCTCCATCATCGCCCAGGGCGGCGGCGCCATCGGCATGTACCTCGTGCACAAGAAGAAGTCCCGCGAGCGCAGCATCTGCATGTCCTCCTTCATCCCGACCCTCGTCGGCATCTCGGAGCCCGCAATCTTCGCCGCGAACATGCGCTACTCCATCATCCCCTTCGTCTGCGCCTGCATCGGCGCGGGCTGCGGCGGTGCCTTCGTCAAGCTCTTTGAGGTTCGCGCCATCGGCCAGGGCCTGACCGGCGTCCTGGGCCTGCTGATCGTCACCCCCGAGACCCTCGTGTGGTACGTGATCGGCAACCTCATCGCCTTCTTCGTGCCCATCGCCCTGATCCTCGCCTACAACAAGGCGAAGGGCGTCCCGACCACGGACGAAGAGGGCGGCGGTGCCGGGTTCGACGTCAGCTTCTAAGCACACAGATAGACCTGCCCGAACGGGCAAGGGGCGCCCGGGCACGAGCCGGGGCGCCCTTCTTTACACCAGGGGCACGAAAGCAAGGGCAAGAAAGGCGAGGCAATGTTCAACCAAAAGAGCAAGGTGACGCGCGCGGACTACGAGGCGTGGCGCGCCGGGCAGGACGCCGAGGCGGCGCGGATCGCGGCCGACGCGGATCGGCTCGTGTTCCACGTGGAGCCTGAGCTCGGGTGGCTCAATGACCCGAACGGGCTGGTCCAGGTGGGGGACACCTACCACATCTACCACCAGTACGACCCGTTCGACGCGGCTCACGGCGGCCCGGTGCTCTGGAACCATCTGACGACGCGGGACTTCCTCAGCTACGAGAACCACGGCCCGGCGCTGTTCCCCGACTCCGATATGGACTCGAGCGGCGCGTACTCCGGCTCCGCCTTCGTGCGCGACGGGAAGGTGCATTTCTTTTACACCGGCAACGTAAAGCACTTCGACCGCGACGACTACGACTACGTGCTCACGGGCCGCGAGCAGAACCAGATCCACATGGTCATGGACGCGGACGGCCAGCTCGACGACCTCGGGCCGAAGCGCGTGGCGCTGAGCCCCGCCGACTACCCCGACGACATCGGCACGCACGTGCGCGACCCGAAGGTTCTCGAGCACGACGGCGTGTTCTACATGGTGCTCGGCGCCAGGACCCGCGACGACCGCGGCTGCGTGCTCGTGTTCACGTCGCGCGACCTCGAGTCGTGGGGGTACGCCGCGCGGATCGAGCTGCCCGAGCCCTTCGGCTTCATGTGGGAGTGCCCCGACCTCTTTGAGCTGGGCGGCGAGCTCGTGCTCGTGTGCTGCCCGCAGGGCGTGCCGACCGAGGGCTGGCGTTACCGCAACCCGCACCAGTGCGTGTGGTTCCGCGTCGAGGCGGACTGGGATCGACCGAGCTTCGGGATCGTGGGCGAGGGGCGCCCAGCGATGGTCGACGCCGGCTTCGATTTCTACGCCCCGCAGTCGTTCGAGGACGCCGAGGGCCGTCGCCTGATGATCGGTTGGGCGGGCTGCCCGGACGCGACGGCGCAAAACCCGACGACCGGGCGCGGCTGGCAGTGCGCGCTCACGGTGCCGAGGGTGCTGAGCCTTCGCGACGGCAAGCTGTGCCAGTGGCCGGCGCGCGAGCTCGAGAGGCTGCGCGGAGGCCGGGTCGAGGTCTCCGCGGGCGGCGCGGTCGCCGACCCGGGCCGCGTGTACGACGCGGTCGTGACCTGCGGCGGGTTGGCCTCGATCGAGCTCACGGTGCGCGACGGGGTCGCGCTGCGCTACGCCGACGGGATGCTCACGCTGGATATGGGCGACGAGGGCCACGGGCGCGACGAGCGCTCCGTCGAGGTCGGCCAGCTGCGCGACGTGCGCGTGCTCTCGGACACGACGATGATCGAGGTCTTCGCCAACGGCGGTGAGGCGGCGCTCACGAGCCGCGTGTACTCGCCCGCCGCGGCCGAGCTTGCGCTCACGGCCGACGGCTGCGCGGCGATGGACTTCTATAAGCTCGTTCGCTAGCCGTTCGCTAGCGAAAACCGGAACGTCGGGCGTGCGGGGCGGGTACGGATTTGGCGGAGCCATTCGTTAAATCCGTACCCGCCCCCTGTTTGCTGCGTGTGCAGGTACAATGCGATGAGCTGACCCAAGGAGTTCGTTCAATGCTCATCAATCGTGTTTCTCGCCAGATCATGACCTGCCCGGAGCTCGAGCCGCTCGTGCGCGCGCTCGGCGCGGGCGACGACGCCACGCTCGCCGTCGCGCAGTCCGCCCGCCCGCTGATGCTCGCGGCCATCTGGGCAGACGACCCGCGGCCGTGCCTGTTTGTGGTCTCGGGCGAGGAGGCGGCTGACCGCGCCGCCCGTGCGCTCGCCGCGTGGCTCGGCCAAGACGTCGTCTGCCGCTACCCCGAGCGCCGCGACTATCCGTGGAGCGAGAAAGCCCCCGAGGACGCCGTCGTCGGCGCCCGCTGCCGCGCCGTCGCGCGCCTGGCGGAGGGGGAGAAGTGCGTCGTCGTCGCCTCGGCCCGTTCGCTGCTGCGCCGCGTGCCACCCGCAGGCTCCGGCTACTGGGCATCGAGCACGTTCTCCGTCGGCGACGAGGTGCCCTTCGACGAGGTCCCGGCCCTTCTCGTGGGCATGGGCTACGCCGACAACGGTGAGGTCGACGCCCCCGGCAGCTTCCATGTGCACGGCGACGCGGTGGACGTCTTTCCAGCGCAGGCCACGACGCCGGTGCGCATCGAGTTCTTCGGCGACGAGATCGACCGCGTGCGCCGCATGGTCGCGGCCACCGGCCAGACCATCGGTGAGCTCAAGAGCGTGACCGTCTCGCCCTGCCGCGAGATGGCGCTGACCGACGAGACCGTCGCCCGCGCAGAGGAGGCGCTCTACGCCCGCGCCCAGAACGACAACGCACTGGCCGCTGACCTGGAGCTCATCGGCGCGCGTGCCGCGCAGCCGGCGCTCGAGCGCTACCTGCCCGCGCTCTACGGGGACACCGCCACGCCCATCGACCACGCGAGCGATCGCACGCTCGTGGTCCTCGCCGAGCCGCGCGCGCTCTTCGACGACTGCCTGCGCGCCGCGGACGAGATCGAGCAGGCCGCGGGCGCCGCATGCGTCTCGACCAAGGGGCTCTACACGAACCCGCGCCAGCTCGACTTCGGCCGCCAGCAGCGCCTGAGCTTCGCCGCCATGCTGCGCGCCGGCGCGGGCGCCGTCACCGCGAGCCTCGAGGTGCGCCAGCCGGGCGTCAACGGCTCGGACTCCAAGCTCATGGGCCGCGTGCGCCAGCTCGTGGCCGACCGCTCGGTCACGCTCTTTGCCGTGCCCGATCGCGCGGCGCGCGAGGCCCTTGAGCTGCGCTTCAACGACGAGGGGATTCCGTTCGCCGAGTCGCTCGGCGCAGCGGCGGAGAACTCGCACGACGTCTGCGACGACGATGCCCGCTTCGACGCGCCGCCGCTGCCGCGCGACCGTGTGACCTTCATCGATGCGCCCGTGCCCGCGGGCGTCGTGATCCCCGCGGCGCGCCTGGGCATTCTTTCCGTCGACGACCTCGCCTCGCGCACCGCGAAGGCCCGCCGCCGCGCCAAGCGCGTGGACCCCACGAGCGTGACCTTCCCCTTTAAGCCGGGCGACTACGTCGTCCATGCCACGCACGGCATCGCGCTGTTCTCCGACATCGTGCGCCAGGAGGTCGCCGGGCGCGAGCGCGATTATTTCCAGCTCTCGTACGCCGGCGGCGACAAGCTCTTTGTCCCGCTCGAGCAGGTCGACCGCATCACGCGCTACGTCGGCCCGGACGGCGACTCGCCGCGCCTCACGCGGCTGAACACCGCTGACTGGAGCCGCGCGACGGGCAAGGCGCGCAAATCCGCGAAAAAGCTCGCCTTCGACCTGGTGGACCTCTACACGCGCCGCTCCTCGGTGGCCGGCTTCGCCTTCAGCCCCGACACCCCCGCACAGGCGGATATGGAGTCCAGCTTCAGCTACGAGCTCACGCCCGACCAGGCGAGCGCCGTCGCCGACATCAAGGCCGACATGGAGGCCCGCAAGCCGATGGATCGCCTGCTCTGCGGCGACGTGGGCTTCGGCAAGACCGAGGTCGCCCTGCGCGCGGCGTTCAAGTGTTGCCAGGACTCCAAGCAGGTCATGATCCTGTGCCCGACGACGATCCTCGCGCAACAGCACTTCGAAACCTTCTTTGAGCGGTTCGCGCCGTTCGACCTCAAGGTTGCCGTGCTGTCGCGCTTTGTCACGCCCGCTCAGCAGCGCCGCGCGCTCGCGGGCTTCGCGGACGGCTCGGTCGACGTGCTCGTGGGCACGCACCGGCTCCTTTCCGCCGACGTGAACCCCTACGACCTGGGGCTCGTGATCATCGACGAGGAGCAGCGCTTCGGCGTGCAGCACAAGGAGCAGCTCAAGAACCTGCGAGAGCAGGTCGACGTTCTCACGCTGTCCGCCACGCCCATCCCGCGCACGATGCAGATGGCCATGAGCGGGGTGCGCGACATGAGCCTCATCATGACGCCGCCGCCGGGGCGCCTTCCCGTCAAGGTCACGGTGGGGGAGTACGACCCCGACGTGGTGAGCGCCGCCATCCGCGCCGAGCTCGCGCGCAAGGGGCAGGTCTACTACGTGAGCAACCGCGTGCACACCATCGACGACGCGGTCGCGCGCGTGATGGAGGCCGCGCCCGAGGCCCGCGTGGCCGTGGCCCACGGAAAAATGAGCGCCAAGCAGGTCGAGGATGTGATGCTGCAGTTCAACGAGCACGAGGTGGATGTGCTCGTGGCGACGACCATCATCGAGTCGGGCATCGACAACTCGCACTCGAACACGCTCATCATCGAGGACTCGCAGCGGCTCGGCTTGGCACAGCTCTATCAGCTCAAGGGGCGCGTGGGGCGCAGCCGCCAGCAGGCGTACGCGTACTTCATGTTCCCCGGCGAAACCCCGCTGACTCCCGAGGCGACCGACCGCCTGACCGCCATCAACGAGTACCAGGACCTGGGCAGCGGCATGAAGATCGCCATGCGCGACCTTGAGATCCGCGGCGCGGGGTCGCTCATGGGCGCCGAGCAGCACGGCAATCTCTCGAGCGTGGGCTTCGACCTCTTTACGCAGATGCTCGGCGAGGCCGTGGCCGAGGCCCGGGGCGAGACGCGCGACGTCGAGCTCGCCGAGGTCAACATCAACCTGCCCGCGGACTTTTTCCTCGCGGAGGAGTATCTGCCCGAGGTCGATCGGCGCGTGCTCGTGTACCGCAAGCTTGCCGCGGCGGTGGACATCGCCGAGGTCGACGCGCTGCAGGAGGAGACCGAGGAGCGCTTCGGCGCGCTGCCGCTCGCGGGCAAAAACCTGTTCGACCGCGCCCGGGTGAGGATCCGCGCTCAGCGTCTGGGCTGCACCGCCATTAGCCTGACGAACGGGCGGATCATCTACCAGGGTGTCGACGTGCCGCGCGCCGTCGCGCTCAAGCTCCGCGGCGAGGGCGCGCTCAACTACCCGAAGACCCACAAGCTGGCGTACCCCTTCCGGCGTAAGGACTCCGAGCTCATGCCCGTGGCGCTCGGCGTGCTCGAGCAGCTCGGCGGCGACGATGAGGTGGACGAGTAGGAAGGCGGCGGACTCGCCTGGCTTAAGGACGCCTGAGCCAGCCCCCTCCTCTTTGATCGCCCGGCCGACTCCTAGCCGGGCGATTTTCGTGCACGCGTGCGCCGAAACGCCTCCGGGGCTACGCCGGGGCGCCCCCGCGCGCCGAAAGCAGCTCCGGGCTACGTGTTTTGGCGTCCGGGGTCGCGTAACCCATTGTGGACGGAGGGCCCAACTGGTCTTTTGCGCCGAGCTGGCCCCCGTGGACCGTTAAAGCACGTGGCCCGCGGGGCGCTTCGGCGCAGGCGCGGTCGGAGACGTGGCCCGGAGGTGGTTTCGGCGCACGGCCGCCTGCATTTAGACCAGCCTGAATCCGCGCCCAGTGATCTGCGACGTGTTCACATAGGTGATGAAGGCCGTCGGGTCGAGCCCGCGGATGTACTTCTCGAGCCGCAGCGTCTCGCGCGGGTTGAGCACCGTCATGATCGAGGTCACCTTATTGCCCGAGTACGCGCCATACGCCTCCGAGATGGTCGCGGTTCGTTGGAGATCGCGGATGATGAACTCCTCCACGCGCGCCGGTTGCCTGCAGATCACGGTCACGACCTTGTGCTGCTTCATGCCGTCGAGCACGCCGTTGACCACAACCGTCATGATGAGCAGGCCGATCACGCAATAGATGCCTGTGCGCAGGTCAAACAACAGCAAGCTTCCCACGACTGACGCCGAATTGACGAGCAACGTCGCTATGCCCGTCGTCAGGCTCGTGCGTTTGGTAAGCGCAACGATGATGATGTCTGTCCCGCCCGTGGAGGCGCCGACGCTGTAGGCGACGGCCGCGCTCACGGCGGTTAGGACCACGGCGCACAGAAGATCAATCCACAGGTCGCCCGTTATCGAGCGGGCAATGGGCATAACCTGCGTAAAGAGCGATACGTACGCGGAGAGCGCGAGCGACGCCGCGACGCTCCATGCGACTGCCCTCTTTCCGACGAGCATCAATCCGATGGCGATGCATACAAGGTTCACTCCCCAGAGCGCGACGGCGCTGGGCAATCCCGGAACGAGCGCCGCGATCACGATGGAGAGGCCTGACGCGCCGCCGAGCGCCAAGTTGTTCGGTGCGGTGAACAACACATAGGCAAGTGCCGCCATGATCACGGCGAAGTTCAGCATGACGGCGGTCTTTACCGCACCGACGCTGTCGCGCCGCTCAATGGCGCGGGCGCTCCTCGCGTCTTCCTCGGGCGTAAGCAGCGCTGCACCCTGAATGAGGGAGGCTCCCTCGAACGCGGGCTCTGCCTCATGGGGCGCAACCTTGAAGTCGCCCAGGTTTTCGGCGGGTGTGGTGGACACGCCCCTGCCGCCACGGGCGGAGGCGAGTACATTGGGCATCTTCACGATGAACCCTTCCTATGCGTTTATGCCAGTAGGCGGCGTGTTCTTCTGGCTATATCGTGTAGTCGTAGCTGTAGGAGTCGCCGTTGTAGTACGTGGTGATGTATTCGTAGGGGACCCGCTCGCCATCGATGTCGGTGCAGGTGACGTGGCGTACGGCCAGTAGGGCGATGTCCTTGGCGCACAGCAGGTTTTGCTGCTCGGGGGTCGGGATGACGGCGCTTATGGACATGCGACACAAGCCGGTGCTGATGCCGAGCGAGCGGACGTACTCGTAGAACGAGCCGTTGAGGCATTCCACGCTGATAGCGGGGATTACCGCCGCCGAGATGTAGGTGTCGCTGATTGCCACGGGGATGTCGTCGCCGGTGCGTAGGCGCACGAAGTGGTGAATGAGGTCGTCGTCGGAGAGCTCGAGCGCTTCTTGGGCCTTGGGATAAGCGGTGGCCGGGACCACCTCGTACGAGAGAAGTTTGGAGCCGGCCTTGAGGCCGATGGCCGCCATATCCTCTGTGAAGCTCGTGCCGGCGGAGAGGCTCTTGTCCACATGGTGGCGGCGCACGAAACTGCCGCGCCCGGGGACGCGCTCGATGTATCCGCTTGCGGAGAGGTTCGAGAGGGCCTTGTTGACCGTCATGCGCGAGAACCCGAACTTCTCGCACAGCTCCTCCTCGGTGGGGATCTGGTCCCCGACCTTAAGCGTGCCGAGCTGGATCATCTGGCGGATGCTCTCCTCGACCTGCCGGTACTTAGGTTCTTTGGACAAGACGCTCCTCCTCGATGTGTTGCTTGGCATAAAGGTACACAATCGGCGATGAAATATATAGACAAATCTGTAACAAATAAGAAAAAAAGTGCATTACACACCAAAAGAAAAGCAAGATGCAAAGCGTGATCGCTGGGTTCTCAGCTGTCGGTAGGCTTATATAGACCCGTTAACAACTGGTAAAATACCGTTTACCGACAGAATAATACCGCTCATCCGCTATTGCCATTACAAAGTAAGTCAATGTATATACAAATACGTCAGGCACAGAAAACACGAGCCGAACTGTCAACCACCAAACGGGAGGTACCATGATCACCAAGCTCGACGACCCCAGCATGTACGGCTACATCAAGGACACGGGTCACGCGCTGCGCAACGCCTACGAGGAGCGCGCCCTGTTCTGCGACCCCTTCGTCGACCTCATGACGAGCCACGACTTCAAGCGCGTTTATTTCGTGGGCTCCGGCACCAGCTACAACGCCTCTCTCTACATCTCCACGCTGTTCCAGCGCTACTGCAAGGTCGAGGCTTCCGCGGGCTTCCCGACCCGCTTTGACGAGAGCGACATCGCGACCTCCGGCGCTTATCGCCCCGATCAGGTCCTGGTCATCGGTGTCTCTCAGTCCGGCACCTCCGTCTCGACCATCGACGTCATGCGCCGCGCCCACGAGGCGGGTTTCTACGCCCTCGCGCTCACCGACGTTATGGACAGCCCCGTGACCGAGTCCGTCGACTCCGCCATCCGCCTGCTCACCGGCAAGGAGGAGGTCCATGTCGAGACCCGCGGCTATCAGGTCAGCCTCTTCGAGGGCTATCTGCTGGCCATGTCCGCAGGCCACGCGCTCGGCACCATCGATGACGCGACCTTCGAGGCCCGTCTTGCCGATGCCCGTGCCCTCGCCGAGTCCTACGACCACCTCGTCGAGCAGGCGGACGCCTGGTACGACGAGAACGTCTTTGAGCTCATGGCCCTTACCCGCGGCTATGTGTGCACCTACGGCATCAACGCCTGCACCGCCGAGGAGGCCGAGCTCAAGATGAACGAGACCTACCACAAGCCGGTTCGCGGCTACGAGCTCGAGGAGATGATCCACGGCCCGCACTACGCCCTCGACGAGAACAACTACTCCTTCTTTGTCGCTCCCGACGGCCCCGGCATCGAGCGCGTCCCGTCCTTCCTGAAGTGGTACGAGGACAACAAGATCACCGAGCACGTCTTTGTCGTGACCAATGGCGACCACAAGGGCGAGTTCGGCCCGAAGTCGATCTGCTTCGAGGAGGCGATCCCCGACGAGCTCACCCCGCTGGCGATGGCCATCCCGTTCCAGATCATCTCCTGCCGCAACTGCATCAACGCAAAGATCGACACGCGCTACCGCCCGGCAAACCGCACCTCGTTCGCCCACCTCGACTAAGCAGGAGGCACTCGTATGAGCCAGATCCTCGTCGCCACCCACTCCACCCTCGCGGAAGGTTTCGCGCAGGCCGTGAAGTTCTTCAAGGCGGACGCAGACAACGTCCATTTTCTCAACGGGTACGTCCGGAGCCAGGAGTTCGAGTGCGAGCTCCGCGAGCAGCTTGATGCGCTGCCCAAGGGCGAGCCTGTGGTGGTTTGCACCGACATCCCCGGCGGCTCCGTCAACCAGGTGGCCATGAAGCTGGCCGACGAGTACGGGTTCATGCTGGTCAGCGGTGTGAACATGCCGTTTATGCTTGAGCTTGTCTTTAGCGACGACGCCACCTACGGCGCTCTGGCCGCGACGGTGGCCAACGCTCGCGAGCAGCTCATGCTGCCGCTGGCGCAGGACGTCAAGCCCGAGGCGCCGGCGGCCAAGGCCCCTGCTGCGGCGTCCGCGAAGTCTGGCAAGGGCAAGCCGTCGATCGTGCTCGTCCGCGCCGACGACCGCCTGATTCACGGCCTGGTCGCCGTGGCCTGGACTTCTCACCTGGCCCCGGAGACCATTCTCGTCGCCAATGACGCTGCTGCTGCAGACGACTTCAAGAAGAACGCCCTTAAACTGGCCAAGCCCGCGGGCGTGAAGCTCTTCATTAAGCCCGTCGAGAAGGCCGCCAAAGCTCTCAACAACCCCGTCAATGACGGCAAGAGGATTTTCGTCGTCACCCAGACCGTCGAGGACGCCGAGCGCTTGTACAGCTTGCTCGACGACGCCCACAAGTTCAGCAAGCTCAACATCGGCACCGCCGGCGTAAACAAGAAGCCCGGCGAGAAGTACGTTGCCATCATTCCGCAGGTGTACACCACAGCCGAGGAGTTTGCCGCGGCAAAGAAACTGCACGACGCGGGCGTCAACGTCTTTGGTCAAGCCAACCCCACCCTCGAGAAGGCCGACTTCGCGGCCATCGAGCACGCTCTGAACTAACGGGAGGCGGCCCGCGGGCATCGCGCTTCTTGCCCCGCGCCGCGCCTTCCTGCGGTTTTCAAACAAGGATAGAAGGAGAAAGGAAGCACTATGCTGCAAGGATTCTTGGTTGCCCTTGTTTCGGCGCTGATCTACCTTGAGTCGCGCCTCGTCGGCCAGCACATGCTGGACCGTCCGATCATCATCGGCCCTGTGGTCGGCCTCATCATGGGCGACCCCGTGACCGGTCTTGTGGTCGGCGGTCAGCTCGAGCTCGTGTGGATGGGCCTGAACGGCATCGGCACCACCACGCCGCCGAACGTCGTCGTCGGCTCCGCCCTCGCCACGGCGCTCGCCATCAGCACCGGCGCCTCTTATGAGACCACGCTTGCCCTGGCCGTGCCCATCGCCGTCGTCGCCCAGCTCTGCGACATCGCGGCCCCCATCGTGAACACGTTCTTTGCCCACCAGGCCGACCGCTTTGCCGACCAGGAGAACTACCGCGGCATCGACCTGTGCATCTGGGGCGGCGGCATCGTCTACTTCCTGTTTAAGTTCGTGCCCATTTTCCTGGGCTACGTCCTCGGCTCCGGTGTTATCACCAGCTTCGTCGACCAGATTCCGCCCGTCATCCAGGATGGCCTCAACCAGTCCGGCAACCTCCTCCCCGCGCTCGGCGTCGCCATGCTGATCCAGCTGACCTGGGACAAGAAGTTCGGCGTGTTCCTGTTCCTCGGCTTTGCCCTTGCCGCGTTCCTTAACGTGAGCACCCTCGGTGCCGCGTTCTTCGGCGCCATCGCCGCGGTCATTTACTACATGCTCGGCGGCAAGCAGGCCCCTGCGGCGGCCCTTGCGACCCAGGGCGGCGCATCCGAGCCCATCGACGACGAAGATGATGAGGAGCTGTAACCATGGCAGAAGAGAAGAAGCTTAGCGAGAAGACCCTGCGTCACGTCTTCAACCGCCACTACCAGCTCCTTGGTTGCTTCAACTACGAGCGCCAGATGTCCACCGGCTATGCCTACACGATGATGCCGGCGCTGAAGGAGCTCTACAAGGACGACCCGGAGGGTCTGAAGGAGGCCGTCAAGCGCCACCTCGAGTTCTATAACTGTGCGACCTCCACGAGCCCGTTCCTCATCGGCCTCACCTGCGCCATGGAGGAGCAGAACGCCTCCGAGCCGGAGGAGTACGACGCCGGCTCCATCACCTCCGTTAAGGCTGCCCTCATGGGCCCGCTCGCCGGCATCGGCGACTCGTTCTTCTGGGGCACGTTCCGTGTTATCGGCGCGGGCATCGGCGCTCCCCTGGCTGTTGCCGGAAACGTCCTGGGCCCCATTATCTACGCCCTCATCAACGTGATTCCGTCCGAGGTCGTGCGCCGCGTGGGCTTCAAGATCGGCTATGACGGCGGCTCGAAGTTCCTCGATCGCATCTCCAACGACGGAACCCTCCAGAAGGTGACCGAGGCCGCGCGCATCATGGGTCTCATGGTCATCGGTGCCATGATTCCCTCGATGGTTACCCTGACCCTGAGCGCAACCGTCGACATCAACGGTGCGCAGGTCGTCCTGCAGGAGATCATCGACCAGATCTGCCCGTTCATCCTGCCCCTCGGCCTCGTGGGCGGCTGCTACAGCCTGCTCAAGAAGGGTAAGTCCGGCACGGCCGTCATGTTCGGCCTGCTGATCTTGGGCATTGTCCTCGTTGCTCTCGGCCTGGTGTAAGGCCGCCTGAACCAGCCTTCCTCCTTTTTTGATCGCCCGGCCTCTCCTGGCCGGGCGATTTTTTCGCGCGTGCGCCGAAATGCCGTCGGGGCTACGCCGGGCCACCCCCGTGCGCCGAAGGCGGCTCCGGGCTACGTGTTTTGGCGTCCGGGGCCGCGTAACCCATTGCGGACGGAGGGTCCAACTGGGCTTTTGTGCCGAACGGGTTCTCGCGGGTTGCAAAAGCACGTAGCCCGCAGAGCGCTTCGGCGCAGGCGCGGTCGGAGACGTGGCCCTCGGGCGGTTTCGGTGCATAAGCGCCTCTCTCGGGCAGTTCGCTTTTGGCCTTCGGGATACAATGGCGGAGGAAAACCGCGGAAAGGGGGGCAAATGGAGTTCGTGCCGGGTAAGTTCAACCAGCCGGAGTGCCGCGTGGCCGACGGCAGGGCGCTGTCGGACCTCGTGGACGAGCAGAACGTGGAGCGCGCCGGCGCGCCCGCCGACCATCCGGAGCTCGACCGCCTGATCCGTACCATCTGGCGCTTGCGCCAGCCCGATGGCTGCCCCTGGGACCGCGAGCAGACCCACGCCTCAATAACGAAGAACATGGTCGAGGAGGCATACGAGGCGGTCGACGCCATCGATGCCCATGACGAGGCCCATCTGTGCGAGGAGCTCGGCGATGTCCTCGAGCAGGTCGTCCTTCACGCGCAGATCGCCGCGGACGCCGGCGAGTTCGACATCGACGACGTCGCCCGCGGCCTCAACGAAAAGCTCGTCCGCCGCCACCCCCATGTGTTCGGTGATCTTGCCGCGTCCGTGGACGGCGCGGTCCCTGCCGGCTACGATGAGGCCCGGCCCGATGGGACGGCGCCCGACGCACCGGCGGTCCTCGACATCTGGGACGATGTCAAGCGCCTGGAGCGGGAAGCCAGGGGCGAGCTCTCCGGTGCGGAGGCGGGGCTGCTCGATTCCGTTCCGGCGAGCCTTCCCGCCCTCATGCAGGCGCAGAAGATCTCCAAGCGTGCGGCCAAGGCCGGTTTCGAGTGGGAGACCACGGCCGACGTCTGGGATAAGGTCGCCGAGGAGCGGGCGGAGTTCGAGGCCGAGGAGCCAGGTTCCGACGCGGCGGCCCTTGAGTTCGGCGATCTGCTGTTCGCGCTGGTCAACGTCGCGCGCAAAGAGGGCATCGACGCCGAGGAGGCCCTTGCGGCGTCCAACCGGAAGTTCCGCCGCCGCTGGGCGCGCATCGAGGAAGCCGCCCGCGCCGAGGGAAGCTCCGTCGAAGAGCTGGGCACAGCTGAGCTGAACGACCTTTGGGAGCGTGCGAAGGCTGAGGAGAAGGCGTCGCGCTAGCGGCCCGCGCGTTGGTCCTCTGGTATAACTGATTCACAAACCGGCTTGGCCGCCCGCGTGCGACCGAGCAAATACACCTAAATCGAAGCGACGGCATGAGCGAAACCACGGACAATTACTCGAACGGCAGGCACGCGCGCCTCTCGGGCGCCGAGGCCAGGGCCGCGGCGGACGCCGCCCGCGCGGCGCGAGAGGGCTCGCACTTCACGAGCGCGCCCGCGCAGCCTGAGCAGGGATTCTCTTATGGTGACGCTGTCCGTGGCGCAGCGGCCGCTGGGACTGCGGACATCGCCGGGAACGCCTGGGCCGTCGGCACCGGGGGAGTTCCCGGTGACTCCGGGACCGTCGCGGACGCCGGCTTCGCGGACGCCGCCGCGCCCCGTCGCCCGCGCTCGTCTCGCCTGGACGACCGCGGGACGCAGCGCGCCAACCGCCGCCGAGACGCCCGCGTCGCCCCGGACCGCGCCGCCGACGGCCGCCCCGCCGAGCCGCGCCGCGAGGCGGCGTCGCTCCCGACCATCGACGTCAACGGCGCGCTTTCGGCTATCGGTAACTTCGTGGTGCATTTCCGCGTGGCGCTCCTGATCGCCGCGCTCGTTCTCGGAGTGCTCATGGCCATGTATGGCCCTGTGCAGACGTATTACCGCGCTTGGCGCGCCGGTCAGGACCTGCAGGCACAGCTCGATGAGCTCAACGCCAGCAACGAGCAGTACAAAGACGACATTCAGGCCCTCCAGACCCGCGAGGGGATCGAGGACGAGGCGCGCCGTCGCGGCTACGTCACGAACGGCGAGACCAAGGTCGTCGTGGACGGGCTCAACGACGGGTCGGACGACTCGTCTCAGAGCTCTGACGGCGACCAACAGGCCCAAAAGCCCTGGTACATCGAGCTCGGGGACAAGGTCTTCCATTACATCGGCAACTGACGCGCAATTGCGGCGGGTGTCCGGCGTCGGCTCAAGCCGAGCTGCGGGAGCCCGCCCTAATTGCGAACCTGCAAGAAAGGACACGACATGAGGCGCGTTGCGTGCATCGACATCGGGACGGTGACGGCGCGTCTGGCCGTTGCCGACGTGGAGGGCGGCCGCGTGCAGCGGCTCGCGAAGACGTCCAACATTTGCAACCTGGGCCAAGGGGTCGACCGGACGCGTCGGCTCGATCCGGAGGCGATGGGCCGCGTCGTCGCGTGCTGCCGCGAGTACGTGGCGAGCGCCGTCGCAGCGGGCGCCGAGGCCGTGTGCTGCACGATGACGTCGGCGGCGCGCGACGCGCAGAACTCCGCCGATCTTGTGGGCGCATTGAGGAGCCTCGGCCTGGAGCCGGAGGTCATCCCCGGAGAGGTCGAGGGCGCGCTGACCTTCCTCGGCGTGGCGCAGGACTTCGGCGGGCGGCGCATCCTCGTGGCGGACAACGGCGGCGGGTCGACCGAGCTCGCGTGCGGAGTTCTTGCCGACGGCGTGCTTGACCTGCAATTCGTTTGCTCGACGAACGTTGGGTGCAGAAGGATTACCGATAAGTTCCTGAGCGGCGCTGCTGCTGACGGCGGCACGGCCACTGGTGCGGCTGCCGGCGCGGGCTTGCCGTCCGCGGAGGACCTCGCGGCGGCGCACAGGTTCGCGGCGGGCCTCTTTGCGCCGGAGGCCGCGAAGATCGCGCCCCTTGTGCCCGAGGCACTCGTGGTCTGCGGCGGCACGGTGACCACGCTTGTGGCCGTCGACCTCGCGCTCGAGCCGTACGACTCGAGCCGCGTTCACCTGGCGAGGCTCACTGCCGCGAAGGTCGCCGAGCTCGAGGCGTCCCTTGCGGCAAAGACGGTCGAGCAGCGCGCCGCCATGCCGGGTATCCAGCCCAAGCGCGCGCCCGTGATCCTGGGCGGGGCCGTGGCGATCGGCGAGCTCATGGCTCAGATCGGCTTCGGCGAGCTTACGGTGAGCGAGTCGGATCTGCTGTTCGGCCTTTCGCTCACGGCGGCGACCGCGCTGCCGGGCGAGGAGGGCACGAACTCGCCCGTCGGCTGGAAGCCGACCATGCGCCCGTTGCCGCGCTATAGCGGTTAGCAGAGCGGCGTCGTCGCCCGCTCGCGCGGGCTCAAAGTCGGCTAGACTATACGGACGCGCTTCGGCGCCGGCGCTCATGGGGGCGTGGCGGAATTGGCATACGCAGCGGCCTTAAAAGCCGCGGCCGAAAGGATTGTGGGTTCGAGTCCCACCGCCCCTACCAGTTTGCCTAGGCGTAGCTTTGTGTTTGGCGCCCAATGATATCCTTTGCTTAATATGCTTTGATATCTGATGGAGGCGTTGTGGCAAAGAATAGGCCTGCCCGTGGGCAAAAGCGCGGGTGCATCTGGTTCATTGGCGTCTTCTGCGTGCTGTGCCTTGCCGTGGTCGCGCTTGCTTATGCGGCTTGCATCGCCTCCGGCGTCGGGCTTTGGTTTTTGGCCCGCTACATATGGAGGTCTCTTGTCCGAGAATCTCCCGACAACGGGCTTGTTAAATGGGGTATGCGTCAAGCGCCCATTGTCCGCAAGATGCTCGCGGCCGTTCCCTGTGTGCTCTTGAGCCTCATGCTTGTCGGCTCTCTTGCGGGCTCGATCGCGTCGAGTTCGAGCGGCAATGCTGCGAGCGGCGATGCGAACCGGCAGGGCCAGACGGCGGCGGAGTCGGCGAATTCGGAATCGAAGGCCGATGACCAGGGATCTGATGAAGCGACTAAGGCCGAGCAGGGCCGTCAGCCTGAAACTGCAGGGCTTGGCGATCTGAAGGCTACGTTTATCGATGCGGGTCAAGGCGATTCGGAGTTTGTGCTTCTTCCCGACGGAAAGACGATGCTCATCGACGCCGGCGAGGTCGTGAGCGGGTCGACCGTCGAACAATTCCTGACTGCTCAGAATATAAAAAAGATCGACTATCCTGTTGCGACGCATCCACATTCAGATCACATCGGGGTTTGGCCGACGTGATCCGCGCGTTCGACATCGGTGAGGTTTGGATGCCGGTTGCCAGCGAGGGCACCGAGGTGTACCAGGAATTTCTGGACGCCCTCGAGGCGAAGAAATGCGCGGTGAAGAAGGCCGTCGCCGGCGAGAAGATCGTTTCTGGAGACGCTGGCTATGAGATTGATGTGCTCGGTAATGATTCGAGCGTGCAGTCCGAGGTTATGAACGACTACTCGGTCGTGCTTCGCGTGACCTACGGAACGACGTCGATGCTCTTTACGGGTGATGCGCCTGCGAGCGAAATCGCCGCCGATAATCCGGGCCGCGTCGGCGTCCTCAAAGCGGCGCACCACGGGAGCAAAACAGGGATCACAACGGAGCTCGCCCGCGCGCTTCGCCCAGCTGTCGTCGTTCTTTCGTATGGGGAGGGAAACGACTACGGGCATCCTGACCAGGCAACTCTCGATGTGTTCGCGAGCGTGGGAGCGCAAATCTACGGTACGGCTGTCAACGGGAACGTGACGGTGACGTCCGATGGCAAGAGCGTCACGGCCCAGACTTCAAAGGACGGGACCGTTGCGGCGGGAGTAAGTGCGGAGGAGCGCCGGAGGCAGGAGGCGGACGAAATCCCTGTTTAAGTAGCGTGGTCGTGCTCCGCTGCTTCCTTGGAGGCATATCCTGTATACTGTCTTTTTGCGTCCCCATCGTCTAGCGGCCTAGGACGCCACCCTTTCAAGGTGGATATCGCGGGTTCGAATCCCGCTGGGGGCACCACAGAGAACCGTAGCGGGTCAACGATTGTTCGTTGACCCGCTTTGTTTTTAGGTCTGCGGGCGCGCGTTTCTTGCCGGTATCGACTCGCGCGCCGGTTGGTTGCGCTCGCGTGACGCTGTGAAAACTCTTTGCGGGCGGCCTGCCCAGTGGGCGACGCGCGGCGTAAAACAAACATGTGCCGCGTAGCTAGCGCGGCAGCCGTCAACGAAGGGAGCATCAAAATGTACGAGGACATCATCACTGTGTCGACCGTAACGCTCCGACCCATGTGGGGCCAGAAGGAACAGAACCTCAACAGGATCTTGGGCTACATGAAGGCGGCAAAGAAGAAAGGCTCCGACCTCGTGGTGTTCCCCGAGATGGCGCTCACCGCCTACGATGACGAGGCCGAAAAGCCGCTCGAGGAAAAGATGCAGTACAAGCTCGCCGAGACCGTCCCGGGCCCCTCGACCAATAAGGTCGCCGAGCTTGCCAAGGAACTCGGCCTGTACGTGGTTATGGGCATGCCGATCAAGGATGCCCAGAAGCCCGACACCATCTACAACGGCCTCGCGATCTTCACGCCCGAGGGGCTGGCCGGCGACTACCACAAGATGCACCTGCCGGCGCCCGAGCCCAACTGGGCGACGCGCGGCGATAAGCCCTTCATCCTCGACACCCCGTGGGGCCCGATCGGTTGCGCCATCTGCTACGACACGTATTGCTTCCCTGAGCTCATGGACTACTACGTGGCCAAGGGCTGCCGCCTGTACATCAACTCGACGGCGCTCGCGCACTGCCACGGTAAGTGCCTGGGCGACGACACGCTGCGCGCGCAGTGCATCCGCGAGGGCATCTTCATCGTGTCGTCCAACCTCGGCGGCCTCGACAAGGACAACTACTTCTGGGGCGGCAGCTCCATCCTGGGTCCGTCCGCAAAGACCTGGGAGCCGCATTACTACGCCGGTATGCCCTTCACCGCGGAAGGCGCCGACGAGGAGGCCATGTACACCGCGACGATCGACCTTTCACTGGCCACGCGCTTCCTCTACAAGCACAACCCTGCGGTCGACGGCACCGATTGGCGACCCGAGAAGTACATCGGTATGTTCCAGGACGTGCTTGCTGACGAGAACTACGGCAAGTAAGAGAGATTGGTCGGGTGTAGCGCCCTTCTTTCCACAAAACTGATCAGCATGAGTTTGTTTTCTTACTTCGGGATCGCAAAAGCCCAGTTGGCGGGCTCCCGGTTTTTGAAAACTTACTCATGCTGATTAGTTTTGCTGGAAAGAAGGACGAACTGGGACAAAATCCCCCGTCCCTTTTGTCCCAGGGGGTTACCGTTCGGCGAGAAAAACATGCCGTTCGGCCGTTGTGCTAGAAACGGCAGCGCCAGAGTGCCAAAATCTGAACTCGAAAAAGAAATGAGGAAGGTTACCGAGTCCCTCGGACGTGGGCCTAACCAAAGTCTGTTGGTGTCGCTATGCTAATGGCGTGTACACCAAGTCTTGGTTGGGCTTGATTTATGAGGGGACAAGTAATATGGGCTTCTTTTCTCGTTTGATGGGCGGCGCTCGCGAGCAGGCGGACAAGGCCTCCGAGTTCGAAATCCTCGCCCCCGTTTCCGGCGAACTTGTTCCCCTGGAGAAAACCGCAGATCCCGTTTTTAGTGGCCGAGCCATGGGCGACGGCGTTGCCGTGGACCCCGACGGCGAGACCATCCTCGCTCCCGTTTCCGGCACGGTCGCCGCGCTTTTCCCAACCGGCCACGCCTTCGCCATCTCGTCCGACAACAGCTCCGCCCAGGTCATGGTGCACATCGGCATCGACACCGTGAAGCTTAACGGCGAGGGTTTCCAGGCGCTCGTCGCCCAGGGCGACCACGTCGATGCGGGCCAGCCGGTCGTCAAGATCGACCTTTCGGCCATCCGCGCCGCCGGCTTCGACCCCACGGTCTTCGTAGTCGCGTGCGAGCGTGCCGAGGGCTCCGCGCTGCGCGAGCGCGCCGCCGGCCCCGTTGCCGCCAAAGAACCCGTCAGCTGGCTTTCCGAGTAGACCCTCGCGGAGACCGCCATGGTAATCAAGCGCGTTTTCAACAATAACGTCGCGATGGTCACTTCCGACGACGGCGCCGAGCTTATCGTGATCGGCAGGGGCCTGTGCTTTGGCCGCCACGCCGGCGACGTCGTCGACTCCTCCTCCGTCGAGAAGACCTACGCCTTGTGCGAGTTCACGGCCAACGACGCCCGTGCCCTCGATCGGCTGTCCAGCTTGATCGAGACCATTCCCGTCATCAACCTGGCGATTTCCGAGGACATCGTCGAGATGCTGCGCGAAGAGCTTGACGTGAACGTCGACGACGCGATTCTCATCGCGCTCGCCGACCACATCACCCTCGCCCTTGACCGCGAGCGCAAGGGCGTCCCCTGCGACAACCCGCTGCTCCTCGAGATCCAGCAGTTCTACCGCAAGGAGTACGGGCTCGCCGGCCGCGCGCTCCAGATCATCAAGGATTACCTGGGCATTCAGATGAGCGACGAGGAGCGGGGCTTCATCACCCTGCACATCGTGAACGCCACCATGCCGCAGCGCGCCGACCGCCTCATCGTCTCGGTCCAGCTCGTGCGCGACGTCCTCGCCATCGTCTCCGACCGCTACGCAACGGTCCTCGACGACACGTCGCTGCCCTACGAGCGCTTCGTCCGCCACCTGCAGTTCTTTGCGCAGCGTGCGCTCGACCCCAAGGTCGGCCAGGCGCAGGACGACGTGCTCTTCTTGATAGAGCGAAACAACTATCCGAAGGCTTTCTCGTGCTCAGAGGCTATAGCCGATCACTTGCTCGCCTCCTATGGCGTGAGCGTGACCGATGCCGAGAAGAGCTATCTCGCATATCACATTGTTAACTTGCTTGGGGAACCCGGGCCCCGGGCATAGCGTGCCCGCTCATAGGTTTCAAAGGTGGGGCCGCAGGCCTTGCCGTGGGCACTTCTAGCTTTTACACAGGCTCTACCAAAGGAAAGAAAGAAGGAAGGGAGTAAACGCCATGACCACAGAAAAGAAAAAGCCCAACTTCAAAGGCGCCTTGGAGGTGTTCGCGAAGTCGATCGTCCAGCCGATGATGTACCTGTCGGTTGCCGGCATCCTGCTCATCGTGGGCATCATCCTTACCAACAAGACCATCTGCGCGATGATCCCCGTGCTCGGCTCCGGCCCGTTCCAGCTCGTGGGCGCCGTCGTCTACCAGTCCCTGATGTTCATCATCAACAACCTCTCGATCATCTTCTGCGTGGGTATCGCCGGCGCAATGGCAAAGAAGAACAAGGGCCACGCCTCCCTCATCGCCCTGATGTCCTTCTTCCTGTTCCTCGAGGCCAACAACATCGTGCTCAGCGCCACCGGCTCCCTCGCCGAGGCGGGCGGCATGCTCGGCCTCGTCGGCACCGGCCAGACCACCGTCATGGGCATCCAGGTGCTCGATACCGGCGTCTTCGGCGGCATCATCCTCGGCTGCATCACCGGCGCCATCTTCAACAAGTTCTCCAACAAGCAGTTCCCCATCGCGCTTTCGATGTTCTCGGGCGTCCGCTTCCCGTTTTTGATCATGATCCTCATCTCCTGGGTCATG
>QAKZ01000049.1 GCA_003150175.1 Coriobacteriia bacterium
TTCTCCGGCGGCATGCGCCAGCGCGTCATGATCGCCATGGCGCTGGCCTGCGACCCCGATATCCTCATCGCCGACGAGCCGACCACGGCCCTGGACGTTACCATCCAGGCCCAGATTGTCGAGCTCATGAAGGAGATGCAGGAGAAGAACGGCAACGCGATCATCATGATCACCCACGACCTCGGCGTCGTCGCAGACGTGGCCGACAAGATCATGGTCATGTACGCCGGCGCACCCGTCGAAATGGGCACCGCTGACGAGATCTTCTACCAGCCCCACCATCCCTACACCTGGGGCCTTATGAACTCGATCCCCAAGGCAGAGGTCGGCGAGAAGCGCCCCCTCACCCCGATCGAGGGCAACCCGCCGTCACTCGTCAACGTCCCCGCCGGCTGCTCCTTCGCGCCGCGCTGCCCCTACGCAACCGACAAGTGCCGCGCCGAGGCGCCCGAGCGCGTCGAGGTCTCCGAGGGCCACTTCGCCCGCTGCCACTATGCCGGAGACGAGTCCTTCGTGGCGGCGCACGCCCCCGAGAACTCCCGGAACCAGAAGGGAGCTGAGGCTTAAATGGTCGAAACCCGCACCCCGCTGCTCTCTGTGCAGCACCTTTGCAAGGAGTTCCCCGTCGAGTCAGGTGTCTTCGGCAAGCGCTTCTCCAAGAAGAGCGTCCACGCCGTCAACGACGTGAGCTTCGACATCTACCCTGGCGAGACCTTCGGCCTCGTCGGCGAGTCCGGCTGCGGCAAGTCCACCACGGGCCGCTGCATCATGCGCCTGACGCACCCCACCTCCGGCACCGTGCTCTTCGAGGGCAAGGACGTCGCGAAGATGAACAAGAAGGAACTCAAGGAGATGCGCCGCAACATGCAGTTCATCTTCCAGGACCCCTACGCGTCGCTGAACCCCCGCATGACCATCGGCGAGATCGTTTCTGAGCCGCTGATCATCCACGGCGTCATGAAGGACGCCGCCGAGCGCGAGAAGTACGTCCGCAGCCTGCTCGACATGGTCGGCCTGAACCCCGAGCACATCAACCGTTACCCGCACGAGTTCTCCGGTGGTCAGCGCCAGCGCGTGGGCATCGCCCGCGCCTTTGCGCTCAAGCCGAAGCTGATCATCTGCGACGAGCCTGTCTCTGCCCTCGACGTCTCCATCCAGGCGCAGGTCCTGAACCTCCTCAACGACCTGCAGGACGAGACCGGCACCGCGTACCTCTTCATCGCCCACGACCTTTCGGTCGTCCAGCACATTTCCGATAACATCGGTGTCATGTACCTGGGCAATATGATGGAGTACGCCGACTGGCAGGCGCTCTACGACACGCCGTTCCACCCCTACACCCAGTCGCTGCTCTCCGCGGTGCCCGTGCCCGACCCGGACATCCAGGCTACCCGTAAGCGCATCATTCTCGCGGGCGATCCGCCCTCACCGATCGACGCACCGTCCGGCTGCTGCTTCCACACCCGCTGCCCCATGGCTTGCGAGAAGTGCTCCAAGGAGCGCCCGGAGTTCCGCGAGGTCGAGCCCGGCCACTTCTGCGCTTGCCACTTCGCGGCGCCGAACCCGATCAAGGAGAGCTCTATCGAGCTGTAGGCTCCTGGCCTTGTAGACCTTGTTTTTTGAAGCCGCGGGCTCGCCAAGTAAGTTGTCTGCTCGGACAACACTGCTTGCGCGTTGGCCCGCGGCACTTGAAGCCGTCCGTTTGTCTCTGTGCTCAAACAGTCCTCTTCGCATGAAGGCGACATTTAGTCGCCTTCGGCTCATGCGGAACTGCGCCAGAGACAAACGGGCGGCTTCTGTGTGCCGTGGCTCCTGCGCGGGCGGATCTTGCGACCATCTTACTTTGCGAGTCCGCGGCTTTCACTTAACGGGCTTCGGCTCGTGAGCTGCTTGCGGCCAACTGACTTGGCGGGTCTGTGGCTTGCGTTTAACGGTACTTTGGTTCGCGCGAAATGTGTCTGTCGAATGAGCGACCCGCGCGCTACGCGGAGCGCCTCAGCCGAGCTTCTGCAAAGAAATCGCGAGTTGTTGGCCCGTTTGCAAAGAAATACCGTTCTGTTGGTTCCCCGAGCACCAACAACTCCTGTTTTCTTCGCAAATGGACCAAGAACTCCCGATTATTTGGCAAGCAGACCGACAGCTCTCGAATTCATTGCAACCAGGCCAACAGGTCCTTATCTCTGTGCACATTCCTGCGTGACTGCTGGAATTCTTTGCATGAACCCGGCGAATGGTGGCGTGCGAAACGGATAGGGGAGTATCTGAGACTGGGCGAGGCCGGATTCCCGATGGAATCACTGCGAATAACAGCGGTTTTGCCTTTGCGGCTTTGCGCGTGGAGAACAAAGAGCCCTCTATTGCAAAGAAATTTGAAATTGGGGGTTGCGCGAGGTTTGACGGCCGTGTTATATTCTTTCTCGCGCGAAAGCGCAGCAAGTCGGAGTGGCGGAATTGGCAGACGCGCTAGCTTGAGGTGCTAGTGACTGACTAAAAGGTCGTGCGGGTTCAAGTCCCGCCTCCGACACCACGAATTCAAGAGGGTCTCTTCGGAGGCCCTCTTTTCGTATCTAAGTACGCGGCGGCGCTGCGTTGCAGCAGGTTCTCGCTCTCTTTGGAGCCACTCTTTTCGTATCTCAATGCCTTGTTTCGTGGACCTGAGCCGATGGTCTTCTCTGCGCTTTTGACCTGACCTCCCGCGCCCACGCGTCTTGTGTCCAAACGCGAAATACCGAGAAACCCGAGCGTTTCTAGCGGTCGCGTCCCTTCAGTGTCGGCCCTAGCATGATGCCAACACAGCACCGACATACGCGAAGGGAGCACACCATGATCGATCAGCTCACAGTCTGTTTGCCCGACGGCCCCGGCAAGCTCGCCGCCATGTGCAAGCTCCTCGGCCAGGAAGGCGTCCAGATACACGCCCTCATGGTCGCCGAGACGGTCGACTTCGGCATCATCCGCGTGATCTGCGACAAACCGCGCACGACCGCCGCCATGCTGCGCGAGAAGGGCTACAACGCCATGTGCGCCCGTGTGGTCGCCGCCGAGGTCGAGAACGTGCCCGGCGCGCTCGGCCGCCTGCTCGACCGCCTCGCGTCGTGTGACCTCAACGTCGAATACGCCTACACTTGCTCCATGGGCGAGCGCACGGTGGACGTGATTAAGGCCACCGGCGAGCCGCTGGAGATCAAGCTGCGCGAGAGCGGCCTTGCGTTCCTCGAGGCCAAGGACCTCTACGAGACCGACTAGCCGAGCCGCGCGGCCGGACGCGAAGGAGTTGCCGCACACATGGCGAGGTCGAGTTCGGCGCTGGCCAGGCGCCATGTCGAGGGTATAGGCGAGGGGAGCCTCGTCGGCACGTTCTCTCGGCTGTTGCAGCTCACGAGCGACTGCGTCCTCGTGTTCGACGGGGGCGGGAAGGTGCTTCTTGCCAACGAGGAAGCGGCCGAGCTCCTCGGCGCGGGCGACGTGGACGTCGCGGGGCTCCAGATCCAAGAGCTCTTCCCCGACCTCGGCGACGCCGATGCCGCGGACGACGGTTCTCCCGTCGCGGGGCTGCCGTTCTCGCTCGATGGCTCCTCTTCCCCGGCGAGATGCCGCGGGCTCGACGGGGAGCTGCGGCCCGTGTCGGTCCGCTGCGAGTCCGTACAGGCGCCCGGCGAGACGTACCTGCTGGTCGCCCACCCCACAGGCGACGGGCTCGCCGAGGCCCGCGAGCACGACCGCACGGTCGACGACCTCAAGCGCGCGAACAAGCGCCTCTCGGGCGCTTTCAACATCGTGCTGGACACCCTCGATGCGCCCGACGTGGCCGAGCTCTTCACGCGCGTGCTCGACCGTCTGTACCAGACGCTCGACGCCGACGGCACCATCGTCTACCTCGCCGGCGCCGACGGCTTCCACCTCCGCGGCCTCGCGGGCGACATCGACGGCGGCCGCGTGCCGCGCTTCATGCACTTCGGCCGCACGGTCGAGACCCTCGCCACCCGCGCCGGCAAGGCCATCCGCCTGCGCGTGGCCGCCCCCTCGGGCGAGGCGCTGCGCGCCGGGCGCCTCGCGTCTCGCGAGGTCGTCAACGAGGACACGCGCGAGGTCATAAAGATCCAGTCCAAGCTCCTGCCGCCCTTCACCAGCTTCGTCGCCGTGCCGGTATGGTTCGACGGCGAGGTGATCTCCATCATCGAGGTCGGCTGGAAGCGCCAGTACCCCATCGACAAGGAAGACGCGCGCCTGCTCGACTCCGTCGCCCACTACCTCGCGGTCCAGCTGGCGGGCGCCTTCGCGACCATGCGCGCGCAGCGCTCCTCTCGGCTGGACGAGATCCTCTCCGACCTGCGCGAGAAGGCACTGGGGCTCGGCGATTCCGAGAACCCCCACGACGACATCGTCGAGGTGATGCGCGAGGCGGCCGAAGAGCTCGACTCCGCGTTCGTGGAGGCGGACGCCGAGGCTGCCCCGGGGAGGATCGTCGCCGAGCTGCCGCTCACGGGGCGCCAGGAGATCGCCTGCGACCTCGATGCGCTCTGCGAGGGGCACGCCATCGACGGCGTCTCGGTCGTGCCGCTGCAGCCCGGCGACTCCCTGCGCGAGCGCCTCCGCGAGCTCGGCGAACCCTGCGAGGCCGTGCTCATCGACGGCGGCGAGGCCGCGGGCACCCGCCGCGTCTGCCTCATGCTGCGCCCCGACGGCGCCGAGCCCTTCGACGACGTCGACCTCGCCTTCCTCGCGCGCCTCGCCTCCTGCCTGCGCGACGTGCTCCAGGGCGAGCAGGCCCGCTACGAGAACCGCCGCATCTCCCAGGCCCTCCAGTCGGGGATGAGAAACGAGCTCCAGCACGTGGAGGGCATCGACGCTCAGGGGGTCTATTCCTCGGCGACGGCGTCGGCCTTCGTCGGCGGCGACTTCTATGACCTCATCAGCCTGCCGGGGCGCCGCGCGTGCGTGATCATGGGCGACGTGTCCGGCAAGGGCGTGGAGGCGGCATCGGTCTCGGCCGCGGTGAAGACCGCGCTCGGGGCCTACGCCTGGGAGGGCCTCGCGCCCGCGCGCATGGTGCGGAGCCTGAACGAGTTTCTCCTCGGGTTCAGCCGCATCGAGACGTTCGCCACGCTCTTTGTGGGCATCATCGACCTCGACGCCTCGACCATAACGTACTGCTCCGCGGGCCATCCGCCTGCGCTCCTCGTCCGCGCGGGCGGCCAGGAGATGACGCTGCTCGACGTGCAGTCCGGCGTCGTGGGCGCCTTCCACGACATCGCCTACCGCGACGGCTCGATCGGCTACGGGGCGGGCGACGTGCTGCTGCTCTACACGGACGGCACGACCGAGGCGCGCGACCCGTCCGGCGCGTTCTTCGGCGAGCAGGGGCTGCGCGACATGGTCATGCGCGAGAGCGACCCCGCGAAGCCCTACGAGGGCTTCCTGAGCCGCCTTATGGACACGGTCGAGAAGTTCACCGGGCACAAGCTCGAGGACGACGTGGCGATGGTCTCGCTCAGGTTCGAGGGCACGGGCGGCGCAGGTGAATAGCGCGCGCTTTTGCTGGGCATGCTGAGGTTATGGCTGCACAGACGAACATAGCCCAGGTGTGCGTGGACGGCGACCTCGACGTGAGGTCGGCCCCGAAGGTCCGCGCATGGATCGACGGCCTCGTCGACTCCGGCTGTCGCCGCGTGGTCCTCAACATGGCCAACGCCTCCTATGCGGACTCCGCCGGCTTCGGGATGATCCTGCGCGAGATGCGCCGGATGCGCGAGGTCGGGGGGATCCTCTCGCTGACCAACGTCAAGGACAGGGTATACCGCTCGCTCGTGGTCATGCGCATGGCGGACCTCGTACCCATCACGCGAGCGGGGGCCTCGTGCGAGGTCCCGGACCTGCCCGCCGGCGCGCTTCCCGAGTGGCGCACGACGTTCAGGGTGGACGCGGGCGGCCTCGAGCAGGCGCGCGGGCGCCTCCACAGCCTCATCGCCGGGCTGCCGCTCTCGAACGACGACGTCTTCGACATGAACCTCGCCTCGGGCGAGGCACTGGGCAACGCCGTCGACCATACCTGCGCGGAGGGGGTCCTGGTCACCGTGGCGGCCTACGCCGACCGCGTCGTCGTCGACGTCGCCGACTGCGGGGAGGGCTTCTTGCCCTGCGGCTGCGCGGACGGGCGCGACGCGGGCTCCGATTCCGGCGCCGATTCGGGCGAGGAGGACGCCTACGCGGAGCGCGGGCGCGGGATCAAGCTCATGCGGCTGCTGGCGGACTCGGTCACCATCGGGCCGAAGTCGACGGGGGAGGGCACGGTCGTGCGCCTCGTGAAGATGTACCCTGCCGGCCACGTTCCCTCCGATCGGCTCATGCCCGCCGCCCAATGACCTGCGATCAGCGCCTGGGAGAACCTCAGGCGCCGGCGCCGATTCCGGGCACGGGATTTCCGAAATCGGCATCGGAAAAGATTTACGGAAAAAAGTCCTTGCACGTGCAAAGAAGTCCGTGTATAGTAAGTTCTCGCGTCACGCGGGCTTAGCGCAGTTGGTAGCGCGCCACCTTGCCAAGGTGGAGGTCGCGGGTTCGAACCCCGTAGCCCGCTCCATGAATTCAAAGCGGTCGGCCATTCGGTCGGCCGCTTTTCTTTTGTCTCGCGGCGGTCGCATAGAAATCGTCGTTTTTGTCGGGTTGTCTTGAGCCCGCGGGCTTGAGCCTGCAGCCTCGAACCCGCGACCTCGAGCCCGCTGCCTTCAATTCGCCGCCTCGAACCGCCCTTGAAGTCGCCATCCTGATCCCCAGAGAACTTTTTTCCGAAAAACCCAAAATTGGGGGTTGCGCGAGCGCGGTGGTTCCCGTATATTAATCCCTGCGCTTGCGGGCTTAGCGCAGTTGGTAGCGCGCCACCTTGCCAAGGTGGAGGTCGCGGGTTCGAACCCCGTAGCCCGCTCCATG
>QAKZ01000042.1 GCA_003150175.1 Coriobacteriia bacterium
TTCGACCGCGAGAAGCTCCAGGAGCGCCTCGCCAAGCTCTCCGGCGGCGTGGCCGTCATCAAGGCCGGCGCTGCGACCGAGTCCGAGCTCAAGGAGATCAAGCACCGCATCGAGGACGCCCTGCAGGCTACCCGCGCGGCCGTCGAGGAGGGCATCGTCGCCGGCGGCGGCGTCGCGTTCCTGACCGCTTCTTCCGCGCTCGACGCCGTCGAGACCGCTGACGCCGACGAGAAGATCGGCGTCGAGATCATCCGCAAGGCCCTTGCTGCGCCCGTGAAGAAGATCGCCGACAACGCCGGCTACGAGGGCTCCGTCGTCGCCGAGAAGATCAAGGCCATGCCCGCTGGCCAGGGCCTCGACTCCGCGACCGGCACCTACGGCGACATGATCGAGATGGGCGTGCTCGACCCGGTCAAGGTCGCCCGCGTCACGCTCCAGAACGCTGCCTCCATCGCCGGCCTGATCCTCATCACCGAGGCCACCGTTTCCGACGAGCCGAAGGACACCACCATCGAGGAGGCCATCTCCGCGGCGGCTGCCCAGGGCGGCCAGGGCGGCGGCATGTACTAATCGAGAAGCGATTCTCGGACGGTAACGCAACCGCACGGCGGCGGCCCCGCCAAGATGCGAGCGAGCGCGCTCGGCACCTTGGCGGGGCCGCCGCTTTTTTGGATGCCGCTTCTTCGCAGGCCTTCTTTCCACGCCGGCCCGCGGCCTGCGCATCGCTACAATAAAAAAGTTGCTGCCGACCAGAGGGGAGACGACGGTGGCCGAAAAAAAGAGGGACTTCCTCGACGACCTGATCGACATCCAGAGCGACTTCCAGGCGCTCCAGAACCCGTTCGGCGACATCGCCGACTCGCTGGCCGCCGACCCGAGCCAGCGCAAGGTGTTCAACCCCGCCGACTACAAAGAGAAGCCTTTTGCGAACTCGAACCGCTGCCTGCGCACCGCGTCCGGCCGCGAGGACGTGTGCTCGCGCTGCATCGACGTCTGCCCGGTCGACGCCATCACCATCCACAAGCAGTCCGTGATCATCGGCGAGGACTGCCGCAAGTGCGGCCTGTGCGCCGCGGCCTGCCCGACCGAGACCATCAGCACGCGCCGCCACATGCCGCGCCAGGTCTACGATCAGATCGCCCGCGCCGCCTCGGCCTACGAGCAGTGCTACGTCACCTGCACCCGCGCGCTCAAGCGCCTGCCCAAGGGCAATGAGATCGTGCTCGGCTGCGTGGGCGCGATCAGCCGCGACCTGTGGTTCTCGCTCATGGCCGACTACGACAACATCAGCGTCTACCTGCCCGTCGGCATCTGCGACCGCTGCAAGACCACGACGGGCGAGGAGTTCTACTGCGACGCCATCGGCACCGCGGAGGAGTGGGCGCAGGCTGGCCTTGGCCTCGTGGCCGACGAGTCCGAGATGACCCACGAGTACACGCGTGAGTACAAGCGCTCGCAGTTCATGAGCAGCGCCGTCACCTCCGCCGAGCGCCTCCTTACCCGCACGAACCCGGCGCTCGCCGGCGCGAAGGCCGTCGCGAACAAGATCTCGGCCCACGCGACCCGCCTCGACCAGCTCCAGCGCACGCTCGAGGGCGCCGTTGGCGCAAAGACCTCCAGCAACCGCCAGCGCATGCTCACCCAGAACCGCAAGCTCGTGATGGGCGCGCTGCAGCACGACGAGGGCCTGGCCAAGTTCATAGACCTCAAGGTGCCGGTGTGCGACGCGAGCAAGTGCACCATGTGCGGCGAGTGCGCCAAGGTCTGCACCACGCGCGCGCTCGACCTCGACGTTCACGGCCACATAACTATTCAAAGCTCCTACTGCGTGAGCTGCGAGGCGTGCGCAAAGGTCTGCGAGGACGGCGCGCTCGCCATGGAGCCCATGGACGTCCGTGAGCTCATCGTGCCCGACAAAGCTGCCGAGGAGGTCCGGCGCAAGAAGGCCCAGGCCAAGGCCGAGGCCCAGAAGTACATCGAGCAGGGAAAAAAGCAGCTCAGCCGCGCCGCCGACGCCCTCGAGAGCCTCTCTGGCGACGATGCCTCGGCAAAGAAGAAGTAAGGTCCATCGTCCTCTTTCGCGCTTGGGACTTCGGCGAGCACAAAGGCTATACTCAGTACGTTTACCGCTCATTTCCAAAGGAGTTCCACGTGTCTTTATCCATCGGCATCGTCGGCCTGCCCAACGTCGGCAAGTCCACCCTCTTTACCGCGCTGACCAAGAAGGGCGGCCTCGCCGCGAACTACCCCTTCGCGACCATCGACCCGAACGTCGGCATCGTCGACGTGCCCGACGAGCGCCTCCAGAAGCTCGCCGACATCGTGCACCCGGGCCGCATCGTCCCCGCGACTGTCGAGTTCGTTGACATCGCCGGCCTGGTCAAGGGCGCGAACGAGGGTGAAGGCCTCGGCAACCAGTTCCTCGCGAACATCCGCGAGACCGACGCCATCTGCGAGGTCGTGCGCTACTTCAGCGACCCCAACGTCATGCGCGAGGTCGGCCGCACGGGCGACTTCGTCGACCCGGCGGGCGACGCGGACACGATCATGACCGAGCTCATCCTCGCCGACATCGGCACGCTCGAGAAGCAGCTCCCCAAGCTCGAGAAGGACTCCAAGCGCGATAAGGAGCTCGCCCCCAAGTACAACGTCGCCAAGCGCCTCCTCGCGTGGCTGAACGACGGCAAGCGCGCCGCCACCATGGAGATGACCGACGACGAGCGTGCCGCCGCCAAGGGGCTCTTCCTGCTCACGCTGAAGCCGATCCTCATGGTCGCCAACGTCGACGAGGATCAGCTCGGCGAGGATCTCGCGCCCATCGACGGCGTGAAGCCCATCCCCATCTGCGCTAAGGTCGAGGCCGAGCTCTCTGAGCTCGACGCCGACGAGGCCGCCGAGTACCTGGCCGACCTGGGGCTCCAGAAGTCCGGCCTCGAGACCCTTGCCCAGGAGGCCTACAAGCTCCTCGGCCTGCAGAGCTACTTCACCGCGGGCGAGATGGAGGTCAAGGCCTGGACTGTCCGCATCGGCGCGAAGGCCCCCGAGGCCGCCGGCGTCATCCACTCCGACTTCGAGCGCGGCTTCATCAAGGCAGAGGTCGCCAGCTACGAGGACTACGTCGAACTCGGCGGCGAGGCTGGCTGCAAGAACGCCGGCAAGCTCCGCATGGAGGGCAAGGACTACGTCGTCCAGGACGGCGACATCATGCACTTCCGCTTTAATGTCTAGGGTTTTGCGTCGCTAGTTCGGCTTGTGGCGGCAGGCTGGTCGGTCCGTGACCGACCAGCCTGTTCTGTATTCACAGGTTATCGTCCGCCTAAGCCCCGGAGTAGCCGCCTCGGCCCCGCTCGGCTACTCCAACGCCCTGTAGACGGCCGCGGAGACCTGCGCCATCAGCGCGTTGGCGACGCCGTAGTCGAGGCCGCGGGTGAGCACGCAGATCACGTAGGGGTGCTCCGCGTAGACGATGCCGCCGTCGTGGCGGATGCCGTCCACGGTGCCGGTCTTGTGCCCGAAGGCGACGTCGGCGGGCAGGCCCTGGGCCAGCCCTTCGTCGTCCTCCTGGTCCAGCAAGAAGTCCTCGGCACGCTCGCAGGAGCCCTTGGACGCCAGCGTCCCGGAGGCCACCCGCTCCAGGATCCGGCACGCGTCGTTCGCACTGATCATGTTGAAGCTGCCGTCGTTGGCCGGCAGCATCAGCTTGTGCGCCAGGTTCGTCCCGTCGAGCCCCAGCTCAGTGGCTTTCTGTTGGATGGCCTCAACGCCCATGCGGCCGATGAGGACGTTCGTGCCCACGTTGTCGCTCACGGCGACCATCCGGTGCGCCACTTCGTCGAGGGTATACTCGCTGCCCACAGGGTCGTCCTGCATGGTGCCCGAACCGCCGACGATGTCGCCGCCGTCGAGCGTGTACGTCTCGTCCGCCAGCAGCTCGCCGGAGTCGACCTCGTCCAGGTACTCCGCGAGCACGAGCAGCTTGATCATGCTCGCCGACTGCATAGGCTCGTCGCCGTTGATGTCGATGCTCCCGCTGCCGTCGAGCATCCGAACGCTCACCGCCACGTTGTCGCCGTGACCGGAGATGATCCTTGCGACCGCGGCCTCTGTGCCGCTCATGTCCGTCACGACGGCGGGGGAGGTCTCCATCGCCGCGGTCTCCTGCTCGTCGGCGGCTAGCTGAACCGCGGCAGCCGCGGCCTGCACCTCCGCCGCGGCGGCAGCCGAGGCGGCGTCCACGGCAGCGTGCCCTGCGCGGATCCCCGCCACGAGGAACGCCGCGAGGGCGAGGGATCCCCCCGCCACCGCGGCGTACTGCTTGTTCGATATCCCGTACTTTTGCGTTGAAGCCAAGTCTATAGCCGAATCCAATCCAAGCCCTTCTCAAACATCAGGGCGTTACCCGAAGGGCTTACTGCGCGTGATCGGAGCAGAGCACGACGATGACGTCGTAGTTCGTGGTCCAGGCGCCGGTGTTCTCGCTGACGTTCGACTCCGAGACCCCGAGCGTCTTTGCCACGCCGGCGGCCTTGGCCTTCGCCGCGTCGCCGTTGTAGTAAACCTTCGTCACGGTCTCGTTGCTGCTGTAAACGGACTCGTTGCACGAGAAACCGGCGCTGCCGAGCTTCTCGCTCGCGCGCGACGCGGCGCCGCTGACGCCGCTGGAGTTGACCACGTCGACGGAGCCGGTGTACGCGGGCTCGACGCCGAGGCTGCCGTTGCCGTCGCCGGAGCCGTTGCCCGCGGAGACGGTGTCCGCCGTCCCCGTGCCGGAGCCGTCGCCCGACGAGGTCAGCGCGTCGGCGCCCGCCATCGTGCCGATGAGGCCCGAGGTCTGGTCCTCGGACTCGCTGTCCAGGGGTGGCTTGCCCTCCTTCACGCGGTCCATCATCTTTTGCCAGGCGGCCTCGTCGATCTTCTCGTACCAGGTGTTGTTGGTGTAGTAGCCGCTCGTGGGCTCCATACCGGAATACACGTTGTGCTCGACGTCGAGGTCCTTGAACTGCACCGCGAGGCCGAGGATGTCAGATATGTTGACGTCAGTGGTCACGCCGCCCGCGAGCTGCGAGACCGCGTTGGTCATGGTGGCGATGTCCAGCGTGAGGACCTTCTTTACGATGGCGGCGATGACCATGCGCTGGTTGGCCGCGCGGAAGACGTCGCCGTCGCCGTAGTCGTCGTAGGCGTGGCGGCTGCGCGCGAGGGCGAGCGCCTCGTCGCCGTTCAGGGTGTGCTCGCCGGCGGTCAGGTCGGCGCCGGAGTAGTCGTCCTTGATGTCGATCGGCAAATCGACGGTGATGCCGCCGATGGTGTCCACGATGCCCGCGAACTGCTCGAAGTCGACCTCGGCGTAGTGCGAGATGTCGACGCCGCAGAGCTTCTCGACGCACTTGATCATGTAGGATGGGCCGCCGAGCGAGTAGGCCGCGTTGAGCTTCTGGGTGCCCGCGCCCATGTCGGACATGTCGGTCATCGTGTCGCGGTGGAGAGACACGAGCGTGACCTGCTGGCCCTTGGGGTCGATGCGTGCGAGGATGATGGAGTCGGCGCGGTAGTTGGACTCGTCGGCGCCGTACTCGGAGGACTCCATGCGCTCCTGCGACTTGTCGACGCCGAGCAGCAGCATGTAGAACGGGTCGTCGTACTGGACGCTGTCGGCCAGGAGCTCCTTGGTGTTCTTGTCCAGGCCGCTCGTGAGCTGGTTGTTGATCCCGCCGATGTACATGGCGAGCGCGCCGCCGCCGGCGAGCAGCACGCACAGCAGGCTGATGAGCACGCCGCGGACGACGATCTTCCTTTTGCGGTTCTTGCGCTTGCGCGTGTAGGCCTCGGCCCCGGCGGAGCGGGAAGGGACGTAAGAGGAGCCGGGCTCGGCTTTGCCGCGGCCCGCGCCGTGCCCCGCGCCGCGCGAGACCTTCTCTTCGTAGGCGTGACGGCTCTGGGCACCGGATTGGAACCCCTGGGATCTGTGGTCAGCCAAGACAGATCCTTTCGTGGAATGAGCGGTGCCAGCTGCCACCGCGGAGTTACAGACGCGCTAAATAATACGTAAGGGGCGTGTTCGCTGCGTGTAGGAGACGAAAAAAGCAGCTATCGACCAAAAATGCCCAACGTCCCTTAACGTATTATGCTGTGAATGCTTAACGCTTACATGTAGATCACGTCCACCCGCCCCTGCGGAGAAGACCGGAGGAACCATGACCGAGGCACAGCCCAAGCAGTTCGTCGCCGTTCTCGACTTTGGCGCCCAGTACGGGCAGCTGATCGCGCGCCGCGTGCGCGACCTCAACGTCTACTCGGAGATCGTCCCGTGCGACATTCCCGCCGACGAGCTCGCGGCCATGAAGCCGGCGGCGCTCATCCTCTCGGGCGGCCCCGCCTCCGTCAACGACCCCGAGGCCCCGCGCGTTGACCCCGGCATCTACGAGCTGGGCGTCCCCGTGCTCGGCTTCTGCTACGGCCACCAGATCACGGCTGTCACGCTGGGCGGCAAGGTCTTCCATCCCGAGGTCGGCGAGTACGGCCACGCCGAGCTCGAGCGCGAGGCCGGCAGCGCGCTGTTCAACAACACGCCGATGAAGCAGACCGTGTGGATGAGCCACTTCGACGCCGTCTGCGACGTGCCCGAGGGCTTTAAGGTGACCGCGCGCACCAAGGTCTGCCCCGTCGCCGCGATGGAGAACCCCGAGCGTAAGATCTACACCACCCAGTTCCATCCCGAGGTCAAGCACACCGAGTATGGCCAGCAGATCCTCTCGAACTTCCTCTTTGATATCTGCAAGCTCGAGAAGAACTGGTCCATGGACAACCTCGTCGAGACCATGACCCAGCAGTTCCGCGAGAAGGTCGGCGACAACCGCGTGATCCTCGCGCTTTCCGGCGGCGTCGACTCCTCCGTCGTGGCCGCGCTCGGCGCCCGCGCCATCGGCAAGCAGATGACCTGCGTCTTCATCAACCACGGCCTGCTGCGCAAAAACGAGCCCGAGCAGGTCGAGGAGGTCTTCACCAAGCAGTTCGACGTCGACTTCATCCACGTCCACGCCGAGGACCGCTACGCCGAGCTCCTG
>QAKZ01000060.1:0-4749 GCA_003150175.1 Coriobacteriia bacterium
GAGCGCGCCGAGATCAACCCGCTGCGCGCCTTCGACTGCAAGAACCCGCACTGCCACGAGGTCATGGCCGAAGCCCCGCTGGTCAACGACCACCTGTGCGACGACTGCGCCGAGCACTACGCCGCTGTAAAGAAGTACCTCGACGAGGCCGGAATCTCCTACATCGAGGACCCGACGCTCGTGCGCGGCCTCGACTACTACACCCGCACCGTCTTTGAGGTCGAGGTCGCCGACGCCGGCGTCGGCGCCATCGGCGGCGGCGGCCGCTACGACGGCCTCATGGAGCTCGAGGGCGGCAAGCCCACCCCGGGTATCGGGTTCGCCGTGGGCTTCGAGCGCATCGCGCTCGCGCTGGCCTCCCAGGGCGTCGACCTCGCGACCCCCGAGCCCACTTGCGTCTACGTCGCCGGCACGGGGGCCGAGGAGCGCGACGCCGTCTTTGCCGCCACGCTCGCGCTGCGCGGCGCCGGCATCCGCACCGAGGCCGACTATCAGGGCCGCAGCCTGAAGTCCCAGTTCAAGCAGGCCGACAAGCTCCACGCGACGCTCTGCGTCGTACTAGGGCCCGACGAGGTCGCCGCGGGCGTCGCCACGATCCGCGACATGGCCAGCCACGAGCAGGTCCAGGTCCCCATGGCCGATCTCGCCGCCGAGGTCGCCGCTCGCCTGGCGTAAGCTCGAGTTAGCATACGAACCAACAATGAGACCCCTTGCCTTGGAGCAAGGGGTTTCTTTACAGACCGCTGAACCAAATAAACCAGCCGTTCACGATAAAGCTCGGTTCGCATGGTTCATTTCGATCCATATTGTGCGAATATATCGTCGGAGGCCTTCCTTACAGACATTGCATCCGGAATTGGAGAGGGGTATTGAATTGATCGCTCACTATCGCGTGGACAGTCGTGTGGTGCATGGCCAGACGACAACGAGGGTGACGAAGGAGAACCCGGTCGATGGCGTGATCATCGTCGATGATGAGACCTCTCAGGACAAGTTCATGCTCGGAGTCTTTGCAAACACGCTCGGATCCATTCGCGTGCTCGGCTTTTCCGTCAAGAAGGCGCTTGAGAAGTTGCCCGAGGCGTCTGCGTCAAAGAAGCGCTACCTCGTGATCTTCAAGACGCCCGAGACCGCTCGGGAGCTCGTGGAGCAGGGCTTTGAGTTCGACGGCGTCCTCAACTGCGGTCCTCAGCCCAACTGCGACGGCGCGAAGCTTGTCGAAAAGATGCTGTACCTCACGGAGCCCCAGATTGATGCGCTTAATTATCTGGATTCCCGCGGCGTCAAGCTGATCATCAATCCCGCGTTCACTACCCCGGATCTTACCTGGCCTGAGGCAAAGAGAAAGGCTGGCATCTAACATGGCTTATTTCGTTCAGGTACTTCTTGTTGCGCTTCTTTATCACCTCACAAACACGTTTGCTTCCTTCGGGGGAATGGTATTCGGCCGCTATACGCTCCAGAGACCCCTTGTGGGAGGCCTTCTCGTGGGACTTCTTTTTGGAGATGTACAGAAGGGTCTTGAGCTTGGAGTTGCGTTCCAGCTCGCTTACATGGGCGCCTTCGCGGTTGGCGGAGCGGTTTCCATTGACGTGGGCGTTGTTTCTTATCCTGTTATGGCCATCGCGATTATCAACGGCCTGGATACCGGTACCGCCCTTGCCATCGCGGCGCCGATCTCCGTCCTCACCGCGAACCTTACTCACGTGATGCGTGCCTTCAACACGATGTGCACCGGAATCGTCCGTAAGGGCATCGAGGAGGTCGACTACAAGAAGATTGAGCTCGGCAACGTTATTCTTCCTCAGGCATTCCTGGCGGCCATGAACTTCGCGGTCGTTTTCGTCTTGATGTATCTGGGCACCGGCGCCGTGGACAGCCTGCTCGCCGTCGTCCCGCAGAACGTCCTGCACGCGCTCGGCCTTCTTGGCAGCGTCCTGCCTGCCGTTGGCATGGCCATGCTGCTCAAGTTCAACATCGTCGGCAACTGGATGTTCATCTTCTTTGTCCTGGGCTTCATGATGGTCTCCTCCATGAGCATGGGCTTCATCCCCATCGCCATCTTTGCCGCCGCCCTGGCGTTCCTGTACTGGAAGATTGACTCTCGCCCTGAGGTATCGACTGCGAGCGCAAGCGCGAACGTGTTCACCGACGATGACGAAGTGGAGCTGTAAACAATGAGTGACATCATCAAGAACGAGGCCGAGCAGGGCTCCGAGCCCATCTGCAGCGAGCCGTTGACCAAAAAAGAACTCGACCGCCTCTTTTGGCGTTACCAGCTCAGGTACCTGACCTGCTGCAACCTCGAGAACTGGCACGGCAACTGTTATGCCTACGACATGGCCCCCCTTTACAAGAAGTACTACGACAAGGACGGTCAGCGCGAGGGCATGCTGCGCATGTTCGACTTCATCAACACCGAGCAGACGACTGCGAGCGTGCTGTGGGGAATCCTCGTCGGCATGGAGGAGCAGAAGGCCCTGGGCAAGCCGGTTAGCGATGAGATGATCCGAACCGTCAAGTCCTCGCTTATGGGCCCGCTTGCCGGCGTGGGTGACTCCCTTGTCCAGGCGACGATCCTTCCGCTGCTCACCACCATCGCCATCTCGCTTACCGGTGCGGGCGATGTCCTGAGCCCGCTTGGTGTCGTGCTCTTCATCATCGCGACGCCGATTCTGCTGTGGGCCTATGCGCGCGTTCTCTTCAACAATGGCTACACCCTTGGTAAGGACGCCGTGTCGACGCTGATGGGCTCCGCGATGGACCGCATCAAGACCGCGGTCCAGCTCTTCGGAATCATCGTCATCGGCGCGCTGTCCGCGTCCTACGTGAAGCTGTCCACGCCGCTTTCGTTCGCGGCTTCCGCCGACGCAACGCCCGTGGTGCTGCAGGACGTCATCAACGGCATCTTCCCCAACCTGCTGAGCCTGCTCCTGGTCCTCGGCTGCTGGTATCTGCTCTCCAAGAAGGGCGTGTCCGTTACCAAGGCGATCTTTGGCCTTATGGGCATCGTCGTGGTGCTCGGCCTCATCGGAATTCTCTAGTAGAGGGGGCAACCTATGGAGATAAGCAATCACTCCGTATATCGTGTCGAGCCCCTGTACAAATCCTTCGTGTGGGCCGGCCACAAGCTCATCGACCGCTTCGGCCTGAAGACCGACCTAGAAAACGTCGGTACGATTTACAACGTTCTTGCGCTTCCCGGCGAGCTCGATAATCCGGTGACGGGCACGGGCATGACGCTCTCCGAGCTTTACCAGGCACACCGCGAGCTCTTCGGCTGCTCTGACGAGGTGTTCCCCGTAAGGATGACAATCACGTGTAACGAGGGCTTCCAGTCCTACCAGTCCCATCCTGGCGATGAATACGCCATGGCGCATGAAGGCTGTCGCGGCAAGGTCTCCGGCGCTGTTACCCTGGACGAGTCCGACGAGAAGGGTATGTGGCTCTTTGGCCACAAGCCTATGGATGCCAAGGAGTTCAGGCGCTGCATCGACGAGAAGGACTGGGACGCGCTCTTCACGAAGCTCGAGGTCAAGGACGGCGACTTCGTCCACACGCCCGCCGGCGTGATTCATGGCGGCTGGGGCTCCGGCAAAGTCTCCGCGACCTTCGGCACGAACAGCGACATCACGTACCGCTTCTATGACAACGATCGCAACGACCCCACTCGCCCGCTCAGCATCGATGACGTCTGCGCTTGCGCGAGTTTCCCAGAGCTTCCCTTTAAGGCGGAGCGCCCGGAGGGCGTCAAGAAGGAGGGCGTGACCCGCTTCGTGTATCACGACGTCCCCGGCGAATACGTCGCCCTGCGTTACAAGGTCGACGGCGCGGCGTCCTTTGAGCACGACAGCTTCCTCTTTGTGACGTGCGTCGGTGGGAACGGCACCGTGTGCGGCGAGCCCATCTCGCTGGGAGAGACGCTCTTCATCCCCGTGGGGTACGGCCCGTTGGAGCTCGCCGGAAAGATGGACTGCATCGCTATCAGCTATCACGAAAAAAGTGAGTGCGCCAAATGAAAAAAGTAACTATCATTGGCGCCGGTCGCACAGGTCGAGGGACATTCGGCGAGCTGTTTTTCTCTGAGGGCGGTTTCGATATCGCCTTCGCAGACATCGACGCCGATCTTGTGCACCTTCTCCGCGAACAGGGTTATTTCGTCACCAAACAGACCAATCTCGATACGGGCACGTTCAAACAGATTCGTGTCGACGGTTTTGAGGTATTTGACGTCCAGGCGGACCGCGAGGCCTATCTGCGTAGGCTTGCCGACTCAGAGTTCGTAGCGATTGCGGTCTTCCCCGCCTCCTTTGATGCCGTGGCCCAAGATCTTGCCGATATGATCCGTCTGCGCATCAAGGAAGGTATGACCCACAAGGCAGCGGTGATAATCGGAGGCAACTTCGTCGGGCTTCGCAGCTATTTCGAGGGCGCCTTGGAGAAGCTGCTTGACGCAGACGAGCTCGCCGTGCTCAATGATCAGGTTGCCCTCATTACCTCAAAGGCCAACCGTAAGGTGACCTTCTCATCCGACCCGGACGCGGGGCCGCTCGCCCTTGAGGGGGACGATAAGCCTATTCTTCCGGTCGAGGACCGTTTCTTCTTCGAGGAGGGGTATGAGTACCCGTCCTTTTTCCAGCGCTCGAATGATGTCGAGCTGAGCATGGCCGAGAAGATATGGAGTGAGAATCTCCTTCACTGCTCGCTTGGCTTCATGGGGGCGTACAAGGGCTGCGAATACCTTAACGA
>QAKZ01000060.1:8064-12896 GCA_003150175.1 Coriobacteriia bacterium
GGCAACTTCGTCGGGCTTCGCAGCTATTTCGAGGGCGCCTTGGAGAAGCTGCTTGACGCAGACGAGCTCGCCGTGCTCAATGATCAGGTTGCCCTCATTACCTCAAAGGCCAACCGTAAGGTGACCTTCTCATCCGACCCGGACGCGGGGCCGCTCGCCCTTGAGGGGGACGATAAGCCTATTCTTCCGGTCGAGGACCGTTTCTTCTTCGAGGAGGGGTATGAGTACCCGTCCTTTTTCCAGCGCTCGAATGATGTCGAGCTGAGCATGGCCGAGAAGATATGGAGTGAGAATCTCCTTCACTGCTCGCTTGGCTTCATGGGGGCGTACAAGGGCTGCGAATACCTTAACGATGCCGCGTCCGATGAGCTCTGCGCTGATCTTGCGGGAAGAGCCTGGAGGGAGGGAAGGCGAGCCCTTGAGGCTGAGTTCGGTATTCCTATGCCGGGCGACTCGCTGCTCGAGACCATGCTGGGCAAGTTCGGCAGCCCTTATTTCCGCGATCGCATCGAACGCGTCGTCAGGCAGCCCATCCGCAAGCTTGGCAAGGGGGACCGCTTCCTTGGCCCCGCCTTGCTCTGCCTGAAGCACGGCATCATGCCTTTCTTTATTCTTCGCGCCGCCGCCTACGGGTTCTTTGTTCCCAACGCAGGCGACGAGCAGGCAGCAAAGATCGAGGAGACCCTCGGCTCTATGTCGCTCGAGGATGCCGTCATCAAGATTACGACCTTGGATCCGTCTGTTCCCGACGAGGCAATCGCCTGCCGTCTTCTGGTCGGCTTTGTCCAGGAGATTCGCTGCCTGGAGAGGGTCGAGGAGCTCAAGCCCGCAGATGGGGAGGGAACCCGATGAGGTTGGTACTTGCTGGACACGGGCACTATGCCTCGGGCGTTGCGTCTGCCGTTGCCATGCTTTCCGGCAATGAGGAGGCAGTTTCGTTCGTTGACTTCACTCAGGTCGTTTCGCCGGATGAGTTCGAGTCCCGCCTGAGGGATGTCGCGGAATGTGGCGAGGAGGTCGTGATCGTATGCGACCTGGTCGGCGGTACCCCCTATAACCGTGCCTGCGTGGTTGCGCACGGCAACGACCAGGTTAAGGTCGTTGCCGGAATGAACCTGGCCGCGATCCTGGAGGCGGCCCTGAGCATTGAGGAAGGGTCGAAGGCCTCGGAGGTTGTGGACCTTCTTTGCTCGTCGGTTCCCGGTGGGGTCGGGTTTTTTGAGGAAAGCGCCTGCTCGTCGGATATGATTGACGAGGAAGAGAACCTCTAGCATTGCCTCTGGTAGTACGCCTGTGCCGGGGAAGTTGATCTTCCCCGGCTTTTATCATTTAGGACGGTGATTGCGCTGTTCACCACAAGGGTCAAGAGTCTCTACCCCAAATTCACCATGGCGGAGAGAAAGGTCGCCGACTATCTCATCATGAACGGCGACGAGATCGAGGACGTGACTTCGCACGAGCTCGCAAGGCGCCTTGATGTGGGGCAGTCAACCGTCATGCGCTTCTCGAAAAAGATGGGCTACTCGATGTTCGGCGAGATGATCGCCGACATCAAAAGCTCCGGCGACCTGAGCACCGAGATACAGAACGGTGATGGCCTGTTCACGGTTATGAGCAAGGTTGAGGCTAAGTACCACGAGCTTCTGAAGAGCGTCACCAGGAGCAATCGTGAGGAAGACCTTGGTAGCGCGGCGCATTTTGTCGATGCGGCGGACACCATTATTTGCTACGGGTGCATGGAGAGCGGTTTATTGGCGTCCCATCTGTGCTGGTCGTTGGTCGGGCTTGGAAAGAGCGCCTACTGCGATGCTGACATTATCCAAACCAAGCGTCGCCTAAGAATGCTCGATCCGACCAGGGATTTGGTAATCGTCGTCTCAAAATCTGGCGACAAATCCGAGCCGGTGGGAGTGGCGAAGGCCGCCGTGGCTGAGGGAATTCCCGTGCTGGCAATCTGCGACGCGTCGGACAATCCCCTCTCGAGGCTGGCGACTTCGAGCCTGCGCGTTATCGAGATCGCCGACCGCTCGACGCCGATGACGTCGATGGGGGTGGACGCGGGTGTGATGCTCATGATCGACACGCTGGTCGCGAGCGTTTATCAACAAGACCGAAAGAAGTATGCTGCCGCGTATCGCGGGGGCATCGTGGCGGCGTTCTCCGAGCGTCGCGAATAACCACGTCCAGGCGCGGGCCCTCCCTTAAACCCGCCAAGAAGAACTAACTCCCACACAGCGGACGCATTTTGGGCTTTTTCGCCCCAGATGTGTCCGCTGTGTGGGAGTTAGGCGCAAAGAAGGGCGCCAGGCTGCCGTGGCAGAGCGCCCTTCTTGCCTACTGGTAGCGCAGCGCCTCCACGGGATCGAGGCGGGCGGCGTGCCGGGCGGGGTAGAACCCGAATAGCACGCCGATGCCGCAGCAGATGCCCGCCGCCACAAGCGCGGTCTGCGGCGTGATCACGGGGACGAGGTTCTCGTATCCGAGGCTCGACCCGGCGAAGCCCGCGAGCAGCCACGCCGCGCCGTAACCCACGGCGACGCCGATGACGCCGCCCACGATGCAGATTGCGATGCTCTCGAGCAGGAATTGCGCCGTGATGTCCGCTCGTTTGGCGCCGAGCGCCTTGCGCAGGCCGATCTCGCGGATCCTCTCGGTCACGTTGGTGAGCATCATGTTCATGATGCCGATGCCGCCGACCAGAAGCGAGATTCCTGCCACGGCGAACGCCATCAGGCGGAAGGACGACATCGTGCTCTCCAGTTGGTCGAGCATCGACTGGGCCGTCGAGATGTGGCAGTAGCCCTCCTCCGAAGTGCCGCCCCCATCCGGGTCGGCCTCGGGGATGTTGTACTTCGTGCGCAGGTATGAGTCGGTGCGCTCGGCCACCCCGTAGATGTCGGCGCTCTCGCGGGCGAAGCCGAAGATGTTCAGCGGGGCGCCGCTCTGCTGGCCGATCAGGCGGACCTTGGCCGTGCGGTAGGGGATGTAGGCCACGCACCAGTCGCCCTGCATGCTGTCCGACTCGAGCGTGCCGACCACGGTATAGGAATCGTTGCCGATGCGCACCGTCTTTCCCACGGCGTCGGCGTCGGCCCGGCCAAAGAGTTTCTTTACCGATGCCCCGCCGAGCACGACTACCATCGACGACTCCTCGTTCTCCTCGGCGGTGAAGACCCGGCCCTTCTCGGCTTTGAGGCCCCTCGCCTCAAAGAACTTCTCGTCGCACGCCATGATGTCCATCTCCTCGGAGGTAGAGGTTGAGCTCGACACGCTCGACCAGGCGTAGGCGTAGCAGGTTATGAAGTCGTAGTCGCCGGCGAGGTCGCGGGCCATGGTCTCGACGTCGGCCTCGGTGAGCTGGCGGTTGTTCGGTGGCCAGCACACGATCTCAACTGTGCGCGCGGCGTTGAGGCCGAGCTGGCCCACGATGGCCGCGCGCATGCCGTCGATGAGCGACGTGAGCGCGATCACGGCGGCGATGCCGATCACGATGCCGAGGATGGTGAGCAGGCTCCGCACCCGGTTGGCAAGAAGCGCCGAGCCCGTCTCGTAGGCGAGGTCGCGCGCTTTCATACGGCGGGCACCCCCTTGATCTGGCGGGGCGCGAGGCGTGTGCGCCCGAGGTCGCCGGCGTCTTCGATGCCGCCCGTGAGCTGCGCCTGGACGGCGCGCTCCTGCTTGTCGGTGAGCAGCCTGCCGTCGCGGATGTGCACGGTGCGGTCGGCCCAGGCGGCCACCTCGGCGTCGTGGGTGATGAGCACGATGGTCTTCCCGCGCTTCTGGAGGCGGCGGAAGGTCTTCATCACGAGCTCGCCCGTCGCGGTGTCGAGGTTGCCCGTGGGCTCGTCGGCGAGGATAATCGCCGGGTCGTTGACGAGGGCGCGCGCGATGGCGACGCGCTGCATCTGGCCTCCGGAGAGCTCGTTGGCGCGGTGGAGGAAGTGTTCCTCGGGCAAGCCAACCGCGCGCAGGGCCTTCCAGGCCAGAAGCTCGCGCTCGCGCGGCGCGATGTCGGAGTAGACGAGCGGGAGCATCACGTTTCTGAGCACCGTGGCGCGCGGCATGAGGTTGAACGACTGGAACACGAAGCCCAGGCGAGAAGAGCGCACGTAGGCCAGGTCGTCGTCCGAGAGCTCGGAGACCTCCACGCCCTCGAGGCGATACGATCCGGCGGTCGGGCGGTCGAGGCAGCCGAGCGTGTTCATGAGCGTCGACTTGCCGGAGCCCGAAGGCCCCATGATGGCAAGAAACTCTCCGCGCGCGACCTGCAGCGAGACGCCGCGCAGCACGGTGGTGAGGCCGGCTGCGGACTCGTAGATGCGCCAGAGGCCGCGGATGTCGATGACGGGGGCTGCCATGGCGCTACACCGCCGCGTCCGTTGCGGCGACGGGCTCGGCGTCGGCCGCGGACTCCGCGCCGTCCTCGGCGACGGCTGTGTCGCTATCGGCCGAGACGGAGCCCGAGCCGTCTTCAACTGCCGTGGGGCCACCGTCCATGGGCGCGTCGTCGCTAGGCGCCGAGTACGGGTCAAGAAGGACCTCGTCGCCCTCGCTTATATCGCCCTCGATGGCGGAGGTCGTCTGGTCGGACGCCCTGACGGTCACGGACCTGCGCTCGACGGCGCCCGTCTCGTAATCGGTGACGACCATGACGTAGGAGCTGCCCGCCTCGTCCATGGCAACACAGCTCGAGGGCACCATGAGGGTGTCGGGCACGCTCTGCAGCATGATCTGGACGTTGGCCGTCATGCCGGGCTTGAGCTCAGCGACAGGCTGGGGGATGAGCAGGCTCACGTCGTAGGTCACGACGCCCCCGCCGTAGCCGTAGGAGT
>QAKZ01000032.1 GCA_003150175.1 Coriobacteriia bacterium
GCGATCTTGTAGCCGTTGAGGTGCAGGATCGGCAGGACGATGCCGTCGGTCTTGGGGTTCACGAGCTTGTTGGACTGCCAGGAAGTGGCAAGCGGGCCGGTCTCGGACTCGCCGTCGCCCACTACGGCCACGGCCAGCAGGGAGGGGTTGTCCATGACGGCGCCGTAGGCGTGGGACAGGGTGTAGCCGAGCTCGCCGCCCTCGTGGATGGAGCCGGGGGTCTCGGGCGCGAAGTGGCTGGGGATGCCGCCGGGGTAGGAGAACTGGCGGAAGAACTTCTGGAGGCCGGCCTCGTCATCGGTGATGTCCGGACGGATCTCGCGGTAGGTGCCGTCGAGCAGGGACTGGGAGGTGCCGGCAGGTCCGCCGTGGCCGGGGCCCATGAGGAAGACGGCGTTCTGCTGGTGGTCGGCGATGAGGCGGTTGACGTGGCCAAAGAGGAAGTTCACGCCGGGGGTGGTGCCCCAGTGGCCGACGAGGCGGTGCTTGACGTCGGCGCGGCTGAAGTCGCGCTTCTCGCCGGTCTTCTCGTCGACGAAGTCCTTCTTCATCAGCGGGTTGGAGCGAAGGTAGATCTGGCCGACCGAGAGATAGTTCGCGGCGCGCCAGTACTTCTCGACGCCCTCGAGCTCCTCCTCGGGGACGGCGTGGTCGAGCTTCTGCCACGGGGTGCCAATAACGGGCTGTGCCATGCTTGATCCTCCTAAATCGTATTCCCCCGGAGCGGATTCCGGAGGTTTGTGAACTGTTTTGGAGTATAGAAGGGTAAAACGCTTTACTTTACGAGAATTTAAGAGTAATTCGTTTTACTCGCGCAATTGTTTAGTACATTGCAAGAAGTACCGGGGTTTCTTGCCCGCCTGGGCAAAAACTCGGATGCGCGGCCCTGGACGCGGAGCGAGGCGAGGGGCTAGAGCCAGCGGACGGAGTCCTTAACGACGACCTTCGGGCGCAGGATCTTTGTGACGGAGGCGGAGCGCTCGCGCGATTCGGCGTCCTCCTCCAGGCGCGCGAACATGAGCTCGAGCGCCGCGGCGGCGAGCTCGCGCGGGTTCTGCTCGATGGAGGTGAGCGCGGGCTCGAAGAGCGCGTCGGCGGCGGAGTTGTCGTAGCTCACCACCGAGTAGTCGCGCGGGACGCGCAGGTCCTCGGCGTACAGGAGCTTGAGCAGGCCGAGCGCGATGTTGTCCGAGCTCGCGAAGACGGCCGTGGCGTCGGTCTTGAGCACGCCCTTGGCCGACTCATGGGCGTCGTCGATGTAGTAGGCGCTGTGGAGCTCCAGCTCCGGGTCGGGCTCGATGCCGTGCTCGCGCAGCGCGCGCTCGTAGCCGGCCATACGCTCGCGTCCGGTGTTCGACTCTTTGTTGATGATCGCGGCGATGCGCTCGTGGCCGCGCCCGAGCAGGTAGGAAGTCGCGAGGTAGCCGCCCTGCTCGTTGTTGAAGCCCACGTAGTCGCAGTCAAGCCCCTCGATGAAGCGGTCGACCATGACGTAGGGCACGGGCAGCTGCTCGAGGATCGACTTCAGGCCGTGTGAGTAGCGCAGCTCGTCCGCGACGACGATGAAGAGCCCGTCCACGCCGCGGTTGACGAGCAGGCGCACGAGGTCGGCGTCGTTTTGGGTGCTGTCGTCCGAGTTGGTGATGAGCAGCAGGTAGCCGCGCTTGCGGCACGCGACCTCGAGGCTGTGCGCGAGCGACGAGAAGAACCTCGACTCGATGTTCGGCACGATGAGGCCGAGGGTCTGCGAGTGCTGGGTGACGAGGCTGCGCGCGATCTGGTTGGGGATGTAGCGCTTCTTGCGCGCGACCTCCTTGATGCGGGCGCGGCTCTCGGCGGAGATCTTGCACGGCCGGTCGTTGAGCACGAGGGAGACCGCGGTCGGGCTCAGGCCCACTTCCCTCGCTATGTCCTTGAGCGTGACCTTGGCCATGCTGGTCCTTTCGTAAGCCGGGGACGTACGCCCCGGCTATTTTGTCACGCGAAGGCGTAGACGGTGCGGGAACGGAACGGACGGTCGGGCCCGAACACCGGCTGCGGGAAGTTCGGGTGGTGGATCGCATCGGCAAAGAAGTTCGTCTCGAGCGCGACGGCGTCGTGGTCATGATAGTCGACCCCGCCCTTGCCGCGAACCCCGTCGAGGTAGTTGCCGGTATAGACCTGCATGCCGGGCATGTCGGTCGTCACCGTCATGCGGATCTTCGACTCGTCGCCCACGAGCTCTGCCACGCGGCGGCCGGCGCCGATGAAGCTGCCCTCCCCCGCCTCGGCCTCGGGCAGGACGAAGTTGTGGTCGATGCCGCGGGCGTTCACGATGGAGTGCGCGGGACTCGCAACGACGTCGGCGAGCTTCTTTCCGTCGTGGAGGTCGAGCGGGGTGCCGTCGATGGGCAGGATCCGCCCGGTCGAGACGAGCGCGTCGTCGGTCTCGGTGTACGAGTCGGCGTCGACGGTCAGGCGGTGCCCGAGCACGGTGCGGCCGTCGCAGCCGTTGAGGTTCCAGTAGCTGTGGTTGGTCATGTTGACGAGCGTCGGCGCGTCGGGCGTGCCGTCATAGGTGATGACCAGCTCGTTTGCCGCCGTGACCTCGAAGGTGAGGTGCATCTGGACCGCACCGGGGAAGCCTTGGTCGCCGTCGGGCGAGTCGAGCACGAGCTCGACCAGACCACCGTCAGCGCCCTGCTCCGCGCGCGCGACCGCCCAGAAGCGCTTGCACCAGAAGTCGCGGCCGCTGTGGTTACAGTTAGCCCCCTCGTTGGCCGTGAGCTCGTAGGTCTTTCCCTCAAGCTGGAAAGAAGCCCCGCCGATGCGGTTGACCACGCGCCCAACCGTCGCGCCGAGCAGCGCGTCGTCGGCCTCGTAGCCCGCGGCGTCGTCGTAGCCGAGCACCACGTCGAGCGGCTCCGCGCCCTCGCACGGCACCTTCACGGAGACCATGCGCGCGCCGAAGTCGGACACCGCGACCTCCATGCCCGCCGCGTTGCGGACCGTATACAGCGACGCCGGCCCCTCAGAAACGTTGCCGAACGGAGCAGGAATGACCTTCATGTCGCACCTTTCGTCTAAAGAATCGACCACCGTGACCCCTCGGCCCCCGCCGCCGACTGCGGCCCCGATGCCCAGAAGCTCGCGGGCCTCGGGGCCGCAGCCGGCGGGGATAGCGGTCGCTACTGCGCGCCGCCCTGGCCGTAGTAGGCGTTCGGGCCGTGCTTGCGCATGTAGTGCTTGTTGAGCAGGTACTGGGGCGCCGGTCCGCAGTGGGCCGAGAGGATCTCGGTGTCGCGCGCCATCTTTGCGACCTCCTCGAGCACGACGGCGTGGTAGGCGGCGTGCGCGGCGTCCTTGCCCCACGTGAACGGGCCGTGGTTGCGCACCAGCACGCCGGGAACGGCGACGGGGTCGATGCCGCGCTCCTCGAAGCCCGAGACGATAACCTTGCCGGTGTTGAGCTCGTAGGCCTCCTCGATCTCGTCCTCGGTCAGGCCGCGCATGCAGGGCACGGGGCCGTAGAAGTAGTCGGCATGGGTCGTGCCGTATGCCGGGATGTCGCGGCCGGCCTGCGCCCAAGAGACGGCGGCAGCGGAGTGGGTGTGGACGCAGCCGAGGACGCCCTTCTCGGCCCAGTTCTTGTAGATCCAGGCGTGGGTGAGGGTGTCGGAGGAGGGGTTGAGGTCGCCCTCGACGCGCTTGCCCTCGAGGTCGCAGACGACCATGTTGTCGGGGCTGAGCTCGTCGTAGTCAACGCCGGACGGCTTGATCACAAAGAGACCCGTCTCGGGGTCGAACTCGGAGGCGTTGCCCCAAGTGAAGACGACCAGCCCGTGCTTGGGCAGGTCCATGTTCGCCTCGTAGACCTTCTCGCGCAGTTCCTTGAGCATCATTGCTTTGTGCTCCTTTCGCACATGTTTTTATCTGCGAACTGAATGATTTGAACGTTTTACCAGCGCAAACCATTCAGTTCGCCATACGCGATGATTCTAGACCAATTGCGCCTCGGCGGCCTTCTCGGCCTCGTTGACCTTCTTGAAGGAGGCGAGGAAGGCGCGGTAGCCCTCGACGTCGGCCGGGTCGGGCTCGATCGTGGTGCCCTCCATGCCGGCGAAGACCTTGTTGTCGAGGAAGTCCGCGAGGGTCTCGCCCTCGGCCTTGGTCGCCATGTAGGAGGCGGCGACGGCCTGGCCCCAGGCGCCGCCCTCCCCCGCCGTCGCCATGACGGTCACGGGCGCCTCGAGCGCGGCGGCCAGCAGGCTTTGGGCCACCTTCGGGGTCTTGAAGATGCCGCCGTGGCCGTAGAGCTTGTCGATCTTCACGTCCTCGGCGCGCAGGGCCTCGTTGCCCGCGGCCAGGGCGCCGAAGGCGGCCATGATGTTCATGCGCATGAAGTTGGCGATGGAGAAGTTCGCGTTCTGCTTGCGGACGACCATCGGGAAGCCGGTCTGGACGCCCATGACCGTCTCGCCGCTGATGAAGGGGATCGAGACGAGGCCGCCGGCGTCTTTGTCGCCGGTGAGGGCGGCGTTGAAGAGCTTGGTGTAGATGTCGCCCTTCTTGACGGGGACGCCCATGGTGTCGGCGAAGTCGGCGAGCAGGTCGACCCAGTCGTTGATGTCGGAGGTGCAGTTGTTGCAGTGCACCATGGCCACGGGATCGCCGACCGGAGTGGTCACGAGGTCGATCTCCTCGGCGGTGGCGTCCTTGAGCGCGTGCTCGAGCACAATCATCGAGAACACCGAGGTGCCGGCGCTGACGTTGCCGGTGCGCTGGGCGATGGAGTTCGTCGCGATCATGCCGGTGCCGGCATCGCCCTCCGGCGGGCACAGCGGGCATCCGGCCTCGAGGTCGCCCGAGGGGTCGAGCAGGCGCGCGCCCTCCTCGGTGAGGTGCCCGGCAACCTCGCCGGCCACGAGCACCTTCGGCAGCAGGTCCTCGACCTTCCAGGCCACGCCCTTGCTGGCCACGAGCTCGTCGAACTGGTCGATCTTCGCGGCGTCGTAGTCGCGGGTCTCGGAGTCGATGGGGAACATGCCCGACGCGTCGCCGATCGAGAGGACCTTCTGGCCCGTGAGGCGCCAGTGCACGAAGCCCGCGAGCGTCGTGAAGAAGTCGATCTGCGGCACGTGCTCCTCTTTGTTGAGGATGGCCTGGTAGATGTGGCTGACACTCCAGCGCTCGGGCGTGTGGAAGGCAAAGAGGCGCGAGAGCTCGTGGGCGGCCTCGGTGGTCGTGGTGTTGCGCCAGGTGCGGAACGGCACGAGGAGCTTGCCGGCGGCGTCGAACGGCAGGTAGCCGTGCATCATGGCGCTGATGCCGAGGGCGCCGACCTTGTGCAGGGTGACGCCGTACTTGGCCTCGACGTCGGCCTTGAGGGAAGCGTAGCAGGTCTTGAGGCCGTCGAAGATCTCGGCCTCGCTGTAGGTCCAGTAGCCGTCGACGAGCGAGTTCTCCCAGTCGAAGGTGCCGATGGCGATGGGCTCGTTGTCGGCGTCGTCGAGGACGGCCTTCACGCGGGTCGAGCCGTACTCGATGCCCAAGGAGGTGCGGCCAGCCTCGATATCGGCGACGATCTGCTCTTTGGTCTTGCTCATAGGTGGACTCCTCTATTCGTGACGAAAAGGGACAGTCCCTTTTCGTCATCAATCGTTTTATGACGAAAAGGGACTGTCCCTTTTCGTCAAAACGGCCGCGCCTCTCGGGCGAGAGACGCGGCCGGAATAACTCACGTGCGGGACGACCGCGCAGCTGGGTTATGCGACGTTTACTTGTAGTAAACCTCGCCGAGCTTGAGGTCGCGCTTGAAGTCGCGAAGGTTGGTGTTCGCGTCGATGACGACGGACTCGATGCCCATGGCGTCGGCCCAGTCGATCATCTGGTCGGCGGTAAGGTCGTAGGAGACCGCGGTGTGGTGCGCGCCGCCGGCGTAGATCCAAGCCTCGGTGCCGACCTTGAGGTTCGGGCGCGGGGTCCAGAACATGGTGCCGGTCGGGAGCTTCGGCATGGGCTTCTCGACCTTCTTGCAGTCGACGTCCTGGATGATCAGGCGGAAGCGGTTGCCAAGGTCGATGAGGGAGGTGGCGATGGCGGGGCCGGTCTTTGCGGTGAAGATCAGGCGCGCCGGGTCCTCACGGTCGCCCATGGAAAGCGGAGTGGCGCGAATCTTGATCTCGCCGTCGGCCATCGAAGGATCGACCTCGGACATGTGGGACTCGAGGATGCCGTCCTTGCCCGGGACGAGGTTGTAGGTGTAGTCCTCCATGAGCGCGGAGCCCTTGGCGTTCGGGTCGTTGGCGGTCATGACCTTCATGAGGCGCACCATGCCCGGGGTCTTCCAGTCGCCCTCGGGGCCGAAGCCGAAGCCCTTCTGCATGAGGCGCTGGATGGAGAGGGACGGGAGCTGCTTCAGGGCGCCGAGGTCACCGAAGTGGTCGGAGAAGGCGTTGTAGTTGTGCTCCACGAGGAAGCGCTCGATGCCGATCTCCTGGGCAGCCTGGACCTCGACGTGACGACGGAACTCCTCCGGGTCGCGGCCGTCGAGCACGAGGCCGTAGGTCTCGTAGTACTCGTCGGTGAGCTCCTTGACCTCAGCAGCGGTCACGGACTCGACGTAGGGGGTGAGGTCATTGATCGGCCACGCGTCGACGGTCCAGCCGAGCTTGACCTGGGCCTCGATCTTGTCGCCATCGGTGACGGCGACGTTGCGCATGGTGTCGGCGAAGCGGGCGATGCGGATGTTGCGGGACTCGTTGATACCCACGGCGACGCGCTGCCACTGGCCGAGCTCGGTGAGGGCGACGGGATCCTTCCAGTAACCAAAGACGACCTTGTGGTTCCAGCGCATGCGGGCAAAGATGTGCCCGAGCTCGCGCTCACCGTGAGCGGCCTGGTTCTCGTTCATGAAGTCCATGTCGATGGTGTCGTACGGGATCTCCTCGTTGTACTGCGTCGCAAACTGGCACAGCGGCTTGCGGAGGTCCTGCAGGCCCAGAATGTAGTTCTTGGAGGGGCTGAAGGTGTGGGCCCAGGTGATGATACCGGCGCAGTCGGGGTCGTTGTTGGCCTCGTTGAAGACCTGCTGGATCATCGAAGCGGTGAGGAGGTTGGGCTTGAGCTCGACCTCGAACGGGATCTCTTTAGAGGCGTTGAGGTAGTTGACGACCTCCTCGGCGTGCTCGTGCACGTGCTGGAGGCACTCGTCGCCGTACAGGTCCTGGGTGCAGGGGCAGAAATAGAACTTGTACTTCTTGATCTCGAGCATGTTCGTTCCTTTCGGACGCATATGCGGTGCAAGCGTTTTTGGGCGGTAGGGCCGCCATAAGGGGACCTCCCAGATGGCCCCGCCCCCAAGGGAAGAGGTGGGTAAGGGGCGAGACCAAAGGGAGGGTGGAGCCAAAAGCTACTTGATGACCTGGTTCGAGCTGCGGTCGGAGAACAGGGCGACCATGCAGACGAAGATGATGCCGAGGGCCAGCTGCTGCATCTCGGTGGTCAGGCCGAGCATGACAAGGCCCTTCTGGAGCACGAGGTAGGACGCGACGCCGATGACGACGTTGGAGAAGCGGGCGCGGGCGCCGCCGTTGATCGGCATGCCGCCGAGAACCATGGCGATGAGGAGCTGAGTCTCGAGCATGTTGCCGGAGGTGGCGGTGACGGAACCGATCTTGACGGCGTTGATGAACGCCGCGAAGCCGGTGATGCAGCCGGCGGCCACGTAGACCAAGATCTTGGTCTTCTGGACCTTGATGCCGGCGAAGCGGGCGCCCTTCTCGTTGGCGCCGATGGCCTTGAGGTTGTGACCGAGGCAGGTGAAGCGGGTGATCACGAAGGTGATAACGAGAACCGCGATGGTGATGCCCATGAGCAGGGGCATGTTGTTGAAGCCGGTGATGTAACCGGCGGCCTGGATGGGCTTCTCGGTAGTGAGGAAGGCGCAGACGCCGCGGAGCAGGAACATCATGCACATCGTGACCACGAAGGACTGGATCTGGCCCTTAACGTGGAAGAGCGCGTTGATAAGGCCAATCACGGCGCCCGTAGCGATGCCGCCAAGGATGGCGAGCACCAGGTTGTACTGGGAAAGGGCGCAGACCACGGCGCAGGAGACGCCAAGCATGGAGCCCTGCGAGAAGTCCAGGCACCCCATCGCCATAATCATCCAGACGCCGCATGCCGCGATCATGAGCATGTAGCCGCCGGAAAGGATCAGGGTGATGTTCTTGGGCGTGAGGATCGAGCCGTGGGTCGCGATGGCGAAGAACGCCAGGATCACCACGAAACCGATGAGCGGGAGGAAGTCCTTAACGGACGAGAGGTCGAAGCTCTTCTTGGCCTCGGCAGCGCCCTTCTTGGGATCGAGCGCCGCATCGTTGGTAGTTGCCATCTGATTCGCCTCCTAGACCATCTTGGAGATGAGGTCTTTGTCGGACAGCTCGGGGCTGCGCTCGAGCTCGCCGTTGATTTTTCCGTCTTTCATGATGTAGATGCGGTCGCACATACCGATCAGCTCCATGATCTCCTCGGAGATGATCATGATGGCCTTGCCCTCGGCGCGCATGTCCTCGAGCAGGTTGTAGATGGCGGCCTTGACCTTGATGTCGATGCCGCGGGTCGGCGAGTCGAGGATCAAGATGTCGGATTTCTTGCCAAGCCAGCGGGCAAGGACAACCTTCTGCTTGTTGCCGCCGGAGAGCGCCGAAACGTACTGCTTGACGTTGACCATCTTGGTCTGCATCTGGGTCGCGTAGAGCTCGGCGAACTCGCGGAGCTTCTTGTCCGAGAGGAACGTGCCCATGTCGCGCATCGAGGGGATGGTGATGTTGTCCTCGATGGTGTCCTGGATGAGCAGCGACTCGTTGTCGCGGTCCTTGGACGTATAGGCGATGGAGTTGTTGATGGCGGTGTTGATGTCGTTGACGTGCACGCCGTTGGCCAAAACAACGTCACCGGTGCGGTCGTAGGACGCGCCGAAGATGGCCTTGCCGACCTCGTGCATGCCGCACTCGGAAAGGCCGCCGATGCCCAGGATCTCGCCGTAGTGCAGGTCGAACGAGAGGTCGGAAATCTGGCCAGGGACGCTCACGTGCTGGACGGAGACGGCGACCTCGCCGGCCTTCTGGGTCTTGTAGTCCGGGTAGTCCTGACGGTAGTAGTGGCCGCCGAGCTCACGGCCGACCATGAGGACCTTGAGCTTGTCCTCGTCGACCTCGGACTTCTCAACGGTGGTGATGTAGTCGCCGTCGCGCAGGATGGAGACGCGGTCGCTCATCTCGAGGACCTCGGCCATGTCGTGCGAGATGAAGATCACGCAGTGACCCTTGGCGCGGACGTCGCGCATGACCTCGAAGAGCTTCTTGCGGCCGCCCTCGCCGAGCGCCGTGGTGGTCTCGTCGACGACGAGAATCTTCGGGTCGAACCAGGTGGACTTGACGATCTCGACGAGCTTGCGGTCCTCGAAGTCGTAGTTGTCGATGGGCTGGGTCGCCTTGATGTAGCCGAGGCCGTAAGAGTCGAGAAGCTCCTGGGCCTTCTTGTTCATGGCGCTGGTGTTCTTGAGGCCGTTCTTGATGAACTGGTCCTCGTCGCCCAAGAACATGTTCTCGGCGACGGTGAGGCCGGACAGGGTGCCGATCTCCTGGACGACGATGGCGATACCGTGGTGGTTCGCGTCGACCTGGTTTTTGGGCGCGACCTGCTCGCCGTCGAGGGTGAAGGTGCCGGAGCCGATGGGCAGGATGCCCGTCAGCATGTTGGTGAAGGTGGACTTGCCGGAGCCGTTCTCGCCGATAAGAGCGTGGATCTCACCCTCGTAGAAGTCGAGGGACACCTCCTTGACGGCGTGGGTCGGGCCGAACTTCTTGTCGATCTTCTCCGCGTGGAGCAGCAGTTTCTGTTCACTCATGGTGTGTATCCCTCCTTTACTTTACGACAGCGCCCTTGACGCGCTTGGTGGTGACGAAGACGATGCCGAGCAGGGTGGCGCCGGTGACGATGTTGTTGACCGTGACGGGCATGCCGAGCGCGACGAAGCCGGCGAACATCATGGCGATGATGAACTCGCCGATGACGATGGACGCGACGGGGTGGCCGTACTTCTTGAAGGCCAGGCCAAAGAAGGTGCCCATGAGCGGCTTGAAGTTGAGCGACTGGGAGAGCATGCCGGTCATCGGGGTCTGGGCGGTGCCGTAGCCGATGTAGAGGACGGCCATGATGCCGACGAACATGGAGCAGAGCACGAAGGCGAAGAACTTGTACTTGTCGACGTTCACGCCCATGTTCTTCGCGACGGCCTCGTTGGCGCCGATGGCGTTGACGTAGGTGCCGAGCTTGGTGTACTTGAGGATGAAGGAGCAGAGCGCGAACGCGAGGAGCGCCAGGATGAGGTTCCAGGGGTACGCGCCGAACATCTTGTATTGATCGGCGAGGCGGGTACCGGCCCACGCGGAGGCGAAGACCGAGAAGGCCTCGTAAATCAAGGACAGGCCGACCGTGACGATCAGCGAGGGAATACGCAGCTTAATATAGGCGAGACCGTTGGCGGCACCGAGGATAGCGCCGCACAGGATCGGGGCGACGACGAGACCCACAACGCCGAGCATCTGCGAGAAGCCGATGGACAGCAGGCACGCCAGAACAAGAATAGAGCCGATGGAGAAGTCCCACAGGCCCATGACGACGATGAAGTAGAGGCCGCAGCCACCTACCGCGTAGATCAGGCCGGTCTGCAGATAGGTCAGCATCTGATCGAACGCACCGAAGGTGCCCGGGCACAGGAGCTTGAAAACGACCCATACCGCGACCGTGATGATGAGGAGCAGGCCAACGCCATACCACTGGCTCTGCTTAGCCTTCTTTAGGAGTTCCATTCACGATCCTTCCCTTTATTTCCCACACACGTGCTTTTACTTACAAATAGTTAAGGGCGGGCCCTAGGGACAGGGCCCGCCCCCAGCTAACTGAGTGATGCGACCGCAATCGCCTTGCGACTAGGCGTGGCGGCTCTTGACGTCCTCGATGGACAGGGACTCGGCGGCGGTGCACAGGGCGTCGAAGTCCTTGGTGGCGAGGTCCTTCATCTCGTCGTCGGTGTAAGGAGCTTCGTCGACGAAGTACTTCTCGTAGTCCTGGTACTCCTTAACGGAGGAAACGAAGACGTAGGGGAACTTGATCTCCTTGCCGAAGTCGCCGGACTTGGGCATGAAGGAGTCGACGCCCTTGCAGGCGGCGTAGACCATAAGGAAGGAGTAGAGCGGGTCGCAGAAGTGGCCGCCGGACTCGCAGTACATGCCGCCGGTAGCGAGCTGATCCTTGAGGTCATCCAGGAAGTCGGTGGAGGCGACGCGGATCTTGCCGGTGAGGTTCATGTTCTTGAGCTGGCCCACGGAGCCGACCAGCGGGTCGCCGCCGCCGCCGGCGACGATCAGGGCGTCCATGGTGTTGTCGGTGTTGTAGAACTGCTGGGTGACGTTGGCGCCCTCGGAGGAGGAGGTGTTGGCGTAGACCGGGTCGGAGAGGGTGGCCTGGTCGCTCGGGTTGGCGGCGTTCCACTTCTCGATGCCGGACTTGTAGCCCTTCCAGCGCTCCTGGAAGGTGGCGTCGCCGACGGTCCAGCCCTCGAGCTTGATGTTGCGGGCGCCCTTCTGGATGCCCTCGTAGGCGTCGGAGTTGTCGGCGGTCAGCAGCTCAACGAGCTTCTCGCCGTTGCCGACCTCGTCCTCGTGGACGGCGCCGACGTAGTACTGGGAGTTCTCGGCGAGCGAGTAGACGTCGGGCGAGTTCTCCTTAGAGATCATGCGGTAGAACTGAGCCAGATAGACCTGGTTGTCGTTGCAGGTGTTGATGGCGGCGGTCATCTCGGAGTCGGCGGAGTTGCAGACGACGATGCCGTTGCAGCCGGCGGCACAGAGGGTCTCGATGGAGGCAGTGACCTGCTCGGAGACGTGGCCCTGGTCGACCGTGGTGATCTCGACGCCGAGGATGTCGGCGGCCTTCTTGATGATGTCGACGGAGAGCTTGCCGAGGGCGTCGGTGGAGGACCAGATCGAGACGCCGATCTTGATCTTCTCGCCGTCGGAGCTGCCGCCGTCGGAGCTGGAGCTGCCGCCGTCGCCGGAGCAGCCCGCGAGACCGGCGAGGCCCGCGACGCCGCCGGTCAGGCCGGCGTACTTGAGGAAGTTCCTCCTCGAAAGATTACCCATAGTGCTTCCTTCCCTTCATCTTGCTTCCCTCGCTTGCACCCGATGTGCAAGCTCACTGAAAACAATGTGTAAACAGCGAAACCGACTGTTTACTACATCCAAGGTTATGAGCAGGGCTGCTCGCGCCCTGCTGTTTGTGGGATACGGGTGCCAGCGAGGGTTCTGCAGGCTCGTTATCCCCATTCGCCGAGCAAAGATGCCGCTCGGCGAAAACCGCCTTGTTCCCGCGAAAACTTTCGTGCAAGGCGGGTCGTGCCGTCGTTCTGGACTTTGTCTGACCTATTTCTAATCCCTTACAGAACGCTTGCGACCATCCACTGCGGTAAACGGTATCGAATGTCTCGTGAACGGTCTGTTTATATGTTTGTTTATATCCAAATGCCTGTTAAGTGGGTTTCTTTGTTTAGTAGTGTTTAGATTGAATGCCTAGTTAAACGGTTTAAGGGCCGAATTGCATGGTTGTAACCAGTTGAACCGTTGGATGTAAACAGTTTTTTAAACAGCGCGGGGCAGCGGGGCGGGGGCGGCTTCCGCCCACACGGGCCTCAGCCGCGAGTGTTCGCCGCACGCCCCCGCACGCGGGGCAGAAGGCGCCGGGCGGGCAGGGCTTCTTTCCGCCCGACCGGTTGCCGCTAAGTTACCGCGGCCGGCGCGACACGTCCCTCGGGCTCGCGCACCTTATACTTGTCGTACGTCAACTCACGATCCGCAAAGGGGCACGCAGTGGACATCACACCGCAGGAAGTGGCCGAGACCCTCAGCATGGTTTCCGAGCAGAACCTCGACCTCCGCACCATCACCATGGGCATCAGCCTGGCCGGATGCGCCGACGAGGACATGGCCCGCATGTGCGACAAGGTCTACGACAAGATCACCACCACGGCCGAGAACCTCGTCCAGACCGCCGACGACCTGCAGAGCGAGTACGGCATCCCCATCGCGAACAAGCGCGTGAGCGTGACGCCCGTCGCCCAGATCGCCGCCGGCTGCCCGGACGAGGACCTCTCGCCCATCGCGCACGCCATGGACCGCGCGGCCGAGACCCTCGGCATCGACTTCATGGGCGGCTTCAGCGCCCTCGTCCAGAAGGGCATCGGTGCCACCGATCGCAAGCTCATCAACTCCGTGCCCGAGGCGCTGGCCACAACCGACCGCGTGTGCTCGTCGCTCAACATCGCCTCGACCCGCGCCGGCATAAACATGGACGCCGTGCTTCTTTCCGCGCAGACCATCCAGGAGTGCGCGCGCCGCACGGTCGACACCGACTGCTACGGCGCCGCCAAGTTCGTGGTCTTCGCGAACATGGTCGAGGACTCGCCGTTCATGGCGGGCGCCGTCCATGGCTCCGGCGAGGCCGACGCCGTCATCAACGTGGGCGTCAGCGGCCCCGGTGTCATGGCGGCCGCCCTCTCGGAGCTTCCCGACGACGCGAACCTCATGCAGGTCGCCGAGCAGATAAAGAAGACCGCCTTCAAGATCACCCGCGCCGGCGAGCTCATGAGCCGCGAGGCCTCGCGCCGCCTCGGCGTCGAGAAGGGCATCGTCGACCTCAGCCTCGCGCCGACGCCCGCGGCCGGCGACTCCGTGGCCAAGATCCTCGAGATCATCGGCGTGGGCCAGTGCGGCGGCCCCGGCACGACGGCCGCGCTCGCCCTTCTTAACGACTGCGTGAAGAAGGGCGGCGTCATGGCGTCGTCCTCGGTGGGCGGGCTCTCCGGCGCGTTCATCCCCGTGTCCGAGGACGCCGGCATGATCCAGGCCGCCGTCGACGGCGCGCTCTCCATCGAGAAGCTCGAGGCCATGACCTGCGTGTGCTCCGTGGGCCTCGACATGATCGCCATCCCCGGCGACACCTCGGTCGAGGCCATCGCCGGCATCATCGCCGACGAGATGGCCATCGGCGTGATCAACACCAAGACCACCGCCGTGCGCCTGATCCCCGCCATCGGCAAGTCCGAGGGCGAGATGCTCGAGTTCGGCGGGCTCTTCGGCTCGGCGCCGATCATGCCGGTGAACACCCACGCGGGCAACGTCTTCGCCCACCGCGGCGGCCGCTTCCCCGCGCCGCTGAACTCGCTGAAGAACTAGGGCGGCGAGCTGGGGGCGGGGTTCTTGCCGCTTCGTAAGCAACATCCAGAGGTTAGGGTGCTTCCGCGGAAGCACCCTAACTTTTTGAATTCAGGGCATTTTTCGCAAAACCCCAGTTGGCAAGAAGTCTATGCCCCTCTTGCCAGCACTTAGGGTACTTCTACAGAAGTACCCTAAGATCGCGGTTGAAGAAGCGACCAACCCTGAAGGAACGGCAGGTTGGCGGGCAGCAGACCCGCGACTGCCAAGGGTGTCCCCAAAAGCTGCACGCAATGACTGTCACCCAGTGATGGGTAGCACCCGGTGATGGCGGCGGGAGGCACGGCCCGTCGCCGGCTAGGCGCGGCTGCGCCCCGCCTAGCCCAGGAAGCGGACCTCGGGCTCGAGGCGAACGCCGGAGGTGCGCTCGACCTCGTCCTGGACGTGCTCGATCACGGCGTGGACGTCGGCCGCGGTGGCGCCGCCGACGTTGACGACGAAGCCGGCGTGCTTCTTGCTGACCGCGGCGCCGCCGGACTGGTAGCCCTTGAGGCCCGCGTCGGTGATGAGCTTGCCCGCGAAGTAGCCCTCGGGGCGCTTGAAGGTGGAGCCGGCGGAGGGCAGCTCGAGGGGCTGCTTCTCTTCCCGCTGGTGAGTGAGGTCGTCCATGGTCGCGCGGATCTTCTCGGGGTCGCCGCGGTCGAGGTCGAAGGTGGCCGAGAGCACGACCCAGCCCTCGTCGGCGATGCGGCTCTGACGGTATCCGAGCGCGAGGTCCTCCACGGCGACGTCGTCGAGCGAGCCATCGGGCAGCAGCACGCGGACCTCCTTGAGCACGTCGGCCATGCAGCCGCCGTACGCGCCCGCGTTCATGAAGCACGCGCCGCCGACCGAGCCCGGGATGCCGCAGGCGAACTCGAGGCCGGAAAGCCCCAGCTCGCAGGCCATTTCGGAAGCCTCGCGCAAGCCCACGCCCGCCTGGCAGCACATCTGGTCGCCCTCAACCGAGACGCCCATGAGCCCGTCGGCCACGGCGACGATCACGCCGCGGTAGCCCTCGTCGGACACGAGCAGGTCCGAGCCGCAGCCCAAAACGAAATAGTCCGCGCCCGCGTCCTTGCACGCAGTGATGACGTCGCGTACCTCGTCGAAGTCCTCGGGAATGACGTAGAAGTCTGCAGGACCGCCTATCTCGAACGTCGTGTGCTCGCTCATCGGCTCGTCTACCAGCAGGTTGTCTTCGCCGACAATGGCGCGGAGCCTCCATTCGAGGGGACTGTCGCTCTCGGACATCTCTTCCTTTCTTTTGGACATCAGAAGTCGCGCGCGGGCGCGCAATGGCGCGAGTATAGCAGTACAGCGGGGCGATTTTGCGTTCACGGCCATTCCCTTACAGTTTGCCGACCGAGCGGCATTCCCTTACGCCCGCGTGATATAGTCTTCCGCGTCAGTTTCAGGGCGGGGTGAGATTCCCCACTGGCGGTAACGGGAGCGACGGCAAGAAGCCCGGCGCGAGGCCCGAAGTCCGCGACCCGCGAAAATGCGGTGGACCTGGTGAGAATCCAGGACCAACGGTCAAAGTCCGGATGGAAGAAACGGAGGCCAATCATGGCTACTTCCACGCACGCTACGCACGACACGCACTCCACCACCGCCGGCTCCGGCTGGTCGACGCGACGGATCGCGGTGACGGCGCTATTCTGCGCGCTCTCGCTCATCACGAGCTTCATCGAGATCCCCATCTTCCCGCCGGCGCCGTGGCTCGAGTACGACCCGTCCTGCGTCGTCGCGCTGGTTGCCGGGCTCGCGTTCGGGCCCGCCACGGGCACCATCGTGGTCGTGCTCTCGTGGCTCGTGCACCTCGTGTTCCAGTTCAGCCCGTGGGGCGTCCTCATGGCCATCGCCGCGAACGTATCGCTGGTCGTCCCCTGCTCGCTGATCGCGCGCAAGGTCTCCGGCAGGCGCGGGCTGGCCTGCGGCATGGGCGTGGGCGCCGCGGTGTCGCTGGTCGTGTGCATCGTCATGAACCTCTTTGTCACGCCGCTCTACACCGCCGTGACCATGGAGGCCGTCGTCGCGATGATCCTGCCGATCCTGCTTCCCTTCAACCTGCTCAAGCTCGTGCTCAACTGCGCGCTGACCGCGCTGGTGCAGGGCCCCGTCTCCAAGGCGCTGGCGGAGTAGGCGCGCATGGCCGCTGCGAGCAATTCGCATATTGATTCGCAGGGAGGCGCCGTCGTGCGCCTCTCGCACGTTACGCTGCGCTACGGAGACGCATGCGCGCTCGACGACGTGAGCCTCGAGGTGCCGCGCGGCCAGCGGGTGTGCGTGCTCGGGGCCAACGGCAGCGGCAAGTCCACGCTCGCCTCCGTGATCTGCGGGCTCCTCGCCCCGGACGAGGGGAACGTCGAGCTCGTAGGCGAGGCCGTGTGCGCGGGCGGCGAGCCCGACCTCGAGGCCTACCGGCGCGCGCGGCGCGGGCTGGGGCTCGTGTTCCAGAACCCGGACGACCAGATCGTCACGAGCGTGGTGGCAGACGATGTGGCCTTCGGGCCCGAGAACCTCGGCCTTCCGCGCGACGAGATTCGCCGGCGCGTGGAGCGCGAGCTCAAGCGCGTGGCGCTCGCCGACTATGCGCGCGCCGACCCGTCGCGGATGAGCGGCGGGCAGCGGCAGCGCGTGTGCATCGCCGGCGCGCTGGCCATGGAGCCGCAGGTGCTCGTGCTCGACGAGCCTTCTTCCCTGCTGGACGTGCGCGGCCGTGAGGCGATCCTGCGCGTGATGAGCCGCCTTACCGCCGCCGGGACCACGCTCGTGCACGTGACGCACTTCATGGACGAGGCCCTGCAGGCCGACCGCGCGATCGTCATGCGGGCCGGGCGCGTCGTGCTCGACGGGGCGCCGCGGGAGGTCTTCTGCTCGAAAAACGCCGAGCTCATCGACGAGCTCGGACTCGAGATGCCCTTCGAGCTGCGGCTCGAGCGGGCAAGAAGGGCGCTGACCGCAGGCGGCGGCGCGGCGAAGACCGCAGGTGCCGCGGGCCCCGTTGCCGCGGGCCGCGGCGTCGCCGGGCGGGGCGCGGGCGACGCCCGCTCGAACGCCGCCGCGACCGCGGAGGCCCCCGCCCAAGCGTCCGCGACCGCCCCGCTCTGCTCGCTCGACGGCGTCGGCTACGCATACACCCCGCGCAGCCATGCGCTGGAGGGGGCTTCTTTCCAGGTGCGCGAGGGAGAGTGCTGCGCGATCGTGGGGCAGACCGGCTCGGGCAAGTCCACGCTGCTGCGGCTGCTCTGCGGTCTCGAGGCGCCGGACGCCGGCACCGTCGAGGTCGCGGGCGCGACGACGGCGACCAAGCGCGGCCGCCGCGCCGTCCGGCACCAGGTCGGCTACGTGATGCAGCATCCCGAACGGCAGCTCTTTGCCCAGACCGTGGAGCAGGACGTCACGTTCGGCCCGCGCAACATGGGCCTTCCCACCGCCGAGGTCGCCCGGCGCGTGGACCATGCCCTCGACCTGGTCGGCCTCGGCGCAAAGAAGGGCTTCTCGCCTTTCGAGCTCTCCGGCGGGCAGAAGCGGCTCGCCGCCATCGCGGGCGTGCTCGCCATGGAGCCGCGGCTGCTCGTGCTCGACGAGCCGACGGCCGGGCTCGACCCGCGCGGGCGCACCCGGCTGCGGGGGCTCGTCGCCGACCTGCGGGCGCACGGGGTCACGATCGTGCAGGTCACGCACTCGATGGAAGACGCCGCCCGCGCGGACCACGTGGTCGTGCTCGACCAGTCGCACGTGATCGCCGATGGAACTCCCGCCGAGGTGTTCAGCCGCGCGAACGCGGGGAAGCTCCATGCCTGCGGGCTCGGGCTGCCGCGACCGCTCTCGTACGCGCGCGAGCTGGAGGACGCCGGGGCGCCCGCGCTCGGCGACCCGCTGACCATCGAGGAGCTCGCGGCGGCGCTGGGGCCGCTGGCGGGCGCGAGGGACGCAGCAAGCGCGGCGGGCGACGATCCCCGAGACGACGGCCCGCGCAACGGCAGCCCCCGCAGCAACGTCCCCGAGGAGGTGGGCGCGTAATGGCCTTCAAGCTCGAGGTCGGCCAGTACTATGAGGCCGACTCCCCCATCCACGCGCTCGACGCGCGCGTCAAGTTCTGCTGCGCCTTCGTCTGCATGATCGTGCTGTTCTGCGCCGGGACGCCCGCGCAGCTGGCCATCGGCGCGGCCTTCACGGTCGCCGTCGTGGCGGCGAGCCGCGTGCCCGTGGGGCGTGTGGCCGCCTCGGTCGAGCCGCTCGTGTTCTTCCTCGGGTTCCTCTCGCTGTTCAACCTGATCTTCGTCCAGACCGGAAACGAGCTGCTGGCCGCAGGCCCCGTGCGCATCACCGATGGCGGCGTGTGGGCGGCTGTGCTCTACACCGTGCGCTTCGGGCTCGCCCTCATGCTCGGGTCTCTTATCCTGCTGACCACGACGCCGACCGAGCTCTCCGACGCCTTCGACGCCATGCTCGGCCCGCTCGCGCGACTGGGCCTTCCCGCCCACGAGATCGCGATGGTCTTCAGCCTCATGCTGCGCTTCGTCCCCACGCTCGCCGACGAGGCGTCGGCAATCCTCGACGCGCAGGCCATGCGCGGCGGCGGCTTCGACGAGGGCGGACCGATGCGGCGTGTCCGCGCGATCGTCCCCGTGATCGTCGCGCTTCTTGCCAGCGGGCTGCGCCACGCAGACGGGCTCAGCCGCGCGCTCGACGCCCGCTGCTACGAGGGCGGGGAAGGCCGCACGCACCTGCGCGAGCCGTGCCTCGCCGCGCGCGACACCGTCGCTGTCGCCGTGTGCGCGGCCTTCATCGCAGCGCTCGTCTTCGCAGGGTAGGCGGGCGGGCCCAAGGCGAGCTCGGGGCGGCAAGCCGCCGCGCCGGGAACAGCTGTCCCCAAGCGCCCGCCCCACGGTCCGCCCCCGGCTTTGTGCCAAACCGCAAGGTTGGTTCCCAAACAAAAAGTATGCCCTGAGCTGCTGTTTCTTTGGTGGGCAGCCGGTTTTCTGCCGTAGAATAGTGAAGTTACCGGCAAACCCCGTCACGGAGGTTCACCCTTATGGTTTCTCGCGTTTACGTAGAGAAGAAGCCCGGATTCGACGGCGAGGCCAAGGCGCTCGAGCGCGAGCTGCGCACGCTCCTCGGCATCGACGGCATCACCAACCTGCGCATCGTCAACCGCTACGACGTCGAGGGCATCGACGAGGAGCTCTTCGCGTCCTGCGTGCCCACGGTATTCTCGGAGCCTCAGGCGGACAACGCCTCCGCGCAGATGCCCGCCGTCGCCGACGGCGCCGCGGTCTTCGCGGTCGAGTTCCTCCCCGGCCAGTTCGACCAGCGCGCCGACTCCGCGAGCGAGTGCATCCAGCTCATCAGCCAGGGCGAGCGCCCCACTGTGCGCTCCGCCAAGGTCTACGTGCTCGAGGGCGAGCTTTCGCCCGCCGACGTGGACGCCGTGAAGCACTACGTCATCAACCCGGTCGAGGCGCGCGAGGCCTCGCTCGAGCCCAAGCAGACCCTCAAGGCCAACGTCCCCGAGCCCGAACCGGTCGAGGTCCTCGACGGCTTCCTCGAGCTTTCGGAGGCGGAGCTCCAGGCCTTCATCGACGAGCGCGGCCTGGCCATGGACCTCGCCGACATCAAGTTCTGCCAGGAGTACTTCGCCGGCGAGGGCCGCGTCCCCACGATCACCGAGATAAAGATGATCGACACCTACTGGTCGGACCACTGCCGCCACACCACCTTCGGCACGCGCCTGCACCACATCCTCACCGGCGACCCGCGCGTCAAGGACGCCTTCGCCCGCTACGAGCAGATGCGCCGCGAGCTCGGCCGCGAGCAGAAGCCCATCTGCCTCATGGACATAGGCACCATCGGCGCCAAGTACCTTAAGGCCAAGGGCATCCTCAAGAACCTCGACGAGTCCGAGGAGATCAACGCCTGCACCGTCAAGTGCAAGGTCGACGTCGACGGCCACGACGAGGACTGGCTGTACCTCTTTAAGAACGAGACCCACAACCACCCGACCGAGATCGAGCCCTTCGGCGGCGCGGCCACCTGCATCGGCGGCGCTATCCGCGACCCGCT
>QAKZ01000086.1 GCA_003150175.1 Coriobacteriia bacterium
GGTCGCCATGGTCGTAGCAGAGACCGAGGAGGCCGTCGCCAAGGCTGCCAAGCTCGTCAAGGTCACCTACGAGAAGCTCCCCGCCATCCTCGACATGGAGCAGGCGCTCGACAACCCGACCGTCATCCACGACGAGAAGGACTGGGCCTACGGCGCCGACCGCACGGGCGACCCCAAGCGCAACCTCGTCGCCCACGACGTGCACGAGCACGGCGACGTGGACGCCGAGCTCGCCGCCGCGGACATCGTCATCGACCGCGAGTACCACACCCAGGCCGCCGAGCAGGCCATGATGGAGACCATGCGCTCCTACGCCTACACCGACGCCTTCGGGCGCCTGACCGTCGTGGCGTCCACGCAGGTCCCCTTCCACATCCGCCGCCAGGTGGCCATCGCCCTCGGCATCCCCAAAAGCCAGGTCCGCGTGATCAAGCCCCGCGTGGGCGGCGGCTTCGGCGCCAAGCAGACCGGCTGCAACGAGGTCTACGCGGCCTTCGCCGCCATGAAGACGGGCCGCCCCTGCAAGTGCATCTATTCCCGCGTCGAGACGATGAGCTGCTCGAACTCCCGCCACGAGATGAAGATGCGCGTGCGCCTCGGCGCCCGCCGCGACGGGACCATCACCGCCATCGACCTCTATGCGCTCTCCAACGCCGGCGCCTACGGCTACCACGCCACCACGACCATCGGCCTCGTCGGCGCGAAGTCGCTGCCGCTCTACAACCGCGCCGCGAGCCGGTTCTCCTACGACGTCGTGTACACGAACACGATGCCGGGCGGTGCGTACCGCGGCTACGGCGCCACGCAGGGCTGCTTCGCCGTCGAGTCCGCCGTCAACGAGCTCGCCGACCAGATCGGCATGGACCCCTGCGAGCTGCGCCTCAAGAACCTCGTCACCGAGGGAGAGACCCTCTGGCAGCTCGGCGAGGAGCCCCTGCGCAGCTGCCGCGTGGACGAGTGCCTGAAGCGCGTCATGCACCTCACCGGCTGGAACCGCCGCCCGATCGTCGAGGACCTCGGCGACAAGGTCCGCGCCCGCGGCGTGGCCCTCACCATGCAGGGGTCCGGAATCTCCAACGTCGACATCGCCAACGTCGACATCACGCTCGAGGACGACGGGTTCTACGTACTCAAGATCGGCGCGACCGACGTGGGCACCGGCGCCGACACCATCCTCGCGCAGATCGCCGCCGAGATCCTCGACTGCGACGTCGACCACGTGGTCACCAAGGGCGTCGACACCGACACCTCCCCCTTCGACACGGGCGCCTACGCCTCGTCGGGCACCTACACGACCGGCGGCGCCGTGGTCAAGGCAGCCCGGGACCTGCGCGACAAGATCCGCCGCCAGGCCGCAGTGTGGTGGGAGATCGACCCCGACGACGTCGAGTTCGACTCCGGCGCTGTCCAGACCGTCGACGGCAAGAAGCGCATGACCGTGGCCGAGCTCGCCAACCGCGCCATCGGCTTCGGCCTCAACCCGGGCATGCTCTCGGGCCACGGCTCCAACACCCAGCCGCAGTCTCCCCCGCCCTTCATCGCCGCCGTCGCGGAGGTCGAGGTCGACAAGGAGACCGGAAAGTACGAGCTCACCGACTACGCCGCCGTCGTGGACTGCGGCACCGTCATCAACACGAACCTCGCGCGCGTCCAGGTCGAGGGCGGCCTCGTCCAGGGCATCGGCATGGCCATGTGCGAGGACGTGAGCTACGACGCCAAGGGCAAGATGCGCACCGACTCCTTCATGCAGTACAAGATCCCGTCCCGCATGGACGTGCCCGACGTGCGCGTGGAGTTCATGCCGAGCTACGAGCCCACGGGTCCCTTCGGCGCGAAGTCCATCGGCGAGGTCGTCATCAACACCCCCTCGCCCGCCATCGCGAGCGCCGTCGCGCACGCCACAGGCAACTACGTCCGCAGCCTGCCGATCACGCCCGAGAAGGCCCTCCACGGCGACCCCGTCGCCGCGCCCGCGCCGCGCAACCCCTCCAAGCCCGAATGACGAAAAGGGACAGTCCCTTTTCGTCATCGCACCCCGTCGGCTGATGTCGGCGGGGTGCTTCTTTGTGGCAGGGAGACGGGCAGCGGCTTTCCACCCCTTCCGTTGTGGGAAATGACGAAAAGGGACTGTCCCTTTTCGTCATTGGGCGAGGGCGATGGCCTCGACGTAGGCGGTCTCGTTGGTGACGGAGACGAGGACCGAGCTCACGCTCGCCTCGGCGTAGACCTCGGCCAGGGCGCCGTCCATGACGATCTGCGGCTGGCCGGAGGCCGCGTCGAGGCACTCGACGCGGCGCAGGTCGAAGCCCCCGCGCGTCAGCGGAGCTACCGCCTTGAAAACAGCCTCCTTGATGGCAAAGCGCCCCGCGAGGTACTGGCAGGCGTCGTGGCGCGTGCGCGCCTGGGCGAGCTCGGCAGCCGTGAAGGTGCGCGCGACGAAGGCACAGGGGCGCTCGCACGACGCCTCAAAGCCCTCGCAGATGCGGCGGAATTCCGCCAGATCGACCAGGTCGATGCCGATGCCCTTTACCAAGGGGGCCTTCTTTCTAACTCGGGAATCAGCGGGCAGGTATTCATCATCGCACCAGGCGCGACGGAAGGCGGGCTGAATCGTAGGGCAAGAAGGGCGTCGGCACAGCCGTGGGCGCCCTTCTTGCCGCCCGCGCAGCCGCATGCCTTACTTCGCCGCCGGGAACGCGACCGCGAACGAGCCGGGCCCGCAGTGGGACGTGATCACGTCGCCGGTGTCGTACCAGCGCCAGGCTTTGAAGCCGAGCTCGCGCGCGTGGGCCTCAGCGGCACGCTGGATCGAGTCCGGCAGGCCGGAGGAGCGCACGAAGTAGATGAGCTCGGGGTCGTAGTCGCCTTGGATGGCCATGTGGTCCATGAGCCCGATGGCAGCTTTCTCCATGGAGCCGCGGAGCTTCTTGGTCGCGACGAGCTTGCCGTCGATGAGCTCGATCACCGGCTTGATGCGCAGCAGCGTGGCGCCCACGAACGCCGCGTTAGAGAGGCGCCCGCCCGCGCGCAGGTAGCCGAGGTCGCCGGGGACGAAGCCCATGCGCATGCGCCCGGCGAGCTCCTCGGACCAGGCCTGGAGCTCCTCGACCGAGATATCGGGGTTCTGCGCAAGGTGGCGCGCAGTCTGCGTGACGACGAAGCCCTGGCCGATGGTCACGTGGCGCGTGTCGAACATGTGCACGTAGTCGCGCCCCTCGGCCGCGGTGCGCGCGGACTCGTAAGTGCAGGTCGTCACCGCCGAGTAGGCGATGTAGAGGATCTGCGCGCCCGGGCGCGCGGCATGGATGCGGTCGAGGGCCTTGGCGAAGTCGCCCGGAGTGCAGCCGCTCGTGCGCGGCAGGACGCCGAGCTGGCGGCACTCCTCGAGCATCTCGGCGGGCGCGAGGTCGCCGTCGTCGATGGTCTTCTGGCCGATGGAGACGTGCATGGGAACGAGCTCGATGCCGAGCTCGGCGGCCTCGGAGGCGGGGACGTCGGAGCCGGTCTCGGCGAGGATGACGATGTCGCTCATGCTGTTGCCTTTCTACGCAGGTTAGGGTATCTTTTGAACAAGGTTCAGTAATTCTGACCGTTGTTTTTGCAGGTAGATATGCACATGTAATCATAAGTCTGCGCACGGTTCAAAACGCAACCTACATAAGTGCGCGGGGTGCCCGTTAGGTGTGCGCACTTCTTTGCACAAGCCCGGCGCTCGCATCCACCCACGCACCGGGAGCGCTTCTGTGCGCATGCTGCGGAGCCGCTCCCCCGCTCCCCGCCGTATGCGGTCGGCACACCGAAATCGGAGCGTTATACTACTCAGGCTCAGATAAGCTATTCGCGACGCCGATTCACGACCTGGGGAGAGGGGGAGCGCGCGTGTACTTGGAGAAGATCAAGGGCCCGGCGGACGTCAAGGCCCTGCCCGAAGAGGCGATGGGCGCCCTTTGCGCAGAGATTCGCCGCGCGATCATCGACTCCTCCGCCGTCGTCGGCGGCCACGTCGGCCCCAATCTCGCGGTCGTCGAGCTGACCGTCGCGCTTCACCGCGTGTTCGACTCCCCGAGGGACAAGATCGTCTTCGACGTGTCCCACCAGTGCTACGCGCACAAGATCATCACCGGGCGCGCCGCGGCATTCCTCGACCCCAAGTCCTACGAGGATGTGAGCGGATTCACGAACCCGCGCGAGTCCGAGCACGACCACTTCGCCGTCGGGCACACCTCCACCGCGGCGAGCCTCGCCTGCGGCCTGGCCAAGGCGCGCGACCTCCGCGGCGGCGACGAGAACGTGATCGCCGTGATCGGCGACGGCTCGCTCTCCGGCGGGCTCGCCTTCGAGGGCCTCGACTGGGCCGCCGAGCAGGGCGGCAACATGATCTTTGTCGTCAACGACAACGAGTGGTCCATCGCGCCGGATGCCGGGGGTATCTACCGCTGCCTCGCCCGCCTGCGCGAGACGAACGGCCAGGCGAGCGACAACTACTTCCGCTCGCTCGGCCTCGACTACCGCTACGTCGCCGACGGCCACGACGTGCTCGCCCTCGAGCGGGCGCTCGAGGAGCTGCGCGGCATCGACCATCCCTGCGTGCTGCATGTGCGCACCGTCAAGGGCCGCGGCTACGCGCCCGCCGAGGCGGACCCGGAGGGCTGGCACCACGTCGGTCCCTTCAACGCCGCCACTGGCGTCAAGCGCCGCAGCCCCGCGCCCCACTCCATCGACGAGGAAGAGCGCGACTACGCGCAGCTCACGGGCGGCTTCTTTCTTCGTCGCATGGCCGCGGACCCGAGTGTCGTCGCGATCTCCGCCGCGACGCCCTACATCATGGGCTTCGGGCCTGAGCGCCGCGCCGCCGCCGGCGCGCAGTTCGTCGACGTGGGCATCGCCGAGGAGCACGCGATCACGTACGCGGCGTCCCTCGCCTGCGCGGGCGCCCGTCCGGTCGTCGGCGTCTACGGCACCTTCCTGCAGCGCGCCTTCGACCAACTCATGCACGACGCCGCGCTCAACGCCGCGCCGATGACCGTCCTCGTGTTCGGCTGCTCGGTATACGGCACGAGCGATGCCACCCACCTGGGCTTCTTTGACGTCCCCATGCTCGGCTGCGTGCCTGGCCTCACCTACCTCGCGCCGACCTGCGCCGAGGAGTACCTGACGATGCTCGACTGGTCGATCTCGCGTCCGGCGGGGACCGCCGGGCCTGTGGCCATCCGCGTGCCCGCCGCCGCCCTTGTGAACAGGCCCTCGTTCGCGCCCTTGGCCGACTACTCCGCGCCCGTGGCGGAGGTCGCCCGCGGCGCCGAGCACGCCCGCGCCGCCATCGTCGCGCTCGGCGACTTCTACCCGCTCGGCGAGGAGGCCCAGCGCGCCTGTGCCGCCCGCGGCATCGACGTCGTGCTCGTCAACCCCCGCTGGGCCAACGCCGTCGACGTCGAGGGCCTCGTCGCCCTCGCGCAAAAGGGCGTGCGCCTCTTTGTGACGCTCGAGGACGGCTGCGTGGACGGAGGCTTCGGCGAGCGCGTTGCCCGCGAGCTCGCCGCCGCGGACGGCGCCGCCGGCGCGCGCGTGCGCTGCCTCGGCCTGCCCAAGGCCTTCGCGGACCGCTACGACGCCGACGCGCTTCTCGCCGAGTCCGGCCTCAACCCCGAGTCCATCGCCGACCTGATTGACGCAGAACTTACCCGCTAGCGGTACGATAGCCGGAATGACCGTCACCGAGTGCAGGTCGGAGCTGTATGTTCAAGCTGAGGCGTTACCTGCGCGGGCACTACCTCGAGTGCGTGCTCGCGCCCGCGTTCAAGGGGCTGGAGGCCATCCTCCAGCTCATCGTCCCCCTCGTGATGGCGCAGGTCATCGACGTGGGCATCGCCAACGGCGATAAACCCTTCATCCTTTTGCACGCCGGCGCCCTCGTGCTGCTCGCCGTGTTCTGTTACGTCGTCGCCATCGTCGCGCAGTACTTCTCGTCGAAGCTCGCCGCGCAGTTCGGCGTCGCCTGCCGCGACGGCCTCTTCCGCCACGTCCTCACGCTCTCGCGCGAGGACATCGACCGGCTCGGCCGCGCCACGCTCGTCACGCGCATCACCAACGACACCCAGCAGGTGCAGGACGGCCTGAACCTCTTTTTCCGCCTGATCCTGCGCTCGCCCTTCATCATCGTCGGCTCCGTGATCGCGGCGCTGCTCGTCGACGGCTGGGAAGGCGCGGTCCTCACCGCGTCGACCGTCGTGGCCGTTGGGTTCATCCTCTTCTTTATGGGGATCACGACCAAGCGCTACCGCAAGACCCAGCACGCCCTCGACGACGTCCAGCTCAAGACCTCCGAGAACCTCGCCGGCGCCCGCGTGCTGCGCGCCTTCCGCCAGGAGGACTCCGAGATCGCCGGCTTCCACAAGGTCGCGGGCACCGTGCGCGACCTTCAGCTCCAGGCCGGCGACCTCAGCATGTTCGTGAACCCCCTCACCTACTGCGTCGTGAACCTCGGCCTCATCGCGCTTCTGTGGGTCGGCGGCCTGCAGGTGAACATCGGCAACCTCACGCAGGGCCAGGTCGTGGCCCTGGCGAGCTACGTCAGCCAGGCCCTCGTCGAGCTCCTCAAGCTCACCTGGCTCATCACCACCATCGCCAAGGCCCAGGCCTGCGCGAACCGCATCAACGAGGTCTTCGCCGTCGAGCCCTCCCTCGCAGATGGCAAGAAGGACGCCGTCGAGGTCGCCGCGGCACAGCCCGCGGGCGAGCCCCTCGTCGCCTTCGACGACGTGAGCTTCGCCTACCCCGCAGCCGGCGGCGAGTCCCTGAGCCACGTCGACTTCGACCTGCGCCGCGGCGAGACCCTCGGCGTGATCGGCGGCACGGGCTCGGGCAAGTCCACCCTCGCCTCGCTGCTCATGCGCTTCTACGACTCGACCTCCGGCCGTGTGCTCGTCGGCGGCGAGGACGTCCGCGACCTCACGCAAGAGAGCCTGCGCCGAGAGGTCGGCCTCGTGGCACAGAACCCGCAGCTCTTCAGCGGCACCATCGCATCCAACCTGCGCTGGGGCAACGCCGACGCGGCCGAAGACGAGCTCGCGGCAGCCGTCGCGTGCGCCCAGGCGACCGAGGTCGTCGACGGCAAGGGCGGCCTCGAGGGAGAAGTCGAGCAGTTCGGGCGCAACTTCAGCGGCGGTCAGCGCCAGCGCCTCGCCGTGGCGCGCACCGTCGCCCGTCGCCCGGGCGTGCTCATCCTCGACGACGCGAGCTCCGCTCTCGACTTCGCCACCGACTCCAAGCTCCGCCGCGCCATCCGCCGCGAGTTCGCCGGCTCCGCCGTCGTGCTCATCTCGCAGCGCGTGGCGGCGGTCCGCGCGGCCGACCGGATCCTCGTCCTCGACGGAGGCCGACAGGTCGGCCTCGGCACGCACGAGGAGCTGCTCGCCACCTGCGAGGTCTACCGCGAGATCTGTGACTCCCAGCTCACGAACGAGGAGGCCCACCGATGAGCAGCCAGAACCAGGGCCGCCCCGCAGGCGCCCGGCCCGCCGCAGCCGGCGCGACCGTCGCCGGCAAGAAGGACGCCCAGCGCGACCAGACCATCCGCCGCATGCTCGGCCTCTTCTCCGGCTGCAAGGGCATGCTCGCCGCCCTCATGGCGCTCGTGTGCGTCGTGACCGTCGGCACCCTCACCCTGCCCATGCTCACCGGCCGCGCGGTCGACTGCATCGTGGGGCCCGGCCAGGTCGACTTCGGCGGCCTCGCCGACTGCGCGCGCCTGATGGCGGCGACCATCTGCGTCACCGCCGCGGCCCAGTACGCCCTCGCGCTCGTGACGAACCGCCTGGCCTACAACGCCGCCTACGACCTGCGCTGCCAGGCCTTCGACCACCTGCAGCGGATGCCGCTCGCCTACATCGACACCCACGAGCACGGCGAGGTCGCCAGCCGCATCGTCAACGACGCCGACCAGCTGACCAACGGCTTCGTCATGGGCTTCCAGCAGCTCCCGAGCGGCGTGCTCACCATCGTGGTCACGCTCGTCTTCATGTTCCGCTTGAACCCGTTGATCGCGGGCGTGGTCACCGTGCTCACGCCCTTCTCGGTCTGGATGGCCAAGTTCATCTCGAGCCACGCGAGCCGCCACTTCGCCGGGCAGACCCAGCTGCGCGGCGAGCTCACCGGCCTCGTGGAAGAGATGATCGGCGGCGCGGACACGATCGAGGCCTTCGGCGTCGAGGGGTCCGTGTGCGCCCGCGAGCGAGAGGTCGACACGCGCCTCGGGCAAGAGAGCTTCAAGGCAGTGTTCTTCTCTTCCCTCGCGAACCCCACGATGCGCTTCATGAACTCGCTGGTGTACGCCGCGATCGGCATCTTCGGCGCGTTCGTCGTGCTCGCCGGCGGCATCACCGTGGGCGGGCTCTCCGCGTTCCTCAGCTACGCCGACCAGTACGCGAAGCCGTTCAACGACATCACGGGCGTGGTCACGGAGCTGCAGAACTCCGTCGCCTGCGCGCGGCACCTCTTTGAGCTCGTGGACGAGCCGCTCGAGGAACCCGACGCCGCGGACGCCGCCAAGCTCGAGCACGTCGATGGCAAGGTCGAGCTCGATGACGTGACCTTCTCGTACGTACCCGGCAAGCCCATCCTCGAGCACCTCGACCTCACGGCCGAGCCTGGGCAGCGCTTCGCCCTCGTGGGCCACACCGGCTGCGGCAAGACGACCCTCATCAACCTGCTCATGCGCTTCTACGACGTCGATTCCGGCAGCGTCACCGTTGACGGCAAGGACGTGCGCGCCCTCACCCGCTCGAGTCTGCGCAGCGTCTGGGGCATGGTCCTGCAGGACACCTGGGTGCGCCGCGCGACCGTGCGCGAGAACATCGCCATCGGCCGGCCCGAAGCCACCGACGAGGAGGTCGTGGCCGCCGCGAAGGCCGCCTACGCCGACGAGTTCATCCGCCGCCTGCCCAAGGGCTACGACACCGTCATCGACGGGTCGGCGAGCCTCTCGGCCGGGCAGCGGCAGCTTCTGTGCATTGCCCGCGTGATGGTCGCGCGGCCGCAGATGCTCATCCTCGACGAGGCCACGAGCAACATCGACACCCGTACCGAGCTGCTCGTCCAGCGCGCCTTCGACAACCTCATGCGCGGCCGTACGAGCTTCGTTGTCGCGCACCGCCTGAGCACCGTCCGCGACGCCGACGCGATCTGCGTCGTCGACCACGGCCGCATCGCCGAGAAGGGCACCCACGAGGAACTTCTCGCCCACGGCGGCATCTACCGCGACATCTACGAGAGCCAGTTCGCCCCGGCGGAGTAGGGCGGCGGGGCAGGGGGCGGGGGCGCAGAAACTCCGGCGTCCAGTTTCATGACGGGGCGTACCGCGCAGAATCCTGGATGCCCAGCCCCAAGGCGCCCGCACGCGCGCAGAATCCTGGACGTTCAGCCCCGCAGCAAGAAGTTCCGCGCAGAAACCCGCGCCCCCAGCCCGCGCGCGCAGCTGAGGGCGCGGGTTTCTGCGCGCATCACGGCCAGTGGGCAATCAAGAAGGACTGAGCGTCAGTATTCCTGCGCATCAACTCTGACGAGACAGGCCGGCGAAGCTGAGCTTCAGGGTTTCTGCGCGGCCTTCTCCCTGCGCGATGGTTCCTTGGCGCGGAGTCAACTTAAAGGGTTGGCCGATTGCCCATGGCCGGCCAGCACCGGCGGTCCGCCCCACAAGCCGGACGATTCCGCCGGGAAGCTGACAACCTTTCACCAGTTCATCCATTTCCGAATTCGCCAAGAAGAAATCCCAGCTCAGTGGACTGCGCTATTTCCGAAGGAAGAGATGGTGAAAGGTTCTGAGCCCCACCAACGACGATCGTCCCCTCCCCTTTCTTCGCGTCTCCACAAAATGCTCCTTGAAACAACCGAGCGATTTAGGTACCATAATTATTCGCGCGCCGGCATAGCTCAGTTGGTAGAGCACCGCTCTCGTAAAGCGGGGGTCATCGGTTCGAGTCCGATTGCCGGCTCCAGTTGCTCGCAAAGCCAGGGAATTCGTTCCCTGGCTTTTTTCATGGCCCTGTTGGATATGCACAAGCCGCGCAGGATCAACAGGGGCCCGATGATGCGTAGATAAAAAATGCTGGGGGATAAGCCCCCAGCGCTTGGAGGTAGCCGTGACGGCTACCGATATTCTTGTAACATGCCCCGCTTTGCCTGACAAGAGGCGGCTCTATTGCCCGAAGGAAGGCCAATATGCGAAGACCGTCAGCCCCCTCCGTTTGCACGGCGATGATCTTAAGCGACCAGAATCGCCTTAACTCCGCAGCGCCGAGCACGCGCCCTGCGCCCAAGGGCTTCAGCCCGTGACCAGCTCCCCCTCAGGCCTCCTCGAGCATTGCGCAACCCCTTTGAAGTGCGGAAACGCGACGCTTATACAGATACCTTAAAGAGCATACTTCCTTCAACCGGCGCGCCGCGGAGAAGGGAGCCACCATGAGAAAGCCCGCAGCGGATAAGCTCATGCAGAGGGTCGGCGTCGCGGTCGTCACAGGCGCGGTCCTGCTGTCCCAGGTACCGGCTCAGGCGATCGCCTCGGAGGCGGGCTCCTCGGCCGCGCCCCAAACCGCGTCCCAGGCCTCCGCACAATCCGAGCCCCAGCAGCAGTCCGACTCCGCGAACCCGCCCGAACCCCCCTCCGGCGGCGTCGCGACCGACCGCGGCGGCGGAAACATCTCCGTCGACGGTGGCACGATCTCGATCGAGGGCTCGGGCTCCCCCATCGTCTACTCCACGGGAGACATCGAGGTCAGCGATGTGACCGGCACGGCCTCCGAAAGCCAGCTCGTGGGCATGGAGGGCCTGAAAACGGTCCTCATCCGGAACTCGACGCTCTCGAGCTCGCAGACGGGCAAGACGGCGAGCGACCCCGTGGCCGACGGGGTGATCATCTACCAGTCGACCTCCGGCGACGCCGAGTCCACCACCGGCGAGGCCGCGACGTTCCAAGCCGTCGACTCTAAGCTCTCGAGCGCGATCCAGTCCGGCTCCATGTTCTACCTGACCAACACCTCCGCCGACGTCGTGCTCAAGAACACCGAGCTCGACTTCGCCTCCTCGGCGGCGCGCCTCCTCTACGCCGCTGGAAACGACGCGAACAACTGGGGCCAGGCCGGCAGCAACGGAGCGACCGTCAAGTTCACAGGCATCGGCCAGCAGCTCGCGGGCGACGTCGTGGCGGACACGATCTCCTCTGTCGACCTCCACCTGACCGAGGGCACAACCTGGGCAGGCGCCGCGTCCATCGAGCAGAACGCCGCAGGCTCGACCTCCGATGCGCCCATGACAGTCAACATCGACGGCAGCTCCCAGTGGACCGTGACGGCAGACTCGACCGTGAGCTCCCTCAACGTCGCAGAAGGCGCCAAGGTGGTCGACGCGGACGGAAAGACGGTCACCATCGTCGCCGGCGGCCAGACCGTCGTCCAGGGTGACTCAGGCCTAACCGTGACCGTCACAGGCCCCTACTCGACCGACTACGACGCCTCGGAGGCCGGTAGCCTGACGAGCGAGGCAATTGACCGCACGGCCTACGACGACGCCTTCGGAACGGATGTGGACGACGCCTCGAGCGACGACGAGAAGGACGCTGCCAGCCAAGCCTCGACGACATCCGACACAGACTCCGGCTCCTCCTCTGACGCCGAGAAGGGCTTCTTTGCCCAAGTCGTGGACTGGCTCAAGTCGCTCTTCGGGATGTAGGCGCGCGCAAAGGGCGCGCAGGGGCGCACGGCGCCCTTACAGAAATAGGGCCGGCGACGGGATCCATCCCCCGTCGCCGGCCCTTCTTCGCGGCGCTCATCGTCCGCACGTGCTCCGTCGCCGCGCTCCCGCGTCGTTCCCTACAGCAGCCGCAGGACCCCGCGCACGAGGCGCTCGAAGTCGTCGGCGTGCTTCTCGGCCTCGGCGACGACGCTCTGGTGATCGACGCCGGGGGCGCCCGCCTCGTTGGCGGCGAGCGTGAGCCCGAGGACGTTCATCTCGAGCGCCTTGGCCATGATGACCTCGCAGACCGTGCTCATGCCCACGTAGCTCACGCCGAGGGTGCGCAGCATCGCGGTCTCGGCCGGGGTCTCGAAGCAGGGCCCAAGCATGCCGGCGTAGACGCCCTCCTCCACGGAAATCCCCAGGTCGTCCGCGACGCCGCGGGCGATGGTGCGCAGGTAGGGGGAGTACGCGTCGTTCATGTCCACGAAGGGCGTGTCCACGTCGCGGAGCTCGGCCCACTCGGCGAGCGGGTTGCGGCCCGTGAGGTTGATCTGGTCGGTGAGGATGCCCAGGCCCTTGTGCGCGTTGCCCGGCACGCAGCCCGTCGCGCAGGCAAAGATGATGTCGCGGCAGCCCAGGTGATGCGCGTGGCGCACGAGCGCGGTGACCTCGGCCGCGCTGTAGCCTTGGTACAGGTGGATGCGGCCAGGGTACACGACCACGGGGACGTCGTCCACGGTGCCCACGAGCGCCTCGAAGGTGTGTCCCTCGATGGGCGTGGCGTCGCCCGGGAAGCCCTCGATGTCGTGGTAATCGATGCGGCGGACGGCCTTGACCAGGCCCTTGAGGTGGCCGAGGCCCGTTCCGAGCACGATGGCGACGGGATGCTCGACGGACGGCTTGACGTTCTTCACGGTGTCTTCGGTGACCACGCAGATCCCCTCCTTGGCGAGCAGGCGGGCGCACACGCCCATGCCTGCCGTTAGCGTTCCGGTATAGGTACCATCGTAGACCAGCCCGACGCCGCACGACGGGCTTTTTGCCTTCAGCACGGCGAGCGGTACCTCAGCGCGCTGAGCTGCGGCGCATTCGGCCCTCGCGCCATCGGCGAACGCACGGGTCACGTCTGTGCCGCCCTTGAGCAGCACACGCTCCCCCACCTGCTCGGCCGGCGGTCGCGGACAAGAAAGCCCCGCGGCCCTCTCGGGGCACACGGGGCAGACCTGGTTCTTCTTTGTGAGCTCGATAACCTCGGCGCACGGCTTGGATCCCCCGTCGTAGCGGACGGGCTCCCCGAGCAGGCATGCGCTGACGGCCAGACGCACCTTAGACCGCCAGCGAGCCAATCTGAATGGTGGCCTTAGAGAGGAGCTCGTTGCAGTAGGCCGTCCACTCGGAGGATATCTGGCTGGAAGCGGTGCTGTACTTGGACTGCGCGACGTAGTAGGCGGCCTGGGCGGCGGCGTAGGTCGCGGAGTCGCTCTTCACCTCGTAGGAGGCCAGGGCCTTGGCGTAATCGCCGTCCTGGCTCTTCCAGGTGTTGTTGTCGGCGTCCCACTCGTCGCCGGCGAGGCCGATGATGTACTGGGCGTAGTCGGCGGTCGGGGTGTCCTCAGCGCCGTCGGCCGGCTTGGTCGGGGCGGTCGGCTGGTCGGGGACCTGGGTGCTCACCACGGAGTCGCGCAGCTTGCTCATGACGGCGGACTGCTTGATGGTGTCCTTGGCGGTGTCCTCGTCGATGTTGTACTGAGAGGCGATCTGCGAGTAGTCGCTCGAGCCGAACATCTTGTTCGCGTACTGGTCGACCTCGTCGTCGGAGACGGTGATGTTCTGGTTGCCGGCAGCGTCGAGAACGATCTGGTTGCGCGCGTACGAGATCACGTCGGTGGCGGCGGGGACGGTGTAGTTGCCGTCGGAGTCTGCGAACTTGTCCACGCTGCCGTTCTGCGCGAGCACCTCGCGGGCGGTGACCTTGTTGGTCTTGCCGTCGTAGGTGTACTCGGCGATCGTGGAGTCGAGCTGATCGGACGTGAGCTTCGTGGTCCCGTTCAGCGAGAAGGACGTGGACCCGCCGCCCAGCAGGAAGTGGCCGCAGAGCACGCCCACGACCACAGCGGCGACGACGCACACGATGAAGACGGGCAGGCCGACGGTGGGCAGGGGCTTCTTGGCGGAATCGGACTTGGAGGTGTGCTTGTCGGCGTGCTTCTGCGCCGGCTCGGGGGCCTGGGGCTTGGCGGCGTCCTTCGCGGGCTCCTGGGGCTCGGTGAGCTCGTCGTGGTTTTCCTTGGTATCGGGCATGTTCCTATCCCATCTGTTCGCATCGAAAACTAGTCAGACCCTAGGAATTTACTCCCCGGGTCTTTAGGTTTACTGAAGGGCGCTACTTGCAGGCCTCGGCGATCTGGGCGCTGAAGGTCTTGATGTAGCCGGAGCCGTTGGAGGCGTCGAAGGCCACGCGCTCGGCGAGCGCGGAGCGGGTCGCGTCGGAGACCTCGCCGTGGGCGAGGTCCAGCAGCGCCGCGAGCATGTCGCGGTACTCAGCGTCGCCGTGGTAGCACTGGATCGCCTCGTCGAGCAGCGGCCAGGCGGCGTCGGAGCGCTCGGCAGACGTCGCGCCATAACGGCACAGAAAGACGAACGCGGCCAAGCGGACCGTCGCCGAGTCGTCGTCGAAGAGCGACTCCTCCGCTCCGTCGAAGGCGCCGGAGAGGTCCGCCGCGTTGTCGGCGCACAGCTCGGAGAGCGCCGTGAGGATCTCCCAGCGGGTCTGGGCCTCAGGGCGCTCGAGGGTCTCCACGAGCTGATCGATGTGGCCGACGAGGCGCGACGGGTCGGCCTTGGAGACGAGCGCGAGCTTGTGGGCGACCTCCTGGCGGCGACGGCGTCCCGTGCCCTGGAGCTCCTTGAAGAGCGCTTCGATCTGCGCGTTGGCGTTGGTGGCCTCTGCCATTGTTTATCCTCCTATGTGATGTGCGATGTTTTGTGCGATGCGGCGCCGCGGGGCGCGGTTCGGGCTTGGGCCCGGGGCGGACGCGGCGGGGCGGGTGGACTGGGGCGCTAGCGGCCCTTCTTCGCGTCCTTGCCCGCGGCCATAGTGCTCATGAGCTCAGGCTCCGGCGCGCCGTCGCGGCGGGCCCTGCGGGCGGCCTCGGCGGCCTCGGGGTCCTTGGCACGGCGGACGTGGTCCTTGTTCACGCAGAAGGCGGTGTCGGCCTTCTTCCACGGGCCGACGGACTCGCCGAAGGTCATCTTCATGCCGGCGAGCGTGCCCGCCATGACGCCGAACACGAGCATGACCAGCATAAAGAGCCCCGTGAGGCAGACCACGGCAGTGAGCAGCGCGCCGGCCGCGAGCACGACGACGTTCATGCGGATGTACTCGCCGCGCGTCACGCAGCGCTTGGCGAGGATATCGCCTGCGCCGACGCCCGCGAAGATCCCGAAGAACAAGAAGAGCAGCGCGATGACCGCGCCGGCAAAGCCGAGGTCCACGGGCTAGTCCTCCCCGTGGCAACAGCAGTGGTGTCCGCCGTCCCCGTGGCCGTGGCCGTGGCCCTCGCCATGGCCGCCGCAGCAGCCCTCGCCGTGGCCGTGGCCCTCGCCGTCGTGATGGCTGCCGCAGCACTCGTGGCCGTCCCCGTGGCCGTGGCCGCCGCAGCAGCCGCCGTCGTGGCCGCCGCAGCCGCAGCCGTCCTCATCGCCGTCGAGCAGCGACCAGTCGAGGCCGGCCGCCGCGGCATCGGCCTCCTCGGCGTACAGCAGCGTGAGCGCCTGGGTGCCCATGCGCGCGCCGCCGACCTGGCAGAGCGTGTCGAAGAGCGCGAAGGCGGTCTCGGCGCCCGGGAGCGCCAGCTCGGCGTCCTGGGCGGAGCGCAGCGCGAGCGCGATGTCCTTGCGCAGGTGCTCAGCCATGAAGCCGGGCTTGTAGTCGCCGTCGAGGGACTTCGGCGCGAGGCTCGCGGAGGCGCCGGAGCCGCCGGTGCCGCTCGCCATGAGCTCGAGGACCTTGTGGGGGTCGACGTGGCCCTGCTCGGCGAGGGCGAGCGCGTCGGCGTAACCCACCATGCAGGAGGCGAGGCTCACCTGGTTGCAGAGCTTCGCGGTCTGGCCGGCGCCGGGGGCGTCGAAGTAGAAGAACTTCTTGCCGAAGGTCTGGAGGATGGGGAGCACCGGGGCCGCCTGGGCCTCGGTCGCGCCGAGGATTAGCGTGAGGGTGCCCGCCTCGGCGCCCGCCTGGCCGCCCGTGACGGGGCAGTCGAAGGCGTGCTTGTCCTCGATCTCGGCGGCGTCATGGATGTCGCGGGCGAGCTGCGGGGAGCTCGTGGTGAGGTCGATGAGGTAGGCGCCCTTCCGCGTGGCGCGGATGAGGCCGTCGGAGGCCAGGTAGACGTCCTCGACGTCCGTCGGGTAGCCGACCATGGTAAAGACGACGTCGGCCTCGCGGGCGGCGTCGGCCGCCGAATCGGCCCAGTGCGCGCCGCGCGCCAGGAGCGCCTCGGCCTTGGACTTCGTGCGGTTGTGGACGGTGACGTCGTAGCCGGCGTCGAGGATGTGGCCGCAGATCGCGGCGCCCATGATGCCGGTGCCGATGAAGGCGACCTTGGTGTGGTGGGGGGAGATCGTGGTACTCATTCGTGCCTTTCTATCGATGACGAAAAGGGACTGTCCCTTTTCGTCATTTGCTGCGGACCTTGCGGGCGAGGCGGTCGGTGAAGCTCAGGCTCTCGCGGCGGTCCTTGCCCCAGAACGCGCAGGCGACCATGCCGGGGCCGACGTGCGCGCCGATGACGGGAGAGACCGAGCTGAAGATGATGGGCATGTCCGCGCAGCCGGGCTCCTTTCGGAGCTGGTCGGCGAGCCAGTAGGCGTCCTTCTCGGCGTCGGCGGAGACGATGCCGACGGGCATCGGCACGCCGCCCATGTCCTCGTTCGTCAAGTGGTTGGCCTTGAAGTCGGCGATGATCGCGCGCAGGGCCTTCTTGCGCCCGCGGCACATGCCGCGCAGCATGAGGGCGCCGTTGAGGTCGTAGGAGAGCTCGGGCTTGATGTCGAGCTTGCCGCCCACGGTGGCCGCCGCCGGCGGGATGCGCCCGCCGCGCGCCAGCGCGTCGAAGCTGTCGAGCGTAAAGAAGCCCTGGATGTAGTAGCGCGCCTCCTCGGCCCACTCGACGAGCTCCTTGGCAGTGAGGCCGTTGCCCGCCTGGTGCACCGCCTCGATGGCCAAAAGCTCGGCCGCCGCCGACGGGCAGAGGTTGTCGACCACGTAGAGCTCGAAGCCGGGGTGGTTCTCGCGCACCATGTCCGCGGCCGTGCGGGCCGCGTCGATGGAGGACGAGAGGCCGCGCGTGAAGCCGAGGTAGACGGTCGGCGTGCCCTTGGCTGCCGCCGCCTCGAAGACCTCGAGGTAGTGGCCGGGCGTGATGGCCGACGTCGTCGCGACCTCGCCGGCGCGCATGCGGCCGTAGAAGTCGGACGGGCTCATGGTCTGCCAGAAGTCGTCGAGGTGCTCCTCCCCTCCCATGACGAAGGGGAAGCTCACGACCTCGACGCCGAGGGCGCGGACGACCTCGGGCGCGAAGTCGGCGCACGAGTCGACGATGATGTGCACATTGGGCTGCGAGTGATAAGCGCGGCCCAGGCGCGCAGCCTCCTGCGATGCCTGGGCATTTGAGTTGCTAAGTTGTTCGTCCTCTTGGACGGTCTGATCGCTCAAAGGTGAATCCCTACTCCTCGTTCTCCTCGATCTTGGGCTTGATGATACCGTACCCGCCGTTCTTGCGGTGGTAGATGACGTTGATAAGCCCAGTTGTCGCGTTTGTGAACACATAAAAATCGTGTCCGAGCAGGTCGGTCTGGACGAGCGCCTCCTCCTCGGTCATGGGCTTGAGGTCGATGACCTTCTCGCGCACGAGCTGGTCGTCGGCGTCCTCGTCGGGAGCGGGCTCGATGAGGGAGGCGAGGTCCTCGGCGCTCACAGGGGCGGCGTGCGCGACGCGGGCGCGCTGACGGCGGTCGACGACGCGGGTCTTGTACTTGCGCAGCTGGCGGGTGACCTTCTCGGCCGCCTCGTCGATGGCAGAGTACATGTCGTCGGAGGAAGCGACGACGCGAACGACGTTGTCGCGGACAAAGACGGTGACCTCGCAGGCGCGGCGCTCGGGGTTGGAGGGGTTCTTGTCGACGCGGAGCACGACGTCGCAGCTCATGGGACTGATGTCGAAGACCTTAAGGGCGTTGCCGACCTTCTCTTGCACATGATCGCGCAGGGCGTCAGAGACGGTGACCTTGCGGCCGGAGATCTTGATGTCAACCATAAAAGCCTCCTTACGTATGCCTACGCGGGCCCGGCGAGAACACCGTGCCCGCGTCATGTACTTAACATACCCAGAACCCGCGCCCTAAACCGGCTCGCACGAAGAAGGCTGGCGAGAGGCTGCGTTTATTCGGTGGGCGCAGGGGCGGCCGCGGCGGCAGGGGTCGCGGCAGGAGCGGCAGCGGCAGCGGCGTCGGGGGCGGCCGTTGCGGCGGCATCGGGGGCAGCAGCGGGGGCAGCGGTGATCCCTTGGAGCATGGACGCGCTGGTCAGGGTGCCGATCTGGCCGACCCAGCGGGACTTGATGACGTCGAGCTGGCCGTTGGACTGGACCGCATCGACGGCGGACTGGACGGCGGAGGTGAGCGTCGGCTTCGCCGAGCTCACCGCGACGCCGAGCGCCACGGGGGTGTCGAGCGTCCCGATGAGGTTCACGTCGTCGTAGTCGGCGGCGAGGTAGCAGCCGGCGTACGCGTCGCACACGACGGCGTCGATGGTGCCGGAGCCGAGCGCGCTCATCGCCTCGTTGATGTTGGCGAAGGACTGCTCGACGCAGCCGGTATTCGCGTTGGAGAGGGCACGCTCCGAGACCGAGCCGGGCTGCACGCCGACGGTCTTGCCCTTGAGGTCGGTGGCCGTGAGCTCGCCCTGCTTCCCGCGGGCAAAGAGGCCAATCGCGCTTTCGGCGTAATCGCCGACGACGGTCGCGTTCGTGGCGGAGCCGGCGGCGGCGGTCGAGGCGCCCACCACGATGTCGCAGTCGGTCCCCAGCGACGCCGTCGCCGAGGAGACCGCCTTAAAGGTGACGGGCAGGCCGACGTGGTCGCCCAGGGCGTACGCGAACTCGACGTCGATGCCGGCGCGGGAGCCGTCGTCCTTCGTGCAGATCAGGGGCGCGGTGTTCGTGGGGAGCACGCCGACCGTGAGCGTCCCCGGCGATACGAGCTCCGCGGAGTCGACGCCGCAATCGCGCTCGTCGCGGATGGCGGACTCGGCGTCGGCCACGGAGGTCGTCACGATGCCGACGCCCTTGAGGAAGCCGAGGTCGATGTCCGGGAGGGTGACGGGTCCGACCGTGCAGCCCGCGAGGGCCGCGCAGGCGAGGCCGGCGGCGGCGATGCCGAGGGTCTTGTTCTTGAGGTTGCGCTTCATATTCGAGGATCCCGTCTCTCTCCCTTATTCTTCAGTTCGTCGCCTTGCCCAGCTGACCTGGTCTTTGACCCCACACTCGCGCACCGGGGCCTTCGCTTCGGGGGCCGCGGCCCCCTCCACTTGCAACCCTCTCGCCCGCGAGGCCGGATGCCTCATAGGTATGACGGGCGGTGCGACTTACTTCTAGGACGAACCATGATCGCGCCGCGCGCACGCGGTCGCTTACGTGGACCCCTTCGGCCTCGTCTACCTTGGGCTAGGGGCGCTGACGCCCCGCAACCACAGACCTGAGCAAGACAGGGTGATTATAACCGCTGGTAGGCGATGCGCGGCTTTGGGGCGCGATCTTTTGCGCGGGGGCACAGGGAATCCGCGGCGAGCGGTCGAGGGGCGGGGGCGGTCACGGCCCGGGGCGCTCCCGCGCGACGGCGCTACCACACGCGGATGAGCGAGCAGGCGGTGACCTCGGCCGCCCCGCGGCGCAGGAGGGCGCGCGTGGCCTCGCGGATAGAGGCGCCCGTGGTCACCACGTCGTCGACGAGCAGCAGCCGCAGGCCGGACACGTCCTCGACCGCGCTCATCGTGCCGCGCAGGTTCTCCGCTCGGCCGGTGCGGCCGAGGTCGCGCTGATCGGAGGCGGCCCTTCTTGCCAGCGCATCGGCCAAGGGCAGACCGAGCATGCCCGCAAGCTTCCGGGCGGTGAGCTCCATGTGGTCGTAGCCGCGCCGGGCGTACGCCTCCGCCGTGGCGGGGACGAAGCAGACGGCGTCGGTGGCCGGGGCGTCGAAGCGGGGCCGGCCGTCGCGGGCGGGCCAGAACGACGCCTCCTCGAGCGCGCAGAGCATCGCCGCCGCGTTCACCGGCGCGAGGCGCAGCTCGTGGTAGTCCTTGAGGCAGGTGGCCATGCGGGGCGCCGCGCCCGTGAAGCCGAGGGCGGCGATGGTCGCGCGCGGCTCCCAGTCGCCCTCGCAGCCCGTGCAGGTCACGTCGCCGAACGCAGCGCCGCACACGGGGCAGGCGCGCCGCTGCTCGATCCAGGGAAGGTCGGCTCGGCACTCGTCGCACAAAAGCTCGCCGGGCATCTCGCAGCCGACGCAGCGGGTCGGGTAGAGGAGCTCGAGCGCCGCATCGGCGGCCTTGTGCGCGAAGCGGCGCATGCTCATCTTGCCTTCCCCTTCCCAGCTCGCTGTGGCCGGCCGTCTGAAGCGTGCGCGAGGCGGCCGCCGGCTACCGCTCGCCGTCCGGCAGGCCGAAGAGCTCGCAGGCGTTACGCCACAGGTCGCGGTAAGTGGCAGCGGCCGGCGCGGAGCCTGCCTCGGCGCGGACCTTGGCCACGAGCGCCGCGGTGAAGGCGACCATCGCCGGCTCGCACTCCTCGCCGCGCAGGGGCACGGGCGCCATGTAGGGGCAGTCGGTCTCCGTGATGACGCAGCGCGACGGCGTGAGGGCGAGCGCGTCGCGGATCTCCTGCGAGCGCGAGAAGGTCGCCGCGCCGCCGTAGGCGATGTGGCAACCGAGCTGCTTGAAGTCCTCCATCACGTGCACGTTCGAGGTGAAGCAGTGCAGGTCGCAGCCAGCCTCGGGGACGCCCTCCTCGGTGAGGATGCGCACCGCGAGGCGGTGCGCCGTGCAGCCCGCGTCGCCCGCGGCGTCGCGGATGTGGAGCTCGGCGGGCAGGTTGAGCTCGTGCGCGAGGCGCAGCTGGCGCCGGAAGGCGACCTCCTGGGTGCGCTCGTCGACCTCGTTGTAGGGGCCGAAGTCGAGGCCGATCTCGCCCACGCCGACGGCGCGGCCGGAGGCGAGGAGCTCGCACGTGAGCGCCTCGGCCGCGTCGTCGTACTCCCCCGCTCCGTAGGGATGCGCGCCGGCGACGATTCTGACGTTGTCGAGAAGCTCGGGCACGTCCCAGCCCTCGAACTCGGGAGGCCGGAAACCGTGCGCCGCCGCTTCCTCGAGGCACATGCGCGCGATGGCCACATGGGTGTCCACGAAATCGAGGAACTCGGCGGCGCTTTCCCACTTGCGCGGGAACTCGTCCACGGGGTCCACGGGCACGACGAGCAGGCGCACGCCCACGAGCGCCGCACGGGCGAGGGCGAGGGCGGGGTCATGGAGCTTGAGGCTTCCCAGGTGGCCGTGGGTGTCGGCGAGCGGGGCGAGCGGCGTCGGCACGGGGCAGGCGCGCCCGCGCGAGTCGTGGAAGAGCTCGCCGTCCGCGAGGGTCTTGCTGTCGAGGACCTTGAGCTCGGGCATGGTTCCTTCTCTCTGATCGAGCATCAAAAGTACAATGATAAAAAGGGGCAGTCCCTTTTTATCATCAAAGATTAAATGACGAAAAGGGACTGTCCCTTTTCGTCATTTACCTTTTCGTCATTTAAGGGCGGCGGCGAGGGCGACGAAGTCGGCGGTTGAGAGGGTCTCGGCGCGGGCGGTCGGCGCGATGCCGCAGGAGGCGAAGGCCTCGTCGAGGGCGTCCTTGGCGAAGCCGTTGCTGCTCATCGAGTTGCGGATGGTCTTGCGGCGCTGCGCGAAGGCTGCGTCGATCGCGGCCGCCACGTCCTCAGGCAAGAGGCCCGCCGGCAACGGAGCCTCCGCGCGCTCGATGCGCACGACCGCGGAGTCCACGTGCGGCGCGGGCATGAAGCAGCGCGGCGGGACCTCGAAGCGGCCCGTCACGTGCCCGTAGAGCCCGAGCTTGGCGGTATAGCCGCCGTAGGTCTTGTTTCCGGGGACGGCCGAGATGCGGTCGGCGACCTCCTTCTGCACCATGACGACGGCGCGCTCGAGCGCGGGCATCGTCTGGAAGAACTGCAGGATGATGGTCGCGGCCACGTTGTAGGGCAGGTTCGCGACGAAGACCGTCGGAGCCTCCCCGCTCGCCTCGGCGATGCGCTCGGGAGCGACCTTGAGCGCGTCGCCCATGATGAAGGCGAAGTTCGGGTGCTCGACCGAGTGCGACCAGAGCACCTGCTCGAGCTCCGGGTCGGCCTCGATGGACGTCACCTGGGCGGCCTCCTGAAGGAGCGCCAGCGTGAGCGTGCCGATGCCGGGGCCGACCTCGAGCACGTGCTCGTCCTCGCGGATCCCCGCGAGCTCGCAGATGCGCTCGATCACGTGGTTGTCGATGAGGAAGTTCTGGCCCAGGCGATGCTTGGTCGCCAGGCCGAACGCCTCGAGCAGGTCGCGCGTGGCGGTGACCGACGCGAGCGGGGAGTTGGTCATCGGGCTTCTTTCCTATTTCTTCTCGGACGCGAGGCGCGGGAAGAGCGCGTCGCCCTTGGTCACGGGCACGCCGCCCGCCAGGCCGCCCCACTCGCACACGGCCGCAAGGTCGTCGGTCGCGGCCTCATCGGCGAGCGACATGCGGCGCAGGACCTCGGCCGAGGTCTGGGGCATGAAGGGCTCGAGCAGGTGCGCGGCGATGCGGATGGACTCGAGGAGGTTGACGATGATGTCGGAGAGCTCCTCGGCGCGCGCCGGGTCCTTGGCCACGGCCCACGGCGCGGAGTCCTCGATGTAGTGGTTGGCGGCGTGGACGAGCTCCATGACGACGTCCTTGGCGCCCACATAGTCCATGCGGTCCATGTGCTCGGCGTAGCGGGCCTCGATGCCCTCCGCGATGTCGCGCAGCGGGTTCTGCTTGGCGGCCCAGCCGTCGGCGAGCTCGGGGGTCTTGCCGTCGAAGTACTTGGCGCTCATGTTGAGCGAGCGGGAGACGAGGTTGCCCCAGCTGTTGGCGAGGTCGGCGTTGTAGACCTGCTCCATGCGCTCGAAGCTGATGGCGGAGTCCTCGCCGTGCGCGACGTCGGTCATGAAGTAGTAGCGGTAGCCCTCGACGCCCAGCAGGTCGACGACGTCCTGCGGCGCGATGGCGTTGCCGCGGGACTTGGACATCTTCTCGGCCTTGCC
>QAKZ01000034.1:0-24078 GCA_003150175.1 Coriobacteriia bacterium
CTCGACGTCGAGATCGTCCAGCCCGCCGACGGCACCGCCGAGGGCATGATCGGCTCCGGCCAGGCGCAGTTCGGCGTTTCTTACCAGGACTACATCGCCGCGTCCTACGACGAGGGCAACACCGGCCTCGAGGCCGTCGCCGCCATCATCCAGCACAACACCTCGGGCATCATGAGCCGCCAGGAGGACGGGATCACCCGCGCCAAGGAGATGGAGAACCACGTCTACACCACGTGGGACATGGCCGTCGAGCAGGCCACCATCAAGCAGATCATGGAGTCCGACGGCGGCGACTACTCCAAGCTCAAGATGGTCCCCTACACCGTCGACGACGAGGTCAGCGGCCTGAAGGCCAACATGTTCGACTGTGTGTGGGTCTACGAGGGCTGGGCGGTCCAGAACGCTAAGGTCCAGGATTACCCCATCAACTACTTCAGCTTCAAGGACATGGACGACGTCTTCGACTTCTACACCCCGGTCCTCGCCGCGAACACCGAGTACGCGAAGGCCAACCCCGACGTGGCCAAGGCCTTCCTCCGCGCGGCAAAGAAGGGTTACGAGTTCGCCGTCCAGCAGCCCGAGGACGCCGCGAAGATCCTGCTCGAGGAGGTGCCCGAGCTCGACGCCGACCTGGTCAACGCGTCCGCGACCTATCTGGCGGGCCAGTACACCGCCGAAGCCGAGAGCTGGGGCGTTATCGACAAGGACCGCTGGGCAAAGTACTTCCAGTGGCTGAACGACAACCAGCTCGTCACCAACCAGCTGGACGTCAACGCCGGCTACGACACCTCCTACCTGGCGTAAGAGCCGTGGGAAAGAAGAACGACAACCCCGGAGCCGCGGCGGCGGACGGCGGCGCGGCGACTCGCGCCGGCGCTCCCGCCCTCGAGGCGCGCGGCCTCACCTGCGCCTGGGACGGCGCGCACGACGTCGTGCGCGGCATCGACCTGCACGTGGACCCCGGCGAGATCGTCTGCATCGTCGGCAAGTCCGGCTGCGGCAAGACCACGATCCTGCACGCGCTCTCGGGCCTCACACGCCCACGCGAGGGCGTCGTGCTCCTGCACGGCGAGGACCTGGGCGGCCGCCCCGGCCGCGTGAGCTACATGCTCCAGAAGGACCTCCTGCTGCCGAGCCGCACCATCCTCGACAACGTCTGCCTGCCGCTCATCGTCGCGGGCGCCAAGAAGGCCGACGCGCGCGCGAAGGCGCTGCCGCTGTTCGAGCGCTTCGGCCTCGCCGGGTGCGAGAACAAGTGGCCGAGCGAGCTTTCCGGCGGCATGCGCCAGCGCGCGGCGTTCCTGCGCACGTACCTGATGGGCAACGACGTGGCGCTGCTCGACGAGCCGTTCAGCGCGCTCGACGCCCTCACGCGCGCCGACATCCGCGCATGGTACTGCGGCATGGCCGCTGAGCTGGGCATCGCCTCCGTCGTGATCACCCACGACGTGGACGAGGCCGTGGGCATGGCGCACCGCATCTACGTGCTCGAGGGAGACCCGCGCGGCGGCGTGCCTTCGGTCGTCGCAGGTGAGGTGCCCGTCGACCACGGCGCCTGCGCCGCCGGCGAGGGGGAGGCAGCCCGCTTCGACCTCGCCGATGAGTTCCTGCGTGCCAAGCGCGAGGTCATGGCGCTTCTGGGCTGAGGAAAGCGGCAGAGGAACCCTGCTGCGGGCCTCAATCGATTTGAGTAAACCTGAGGACGCCCCGGGCTTCTTTGCGAAAGCCCGGGGCGTCCTTTGTCCTGCTTATGTCATAAGCGTCGGCGAGCGCGCGAAGCCCCTTACGCCTTCTGGAGGAACGCGCGGTAGCCGCGGTAGGCCTCGTAGATGTCGGCCTTGCTCGTGGTCTCCCACGGCGCGTGCATGGACAGCACGGGCACGCCGCAGTCGATGACGCTCATGTCGTACTTGGCGAGGATGTAGGCGATGGTCCCGCCGCCGCCCAAATCGACGCGGCCGAGCTCGGCGGTCTGCCAGTTGACGCCGCCCTCGTCCATCACGCGGCGGACCTTGGCGACGTACTCGGCGTCGGCGTCGTTGGAGCCGGACTTGCCGCGGCTGCCGGTGAACTTGTTGAAGGTGAGGCCGCGGCCCAGGTAGCTCGCGTTCTTCGCCTCGAAGGCGGACGCGAAGGTAGGGTCGAAGCCCGCGGAGACGTCGCTGGAGAGCATCTGCGACGCGGCGAGGCAGCGGCGCAGCGCGAGGTCGCCCGGCTTGCCGGCGAGGGCGAGGACCTCGGCCATCGTGTTCTCAAAGAAGCGGCTGGTCATGCCGGTCGCGCCGACCGAGCCGATCTCCTCTTTGTCCACGAGCAGGGTGACGGAGGTGCGGGCGACGTCCTTCTCGTCGAGCATGGCGACGAGGCTCGTGTAGGCGCAGGAGCGGTCGTCCTGGCCGTAGCCGAGGATCATCGAGCGGTCGAAGCCCAGGTCGCGAGCGGCGCCGGCGGGCACGACCTCGAGCTCGGCCGAGAGGAGGTCCTCCTCGTCGATGCCCATCTGCTCCTTGAGGATGCCGAGGACGCCCTTCTTCACGAGGTCCTTCTCGTCCGCGGCGCCGTCCTTCTGGGCGTCGCCGTCCTTGACCACGACGGGGCGGCCGCCGCAGAGCACGTCGAGCATCTCGCCGTCGACGACCTTGGCGGCGTCCTTGGTCATCTGCTCCTGCGCGAGGTGGATGAGCAGGTCGGTCACGCAGAACACGGGGTCGTCCTCGTCCTCGCCGATGTTGACCTTAACGACCTCGCCGTCCTTGTGGACCACGACGCCGTGGATGGCCAGCGGGATGGTGACCCACTGGTACTTCTTTATGCCGCCGTAGTAGTGGGTGTCGAGCGTGACGAGGTCGTTCTTCTCGTCCATCGGGTTCTGCTTGACGTCCATGCGCGGCGAGTCGATGTGCGCGCCGAGGATGTTCACGCCGGCCTCGAGGTCGTCGGAGCCGAGGTTGACGAGCATGAGGGACTTCGCGCGGTTGACGGCATAGAGCTTGGCGCCGGCCTCGAGCTTTTTGCCCGCGGCGACGGCCTCCTCCAGGCTCACGTAGCCGGCCTCGCGCGCCATGTCGACGGCGGCGGCGCAGCACTCGCGCTCGGTCTTGTTGTCCGAGATGAAGGCCTTGTAGCCCTCGCAGAGATAGTGCAGCTCGTCGAGCTGCTCGGGGGAGTAGGACTTCCAGGCGTTCGGTCGCTCCATGCGGTTCCTTCCGTTGATCGCTAATTTGTGCAGGGTCGATTCTAGCGCGGGCGGCGCTGCCGTGGCGCGCGTGGCGAGAATTGCCGCTGTGGCACAGGCAGCGGGCGGGGACGGGCGCCGCGGGGGGGCGCTTCGAGCTGTGTGGCGAGAAACGCCGCTGTGGCACGGGCTGTGGCAGGAATTGCCGCTGTGGCACAGACCGTGGCGAGAAACGCCGCTGTGGCGCTGATTCGCGTGCCACAGCGGCGTTATCTGTCACATTTTGCTTCCCGTCGTGCCACAGCGGCGATTTTTGCCATGGGTGAGCGGCCGTCGGTGCCCCCGGTGCGTCTCCCCAGCCTCGGCAATCGGCGCCGAGCCGCCGTGAGCTACTTTCGGGACTCCGTCGCGGAGCCCGTGCTGCCCGTCTCGCCGGTCGACGAAGAAGTGCCGCCCGTCGTCGACGAGCCGTTGCCGGAGCCGGTGTCCGAGCTCGTCCCGTTGCCGGCGTTGCCGTAGCCGCCGGACCCGTTGCTGCCGGAGTTGCCGGAATCGGCGTCATGCTTCGAGTCCGAGCCGTTGCCGGCGCCGTTTGCGCCTGTGGAGCCGTTCGCTCCGTCGGAAGAAGTCCCACTGCTCGAGCTGTCCGTGCCGGAGGTCGTGGACGAGGGGGAACCGTCGCCCGTCTCGCCGTCCTTCTTTTGGGAGGAGCTGCCCGAAGAGTCCTTGCCCGAGCCCTCGGCCTTGCTCTGCGTCTGCGCGCCCTTGCCCGAGGCCTCGCCCTTGCCGGTGGCCGAGCTCTCGGAGCCCTGAGCGGGCTTATCGCTCACGACCTGCTCCTGCTGGGCAGGGGCGGGCTTGGTGCCGATGCCGGCGCCCTGCGTGACGAAGCTCACGACCAGCGCAAAGACGAGCACCGCCACGAGCGCGACCGCCGCGGCGACGATGGTCGCGCGCCTGCGGGTGCGGCGGTGCTCGGCCGCGCGTGCCGCCTCGCGGATCTCGGGCGGGGCGATGGGCGTGCCGGACTCCGCCACCTCGTCGATGTCCGCGCGCGCGACGAAGCGGTTGCGGTCGATCCTGCGCGTTGCGTCCGCGACGGTCGCGTCGGCGTCGGCGGGGCTGGCCTGGCGGATCTTCTCGGCGGACGCGGAGAGGAGCGACTTGTACACCTGGGAGGCCGCCGCGGAGGCGAAGCCGCCGATCAGCGTGCCGATGATGGAGCCGGCGATGCCGATCTGCGAGGCGAGCGCGAAGGAGGTCGCTGCCGCGAGCCCCGAGGCGATCACCGCGGCGAAGCTGAAGTCCTCGAAGATGCCTTTCTTCTCGCCCTGCTCCTGCGCGCCGAGATTCTCTGTGCGGCCGTCGTCTGAGCCGTAACCGCTCGTGTTATTGGAAAAACCCACTTCGCACACTCCAAATCGTCTGTCGCGGGCACGCATGCCCAACGATTTTTGGGTACCCGAGTATAGGTTCGCTTCATCCGCTGTCCACGAATTATCACGATTACTGGATAAAACCTACCATTCACGGAGTTGTCTGAACCGTTAACGGGGTATTATGGATGTCGTTCCGTTTTCTGCTTGTTCCTCAACTGGGAGGTAAGAAACATGCTCGTTAACGCAACCGCTATGCTCCAGTCCGCCGAGAAGGGCCACTACGGCATTGGTGCTTTCAACACCAACAACCTTGAGTGGGCCTCTTCCATCCTCGATGCCGGCGAGGAGCTCCAGTCCCCGCTGATCATCCAGTGCACCGGTGGTGCCGCCAAGTGGCAGACCAGCTTCAAGATCGTCGCCGACATGGTCAAGCAGCTCGTCGAGGACAAGAACATCACCGTCCCCGTCGCTCTGCACCTCGATCACGGCTCCTATGACCAGGCCCTCGCCTGCATCGAGGCCGGCTTCACCTCCGTCATGTACGACGGCTCCCACGAGGCCGACTTCGAGACCAACCTCAAGCACACCTCCGAAATCGTCAAGCTCGCCCACTCCAAGGGCATCTCGGTCGAGGCCGAGGTCGGCGGCATCGGGGGCACCGAGGACGGCGTGACCTCCTCCGGCGAGCTCGCCGACCCGAAGCAGTGCAAGGCCATCGCCGACCTGGGCGTCGACTTCCTCGCCTGCGGCATCGGCAACATCCACGGCCTGTATCCGGCCGACTGGAAGGGCCTCTCGTTCGAGCGCCTCGGCGAGATCAAGGCTCTGACCGGCGATCTCCCGCTCGTCCTCCACGGCGGCACCGGCATCCCCGTTGATCAGGTCAAGAAGGCCATCTCCCTCGGCATCTCCAAGATCAACGTCAACACCGACCTCCAGGTCGTCTTTGCCAAGGCCACCCGCGAGTACATCGAGGCCGGCCTCGACAAGCAGGGCAAGGGCTACGACCCCCGCAAGCTCCTCAAGCCCGGTCGCGAGGCCATCGTCGCCCGCACCAAGGAGCTCATCCAGGAGTTCGGCTCCGACGGCAAGGGCTGGAACTAAGCCTTACCGCGCACAACCCGGCGCACCGAACGGCGCCCGGTCCCGCATCCCGCGGGGCCGGGCGCCTTCATTCGTTTCCACCCATCACTGGGTGACAGTCATTGCGCGCAGCTTTCTGTGACACTCATCAGCCGTTGCCACCCATCACCGAGTGACAGTCACTGGCTGCAGCGTTTAGGGGACACCCCTTTAAGCCTCGACGAAAACAGCGCTCCTTCTCTCACGAGGAGAGAAGGAGCGCTGAACTGCGGCTTCTTTGCATGTCTGGCAAAAAATGCTGCACGCAATGACTGCCACCGGCTGATGGGTATCCCAGAAAGCTGCAGCCAATGACTGTCACCCAGTGAGGGTGGTTACTTGGTGACCTTGACGACCTGCTGGCCGGCCTTGACGGTGGACTCGGGGTCGACGAGCATGTCGACGGAGGCGTAGTCGGCGGTGTTCGTGACGACGAGGACGACGCAGTCGGGGTGACCGGCGTCGGCGATCTTCTTGCGGTCGATCTTGACGCAGGGCTGGCCGGCCTTGACGGTGTCGCCCTGGGCGACGAGGCTCGTGAAGCCGTCACCGTTCATGTCGACGGTGTCGACGCCGATGTGGACGAGGATCTCGACGCCCTCGGCGGTGTTGATGCCCACGGCGTGCGGCATGAGAACGCCCACGGTGCCGTCGACGGGGGAGTAGACGACCTCCTCATCGGGGAAGACGGCGCAGCCCTTGCCCATCATCTCGCCGCCGAACACCGGGTCGGGGACGTCGGTCATCTTGATCGCGCGACCGCTGACGGGGGCGCAAAGCGTGTACGGCGCGGGGTCGGCGTCAACGTTGGCGGGCTTAGCGGGGGCGGCGGGAGCCGCGGCCTTCTTTTTGAACATATCGAAGAGTCCCATGAGCTTTTCCTTTAGCGATAGTGATCGAGAAGGGCGCCTTGCCGCCCCACTTGTTGTAACCAGTTTACATCACGAGAGGTCCGCGCCGTTGCTCGCGATTACCTTCTTGTACCAATAGAAGGAATCCTTTCGGCTGCGCTCGAGGGTGCCCTCGCCGTCGTTGTCCTTATCGACGTAAATGAAGCCGTAGCGCTTCTTCATCTCGCCGGTCGAGGCCGAGACCAGGTCGATGCAGCCCCACATGGTGTAGCCCATGAGGTCGACGCCGTCGGCGATCGCCTGCTCCATCTGTTCGATGTGGCTGCGCAGGTACTCGATGCGGTAGGTGTCGTGGATGCGCCCGCCCTCGTCGGGCACGTCGACGGCGCCGAGGCCGTTCTCGACGATCATGAGAGGCACCTGGTAGCGGTCGTATACCTCCTCGAGGTAGTAGCGCAGGCCCTCCGGGTCGATCGCCCAGCCCCAGTCGCTTTTCTTCAGGTACTCGTTGCCGGCGCCCCCGAAGATGTTGCCCGCCTCGGCGAGGGCGGGGTCGGCGGTCGCGGTCGAGCTCATGTAATAAGAGAAGCTGTAGAAGTCGACGGTGCCCGCCTTGAGCGTGGCCGCGTCCTCGGGCGAGACCTCGATCCTCACGCCCTCGCGCTCCCACAGGGCGGGCGCCCAGGCGGGGTAGGCGCCGCGGACCTGGACGTCGCCGCAGTAGAAGTTGTGCTCGCGCTGGGTGCGCTGGGCGGCAAGGACGTCGGCGGGGTTGCAGGTGTGCGGGTAGGTGACGTTGCCCGCGATCATGCAGCCGATCTTGTTCTGGGGATCGATCTCGTGCCCCATGGCGACGCAGAGCGCGCTCGCGAGGAACTGGTGGTGGAGGGCCTGGTAGCGCTTCTGGGGATTGTCCCAGGGAGTGTCGCCGAAGGTCATGGGGACGTCGTCGCCCGGCGGCAGGATGCCCGCGCCCATGATGTTGCCGAAGCCTCCCATGAGCAGGCAGTTGATCTCGTTGAAGGTGAGCCAGTAGCGCACGAGCCCCTTGTACTCGGTCATGACGGTGTGCGCGTAGTTGAGGTAGAACCCGATGAGCTCGGGGTTCACCCAGCCGCCGTAGTGCTTGGCCAGGTAGTAGAGGAGCTCATAGTGCGAGAGCGTGACCATAGGCTCGATGCCGCACTCGCGGCACTTCTGGAACACGCGCCGGTAGAACTCGACGCCCGCCCGATTGGGCTCGCGTTCGTCCCCGCGCGGGAAGATTCGGCTCCAGTTGATGGACATGCGGTAGCACTTGAAGCCCATCTCGCCGAACAGCGCGATGTCGTCGAGGTAATGGCTGTACATGTCCACAGCCTCATGGGAGGGGTAGAAGACGCCGGGCTTGACGCCGTCGGTCACGCGGCGCGGCTCGTTGAGGTGCCGCCCGTCATGACGTCGGGCACTCCGAGGCCCTTGCCGTCGGCGTCGTAGCCGCCCTCGCACTGATTGGCGGCGGTCGCGCCGCCCCAGAGGAAGCCGTCGGGGAAGGATTTGGCGGTGGCGTCGGTCATAGTGCTCCAATCGTCGGAGGTCGAAGTTTGGGGCCCCGGGGGCGAAGCCCGGGGGCGCGGGCCGCGCATCTGTGCCCAGTATGGCAAATCCAGCCGCCATTGCTTGCGGTATCAGGCAAGCAGACACTTATTTTCGCTGCTAAGAGATTAAGATTAGGATGATCTGAGACAAATTGAGACGTGCAAGGAGGGGAAGACCGTGGACATCCGGAAGCAGCTGCGCGAGGCGCGCGGCCTCACCCCGACCGAGGCGCAGCTCGCGCGCACGGTCCTCGCGATGGGGGAGCGCATTCAGCAGACGTCCATCAAGGAGCTCGCGTCGGCCTCGGCGACCTCGATCGCGACGATCCACCGGCTCTGCAAGAAGCTCGGGCTTGAGGGCTTCAAGGAGCTCAAGGTCGAGCTCGCCCGCACCGCCGCCCGGAAGGTGACGGACGAGGACGTCGATTTCGACTTCCCCTTCGATGCCGGCTGGGGCCCCGAGCGCGTGACCCGTAGCATGAAGTCGCTCTATGCTGAGGCCATCGAGGAGACCCTCGAGGTCCTGAACCCGCGCGAGCTCGCCCGCGCCGCCGACCTGGTCAGGGGAGCCGAGGTCGTCGATGTGTACACGCAGTCCCACAACCTTTACCCGGCCCAGATGCTCTGCGACCGCCTGCTCTCCGCGGGGCGGCCGACGACCTGCCACGAGGGCTTCGAGCGCCAGGTGTGCAACGCGCCTCTTTCCGATGCGGGGCACGCGGCGGTGATGATCTCGTATTCTGGCGTGAGCGAGCTGTTCGACAAGATTTACGCCTCGGGCATGCCGTCGTAGTTGAGCGAGAGCGCGAGGTTGCCACGCACGAACGACTCGGCGAGCGCGGGGTAGCCTTCGAGCGCCGCGTCAAAGAGGTCGGCGAAGCTCTCGTGCCGCTCGCGCCCGTCCGCGGGGTCGGCCCATGCGCGCCGCTCCAGGTTGGCGGCGGGGCACTCGCAGCTGCGGGTCACGCGGTGCGCCATCGACTGCGCGAGCGAGTGCGGGCGGATGAGCCGCTCGGCCGCGCCCAGCGCGCGCGTGACCGTGCCCTTGGCGGGGTCGATCACGCGGTACTCGAGGTCGTAGTCGCCCACGCACGCGGAGTACTCCTCGGCTCCCAGCGAAACCCCGTACACACTGAACGCGACCTGCGAGAAGAGCGCCCCCGCCACGCGGCAGATTCGGTCCGTGCGCTGGAGGTTCGCGTGCGCCGGCCGCTCGAGCACGGTCGCGCGGCGCTTCTCCCACAGGATCCAGGAGTCGATGTCGCTCTCGATGGCGGCGTGGATGAAGCGGTCTGCCCCCGTGAGGTCGTCGGATGCCGCGGCAAGAGCTTCTTGCTGGGCAAAGACGAACGGGTGCGCGGTCGAGTCGAGCCGGTAGTGGGCAAGAAGCCCCAGCACGAACGCGCGGCCGATGCGCTCGTCGGCCACGGGGAGGTGCTCGACGCCGCCGCGGAAGGCCTGGAGCGCCCGGCCGCAGTGCGCCTCGTGCATCTCGTGGCCGAGCCGGTGGTCGGCGATCGTCCGCGAGGGCCGCCCGAGGGCGCGCGCGAACAGCGGGTCGGGCCCCTGGTTGCCCAGCAGGAAGGCGAGCAGCTCCTCCTCGCCGACGACCATGCCCTCGGGCAGCGTCGCCGCGGCGTCCTCGCCGAAGATGTGGTGGCAGATGATGGCGGGCATGCGGGGGCTTCCTCTCGACGGGTTTGCACTCCTGCATTGTACCCGCCGGACGCCCGCCGGAGTTGCCGGTGGGCGGGTCGAGCCAGGCGGCGGTGTGCGCGCTTCTTTGTGACGCCGCGGCGCCGCGACCGGGCACGGACCCTCAGCTACCGTTCAGCTGTTTGAGCATTATTAAGGGAGTGTAAACGCGGTATAAGCATCGGCAAGGATGCCGCGCATGAGCGCGGCGGGTACAGAAGGGAAGACGACATGAGCAACGTCACGCGTAGGGATTTCCTCGGCATCACCGGTATCGCCGCGGCAGGCCTCGGCCTCGCCGGCTGCGGGGGCGGCGGAAACGACGCCAAGTCCGACTCCTCCTCCGGTTCCGACGCCGCGTCCGGCGACAAGGTCGGTGCCCCCGACGACCTCGTGAAGGCCGCAAAGGACGAGGGCACGCTCGTCGTCTACGGCTCCTGCGAGGAGGACTACCTCGCCGAAGCCTGCAACCACTTCCAGGAGCTCTACGGCATCGAGGTCCAGTACCAGCGCCTTTCGACCGGCGAGGTCCAGGCGAAGATCGAGGAGGAAAACGGCAACCCCTCCGGCGACGTCTGGTTCGGCGGCACCACCGATCCCTACAACGTCGCGACCGCAGAGGGCCTGCTCGAGCCCTATAAGGCCAACAACGCCACCCACATCCTCAAGCCCAAGTACATGGACGCCGACGGCAACTGGTACGGCATCTACACCGGCCTGCTCGGCATCATGTACAACAAGGACGAGCTCGACCGCAAGGGCCTCGACGCTCCCCAGGACTTCAAGGACCTCACGGACGAGAAGTACAAGGGCCTTATCTGGTCGTCCAACTACAACACCGCGGGCACGGCCAAGCTGATCATCAACACCGCCATCCAGAAGTACGGCCACGACGACGGCATCAAGTGGCTCGTCGACCTCGACAAGAACATCGCCGTCTACACCAAGTCCGGCTCCGGCCCGTCCAAGAACATCGGCACCGGCGAGTGCACCATCGGCCTCGGCTTCCTGCACGACGGCATCTACCAGATCGTGGACAACGGCTACGAGAACATCGGCCTGCAGATCCCGACCTCCGGCACCTCCTGCGAGGTCGGCGCCACGGCCATCTTCAAGGGCGCCAAGCACGCCAACGCCGCCAAGCTCTGGATCGAGTACGCGCTTTCCCCGGAGTGCGTCGAGCTCGCGGCCCAGAACGGCTCCTATCAGTTCCTCGTCATCGACAACGCCGAGCAGCCGCAGGTCGCCAAGGACTACGGCCTCGACCCGGACAACGTCATGGACTACGACTTCGAGGATGCCAAGGAGCACACGAAGGAGTACGTCGAGGAGGTCATGAACGCCCTCGGCGGCGGCGACGACCGCTTCAAGACCGAGTAGCGCGCCGCACGCGCGACTCGCGTTTACGCAGCTAGCCGGGACGCCGAGAAGGGCATGAGCTCTTCTCGGCGTCCGTGTGAAGGAAGGAGGGGCGCTGTGGCAAAGGACCAAGGAGCGGCGCTCGACAGAAAAAAGTTGATGGGCGACCCCATCATGGTCACGACGATCGTGGTGCTGATCGCGTTCCTCACCCTGTTCATCCTGTACCCGCTCGCCATCCTGCTCGTTGATTCCTTCGTGACGGAGTCCGGGCCCACGCTCGACGTGTTCGCCCGCGTGCTCGCGATGCCGTCCTTCACCACGGCGATCACGAACACGCTGGCGGTCGGGTTCCTCGTCTCGGTCGTGAGCGCGCTCGTGGGGCTTCTCTTCGCCTACGTCGAGGTCTACGTCAAGCTGAAGACCCGCTTCATGAGCGGGCTGTTCCAGGTCGTGTCCATGCTGCCGGTGGTCTCGCCGCCGTTCGTGCTCTCGCTCTCGATCATCATGCTCTTCGGCAAATCGGGCATCATCACCCGCTACCTGCTGGGCATCTACGACAACTCGGTCTACGGGTTCTGGGGCATCTTCGTCGTCCAGACGCTGACCTTCTTCCCCGTGTGCTACATGATGCTCAAGGGCCTGCTCAAGAACATCGACCCCTCGCTCGAGGAGGCCGCGCGCGACATGGGCGCCTCCCGCTGGAAGGTCTTCACGTCCGTGACCATGCCCTTGATCCTGCCGGGCCTCGGCAACGCCTTCCTCGTGACCTTCATCGAGTCCATTGCCGACTTCGCGAACCCGATGATCATCGGCGGCTCCTACGACACCCTCGCCACCACGATCTACCTGCAGATCACCGGCGCCTACGACAAACAGGGCGCCGCCGCGATGGCCGTCGTGCTGCTGTGCATCACGCTGCTCATGTTCGTGGTCCAGAAGTACGTCCTCGAGGCCAAGTCCACGGCCACGCTCTCGGGCAAGGCGAGCCGCCAGCGCATGCTTATCACGGACCGCTCCGTCCGCCTGCCGCTGACCGTCGCGTGCTCGCTTCTTGCCGTCTTCGTCATCGTCATGTACCTGTGCGTGCCGTTCGGCGCGCTCTTCAAGACCTGGGGCTATGACTTCAGCCTGACGACCAAGTGGTTCCAGCAGGTCTTCGCCAAGTACCACGGCTTCCAGGCGTTTCGCGACTCGTTCGTGCTCTCGCTCGTGGCCGCGCCCATAACGGCGATTCTCTCGATGATCATCTCGTATCTCGTGGTCAAGCGCGACTTCAGGTCCAAGGGCTTCATCGAGGCCGTGAGCATGCTCGCCATGGCGGTCCCCGGCACGGTCCTGGGTGTCGGCTACATCCGCGGCTTCTCCGGCGGCATCTTCCACACCGGCATCCTCCAGGGGATCTACGGGTCCGCGGCGGTGCTGATTATCGTGTTCATCGTGCGCTCGCTTCCTACCGGCACCCGCTCCGGCATCAGCGCCCTGCGCCAGATCGACAAGTCCATCGAGGAGTCGGCCTACGACATGGGCGCGGACAGCTTCACCGTGTTCCGCACCGTGACGCTGCCGCTGATCAAGGACTCGTTCTTCAGCGGCCTCGTGACCGCGTTCGTGCGCTCCATCACTGCGATCTCGGCCATCATCCTGCTCGTGACGCCGCAGTTCCTGCTGATCACGGTGCAAATCAACGAGTTCGCCGAGAAGGGCAACTACGGCATCGCGTGCGCGTTTGCCACGATCCTCATCGCCATTACCTATGGCTCGGTTCTTCTCATGAACCTCGCCATCAAGCACTTCGGTACCAGCAAGAAACTCCAGTCTGAGGAGGACTAGCCATGGCAAAGGAAAAGAAAGGCGTGCGCCTCGAGCACGTGTCGAAGATCTACCAGGACCCGAAGACCGGCAAGGACTTCTATGCCGTGCACGACGCGAACATCGAGATCGCGCCCGGCGAGTTCGTGACGCTGCTCGGCCCCTCCGGCTGCGGAAAGACCACCATACTGCGCATGATCGCCGGCTTCGAGAGCCCCAACGAGGGCGAGATCTACCTCGGCGGCGAGGCCATCAACGAGCTCACGCCCAACAAGCGCGATACGGCGATGGTCTTCCAGAGCTACGCATTGCTGCCGCACTACAACATCTTCGATAACGTGGCCTATGGCCTCAAGCTGCGCAAACTCCCCAAGGAGCAGATTGCCGAGAAGGTCCACGGCATCCTCGGGATGGTCGGCCTCGAGGGCATGGAGGACCGCATGACCAATCAGCTTTCCGGAGGCCAGCAGCAGCGCGTCGCGCTCGCGCGCGCCCTGGTGCTCGAGCCGGGCGTGCTGCTGTTCGACGAGCCGCTGTCGAACCTCGACGCCAAGCTGCGCGTCGAGATGCGCAACGAGATCCGCCGCATCCAGCAGCAGGCCGGCATCACCGCCATCTACGTCACGCACGACCAGTCCGAGGCCATGGCCCTCTCCGACAACATCATCGTCATGAAGAAGGGCGTCATCGACCAGGTGGGCGACCCGCACACGGTCTACTACCACCCGGTGGACGAGTTCGTCGCCGACTTCATCGGCGAGTCGAATTTCCTTCGCGGCGCGCTCGCGGAGAAGGACGGCGAGTCCGGGGTCGCCACGATCGAGGGGCATCCCGTGGAGGTCGGCAGCATCGGGCATCTCTCGCAGGGCGATAAGTGCGTGCTCGTCCTGCGTCCCGAGGCGGCCAAGCTCGCCGACGAGGGCGTGCTGCCGTGCAAGGTGACGCTGTCCCGCTTTATGGGCAACTACCAGAACTACCAGGTCATGGTCGGCCAGACGCTGGTGAAGATCACCGACTTCAACCCCAAGAATCACAAGATCTACGAGGTGGGGGACGAGGCGTTCGTCAAGTTCGGCCGCGAGGACGTGCACGTGCTGTAGCGCTGCAGCGAGGCTGTCGGGGCGCGCGGCCTGCCAAGTCGCGGCGGGTGCCTCGGCGCCTGCGCCGCTGTTCAGCGCCCGGGGGTTCGCCACTCGTTCGCTGTGTGCGATTCGCGCTGCCGCAGGCGTCGGGCGCCCCTCGCTGACGCTTCGAGCGCCCTCTCTTTGCGATCCGGTCGATACTGCTCGGGTGGTTTGCGCGGGATTCCGGGAGCGTCGGTAAAGCTGCACGAGAATGCGGGAGCGTCGGTACCGACACTCCCGCATTCCGGTGAAAGCGCTACCGACGCTCCCGGTTTCTCGTGAACATCGCCCCCGATGGCAGGCAAGAAGGGCACTTCTCACCAGAAAACGCGACCGTCGGTACCGACGGTCCGGGATTCCGGTGCAGAAATACCGCCACTCCCGCATTCTCGTGCAGCTTTACCGACGCTCCCGGATTCCTGGGCGCTATTGCTTCGCCGCGAGGATCGCGTCGATGAGGGCGGCGACGCCGCGGTCGTTGTTGGATGGCACGCGGAAGCGGGCATGGGCCTCCATGTGCTTCTCGGCGTTGGCGACGATGAAGCTGTGGCCGACGGCCTCGAGCATCGGGATGTCGTTGTAGGTGTCGCCCACCGCGGCGGCGTCGGCGATGTCGATGCCCAGGTGCTCGCAGAGGTGCGCGATGCCCGCGCCCTTCGAGACGCCGAGGTTCATGAAGTCGATCCACTCGCGGCCCGCATTCGTGGCGTAGAGCTTCTCCCCGAACTCGGGCTGGTAGATGTCGCGGAACGCGGGTTCGGCGTCGTAGCCCGGGTAATACATGCTGAACTTGTTCGTCGCGTCGTCGACCTCATCGTAGGAATCGACCCAGCGGATGCTTTTGTAGTACTTGAATATGGCGTCGTAGTGCGCGCGGTCGCGCTCGAGGCAGACCGCGTGGTCGTAGCAGCACAGGACCTGGGCGTTGTCGCCCTCGGTGTCGGCTCGAGCGGCGACTTCTCGCCAAAGGGCGGGGTTGAGGCGGTCCTGGTAGACGGCCTCGCCGCGGTACTGGACGTTGCCGCCGTTGTCCCCGCACAAGCCGATGATGTCCCGGCTCTCCGGGAACGCCATGGCGAGCGTGGGGACTGGCCGGCCGCTCGCGGGGCAGAACACGACGCCGGCGCGGCCGAGGGCCTCGATGCGCTCCGCCATGTTCTCCGGCATGGTGCCGTCGTCCGCCAACAGCGTGAGGTCCATGTCCACGGCGAGCAGCTTGATGTCGGCGAGGCCGAGGTCGGCGGTGTAGTCCTGCATGCTTCTCTCCAAACGGGTTCGGTTGCACCGCTCGCTATCATAGCTTTTTGGCGGTGGGTTTCCCAAAGTCGTCGGAGATGGAAACCAAGGGGCTGCGCGCGAGGGGGGGAGCGGAGACCGACCCGAGGGTGCGCATGGTTTCCGCCCCGGGGCGCGGCGGACTGCCCGAGGGCGCGCGAAAGGCGGTGCGGCGGCCGGCCCGAGGACGCGCGGTTTCCGCCCCGCGTCGCGACGCCCGGCCTGAGGGCGCGCGGTATTACGCCCCGGGGCGCGGGTACAATGGGGTCCACCCGATCGACGAGGAGACCACATGCCCGAGAACACCCCTGCCGAGAACGCCTCGGTTGCCAACGAGCCCGCCGCGGAACGCCGCATCATCGCCGTCATCGACGGCAACTCGCTCATGCACCGTGCGTTCCACGCCATCCGCCAGCCGATGTCGGCTCCGGACGGCCGTGCGACGAACGCGCTGTTCGGCTTCTTCAACATGTTCATAAAGATGGTCGGCACCTTTAAGCCCGACGGCGTCATCTGCGCCTTCGACCGCGGCAAGCCGCGCGTCCGCATGGAGATGCTGCCCCAGTACAAGGCCCAGCGCCCGCCCATGGATCCGGCCCTCCACGAGCAGTTCCCCATGGTCAAGGAGCTCCTTGGCGCCCTCGACGTGCCCGTCTGCGAGCTCGAGGGCTGGGAGGGCGACGACATCCTCGGCACCCTCGCGCGCCGCGGCGAGGCTGCCGGCTACGAGATGCTGCTCTTCACCGGCGACCGCGACATGTACCAACTCGCCACCGAGCACGTGAAGATCGTCAGCACAAAGAAGGGCGTCTCCGACGTCGCCATCATGACGCCCGAGTCCGTCGACGACCTCTACCACGGCATCACGCCCGAGCTCGTGCCCGATTTCTACGGCCTCAAGGGCGACTCGTCCGACAACATCCCCGGCGTCCCCGGTATCGGCCCGAAGAAGGCCGCCGCGCTCATCGTCCAGTACGGCAACCTCGACGAGGTCATCGCCCATGCCGATGAGGTCAAGGGAAAGATGGGCGAGAACCTGCGCGCCCACATCGACGACGCGCTGCTCTCGCGCAAGGTGGCGACGATCCGCACGGATGCCCCCATCGAGATCGAGCTCGCCGACGCGAAGTTCCCCACCTTCGACGTGGACGAGGTCGTCCGCGCGTTCAGCGCGCTTGGCTTCACGGGCATGACGGGGCGCCTCGCCAAGCTCGGCGGCGCGAACGCGTCGCAGGCCATGGCCGCAAAGAAGGCCGCAGGGACGGGAGAGGGCCCCGGCGCCGCCTCGGCCGCCGGTCCGTCCATTTCAGGAGCGCTCGCGGACGTCCTCACGGAGCCCGTCAGCGGCGACGACGCCCTCGCCGCCCTCGCGGCGACCTTGGCGGCGGGAGAGTGGGTCGGCGCGGCTGCCGCGGACGATCGCGCCGCCGGCGCGCTGTTCGGGCTCAGCCGCGTGCTGTGGGTCTCCACCCAAGGCGGCCTGCTCAAGCTCGAGGGCGCGGCCGCGACGGCGGCGCTGGGGCAGCTCCTCGCCGAGGGGCGCGTGGCCTCCGCCGACGTGAAGGCGCTTATCCACGCGGTGAGCCCGCTGGACTCCTCCGAGCCGGAGAACTTCGCCGCCGCCGACGTCGACCCGGCGAGAATCTTCGACGCCGGCGTGGCCGCCTACCTGCTCGAATCCGACAAGAGCGACTTCTCGGCCCCCGTCCTTGCGCAGGAGTACCTCGGCTGCGACGCGCCCGAGCCCACCGACGAGCTCCCGCAGGCTGCGATCGACGCCGCCTGTGCGCGGCTGCTCGTCTCGCCGCTGCGCGAGCGTCTGGCGGCGGACGGATCCCAGAGGCTCTTCGACGAGGTCGAGATGCCGCTTTTGCCCGTCCTCGCGCAGATGGAGCGCGAGGGGCTCGGTGTCGACCCGGCGATCCTCGCCGAGCAGTCGCGCGAGCTCGGCGCCGAGATCGACCAGATGGTTGCGGGCATCAAGGCGGAGGCGGGGGAGGAATTCAACCTCGACTCCCCGCAGCAGCTCTCGCACGTGCTCTTCGACGTGCTGGGGCTCCCCACCTACGGACTCAAAAAGACCAAGCGCGGGTTCTACTCCACGAACGCGAAGGTGCTGGCGGATCTGGCGACTGACCACGAGATCGTAGCGAAGGTCCTCGAGTATCGCGAACGCGCGAAGATCAAGTCGACCTACCTCGACGCGCTGCCCAACCTCGTGCGCGGAGACGGGCGCATCCACACGACGCTCAACCAGACCGTGACCGCGACGGGGCGCCTCTCCAGCTCCGACCCCAACCTGCAGAACATCCCGACGCGCTCCGAGCTCGGGCACCGCGTGCGCCAGGCGTTCACCGTGCCCGAGGGCAGCGTGTTTCTCGCCTGCGACTACTCGCAGATCGAGCTGCGCCTGCTCGCGCACCTTTCGGGCGACGAGCACCTGGTCGCGGCCTTCAACTCCGGCGCGGACTTCCACGCCGCGACCGCCGCGCGCGTGTTCAGCGTGCCGGTCGAAGAGGTGACGCCGCAGCTCCGCAGCCGCGCGAAGGCGGTCAACTTCGGCATTGTCTACGGGCAGCAGGCCTTCGGCCTCGCGTCCTCGCTCAAGATCCCGCGCGCGGAGGCACAGCAGATGATCGACCGCTACTTCGAGGCGTACCCCGGCGTCCGCGCCTACCTCGACGAGTCGGTCCGCCTCGCGCATGAGCGCGGCTACGCGATCACGGCGTACGGGCGCAAGCGCCACATCCGCGAATTCCAGCAGAAGAACAAGCAGCTCATCGCCTTCGGCGAGCGCACCGCCATGAACCACCCCATGCAGGGTACCGCCGCCGACATCATAAAGATCGCGATGATTCGCGTGGAGCGCCGACTGCGCGAGGAGGGGCTGCGCTCGAAGCTCGTCCTGCAGATCCACGACGAGCTGGACCTTGAGGTCCCCGAGGACGAAATCACCGCCGCGAGCGACCTCGTGCGCGAGACCATGGAGGACGTGGCCGAGCTCAAGGTGCCCCTGATCGCCGAGGTGAGCTACGGTTCCAACTGGGCGGAGGCCAAATAGTGGCGGGCTGGAACGATTTCGCCGCCGGGCATCCCGAGGCCGTGGCGGCAGGCGCCCCCGTCGACGTCCCGGCCGCGCGCGGAGGGGCCCGCATGCACGTGGAGGCGTGGTCGGACGGGTCGTCGCGCGGCAACCCCGGGCCCGGCGGCTACGGGTCGGTCCTTCGCTACACCGACCCCAAGGGCGTCGTGCACGAGCGCGAGTTCTCCTGTGGCTACGATCGCACGACGAACAACCGCATGGAGCTCATGGGCGCGATCGTCGCGCTCGAGGCGCTCCGCCGGCCGTGCGTCGTCGACTTCACGACCGACTCGCAGTACGTCTGCAACGCCTTCAAGCAGCATTGGATCGCCGGTTGGCAGAAGCGCGGCTGGAAGACCGCGAACAAACAGCCCGTGAAGAACATCGACCTCTGGAAGCGCCTCATCGCGGCGTGCGAGCCGCACGAGGTCCGCTGGCACTGGGTCAAGGGCCACGCGGGGCACGCGGAGAACGAGCGCTGCGACCAGCTCGCGACCGAGGCGGCCGACGGCTCGGGCCGCATCCGCGACGTTGGCTTCACGGGGTAGGGGAGCCTGCGCGGGCAAGAAGGACGTTTCTTGGGCGGAGGGCCCTTCTTGTGCGGGGTTTCTTGCCGTGATGCACTCCCCGTCTGGTAGCCCTTCACTGCTTGGCCTCTCGACCTGCGGCGCATTCCTGCCGGATAGTCCTTCCTCGCAGGATGACCCTTCGGTCCATGGCGGGGTTTCTCGGCAGCGAAACCTTTCACCACATCTATGTTTTTGGCCGTTCGCCGATAAAACCGCAGGTCGCGGTGGCGCGGATTTCAAAATCAAAGATGTGGTGAAAGGTTCCAAGGGCCGAAGGGGTCTCGATGTACGCGTTCGTCTGCTCCCAATCCGCGGTCGACGCGATCCGCTCCCTGAGCGCCCGCGGCGCATGGGGCGGCGACCCCGCTTGGCCGGAGTCCCCGCGCGCCCTTCCGCTGTGGGGCGACTGCGTCTGCAGCCAGCGCTCGTTCGCCGAGTTCACGCGCGAGAACGACCCCTCGGTGCTCGAGGGCCTCTTTCCACCGGTCGATTTGTTGGTCCCGTCGAGCCGCTTCCGGAGCTCCGGTAAATCAGCCAAGTTTCACGTTTGGAGTCGCGAAATCCCCGCCGGGGCATGCCGCCGGCTTTCGGAGAGGCTCGTCATCAGCGGCCCCGAGTTCGCTGTCGTGCAGCTCGCAGGCTCGCTCGGCAAGTTCGACTCCCTCTTTGACGGCTTCATGGTCGAGCTGCGGGAGCAAAAGGAGCTTCTTGCCTCCGTCGGGTAAGAGGGCGAGTTCGTGGCGGAGCTGCCGCAGAAGTGGGAACAAATTCGCCGCCTGGCCGCGCTCGCCTCGCTTGCCTGCGAGTTCGCGGGGACGTATCGCCTCGCCGTGGGAACGCCCGCTCTGTCCGAGAGCGGCCTTGCGAAGAAGAACGCCGCGCCCGGGCCTTCCGGTGCCGGCACTGGTCCCGGTGCCACGCGCCCTGCTGCCTCCGCTCCTGCTCGCGGAGGCATCGCTTTTGGCGTGGGCCCGGTCATGTCCGTCTCTTCCCTGCGCGAGTTCTCCGCGCGCGTCTGCAGGGGCCCGGCCGCTTGGCGCGCCCAAAGGATAGCCGAGCTCGCCCCTCGACGGCTCGGCCTCCCCGATGGAGACCGCTTTGGCGCTCCTTTTGACGATGCTCGTCGAATTGGGCGGTTTCGGGATATAGAAGCCACTGCTCAACGCGACGATCTTTGGCGAGGAACTCTCTTCTTTGTGCGACCGGACCTCGGTCACGCCTGACTTCCTCTGGCCGGAAGAGAAGCTCGCACTGGAGTACGACAGCTCAGAGTTCCACGCGCGGAAGGGCGCCCCGCAAGCCGCCCGTGACGCCGCCCGTTCGAATTTCCTCGCGATCAAAGGGTATCGAGTGCAGCGCGTTGCCGCGGGCAACGTATCGTCGCTCTCCGGGGCGGCGCTGCTCGCTCGGCAGATCGCCTTTGCCCTCGGCGCCCCGCTGCGCGAGCCGACACCCTTGGAGTCGCAGCGCCGCAACAAGCTCTATATGGAGTTCATGCCCAAGGCCGCGGCGGGCGCGGAGTAGCGGCGCCATGGAGTAGCGACGCCATATGGCGGTTTCTTTTGCGCTGAACGGGGCTCGCGCCCTTCCTTTTTGGGATCCTGATTATTCACCATCCCTGTGTTTTCGGCTTCATATTTACAAAACCGCAGGTTGCAGAAGCACTAAACTCGAAAACACAAACATGGTGAAGGGTTTTGCGAACCGCGACGGGCGGCTGCGGGCGACGGGCGACAAAGAGGCCCGCGTCGCCGAAGGACGCGGGCCTCTTTTGTGCCGTTATGAACCTGGCGCTCGACGCCGGCTACTTCCCGTACGCCATGAGCTGGTCGATGGTCACGAACTTGTAGCCCTCCTGCACGAGCTTGGGCAGGGCGTTGCGCAGGCCCTCGATGGTCTGCGAGCGGTCGCCGCCGCCGTCGTGCATCAGGACGACGTCGCCCGGCTTCGCCGAGAGGATGGCCTGCTCGATGGCCGCGGCGCCCGGGCGCCTCCAGTCCTCGGTGTCGACGTCCCAGCCGACCTCGACGTCGACGATGTCCTTGAGGTTGTCGATGAGCGACCCGTAGTAGTTGCCGCCGGGCGCGCGCATGACGTGCTCGATGCTCGTGCCGAGCGTGTCCTCGATGGCCTTGAAGCCCTTCTCCATCTCGGCGCGCTGCTCGTCGGCGCTCATGTAGGTCATGTTCACGCCCTGGCCAGAGCCTGCTGCGTGGTCCCACGTGTGGGAGGCGACCTGGTTGCCCTCGGCGACGATGCGCTTCTCGACCTCGGCGTTCTCGGCGACCTGGTTGCCGATCTGGAAGAAGGTCGCGTGCGCGCCGTTTTCCTTGAGGATGTCGAGGATCTCGGCGGTCTGGTTGGGCCAGGGGCCGTCGTCGAAGGTGAGCGCGAGGACCTTATCGTCCCCGACGTTGGCGTTGTAGGAGCTGTAGCCGGCGTCGGTCGGCTGCTTGGTGACCTCTTCGACGGTCTTGCCGGAGACGTTGCCGGTCTTGACGGTCTTCTCGCCGTCCTCGCCGGAGGAGTAGACGTGGATCGCGCCGTTGTAATAGCTCGCGAGCGTGGAGTAATCGGTGCCGGACTCGCCGTGCGGGATGGTCTCGGTGGTCTCGGTGAAGTCCTCGTCGACGTCCTGGCCGTTGTCGATCTGGACCTGGTCGCCCGCGCTGAGCTTCTGGTCGCGCTGCGCGTCGGCGCCGTTGACGGTCGCGGTGAAGGCGGTGCCGCCGCCCTGCTGGGCGACCGACCCGTCGACGGCGATGAGGTTGCCGGCGGTCGGCGTGGCGAGGCCCTTGTCGACGATCCCCTGGACGGTCGTGCCGGCCTCGATGGTCTGCTCGGTCCCGTTGACGCTCACCTTATAGAACGGCGGGTTGAAGAAGAGATACGCGCCGATGCCCACGACGGCGACGACGAGCACGGCCGCCAGGGCGACGGGCCAGCGGCGCTTCTGCTTGCCCTGCCTGCGCGGGGAAGAAGAAGCCCCGCGTCCGCGCCGCGGCTCATCGTCGGTGTAGGGGGAGGGCTCGTAGGCGCCGGGCGCCTCCTGCTCGACATAGTTCGACTCGGCGTAGGGGTCCTGCTGCCGGCCATATGCGCCCTGCGCGTAGGGATCCTGCTGCTGACCGTGCCCGCCCTTGGCGTAGGGATCCTGCGCGTAGGGAGGCTGGACATAGGGGGTCTGGGTATAGGAGCCGCGCCGGGCGCCGTTGCCCTGCCCGTAGCCCGCGCCCTGCCCGCGCGTCGCCGCCTGGTCGCGGTACTGGTCCTGCCCATAGGCGTCCTGCCCGTATGTGCCCTGCCCGTACTCGCTGTCCGCGAAGTCCTGGCGAGGGTCGTACCCGTTGTCGAAGACGCGATCCTCGCCCGTTGCGCGCCTGCGCCGGCGCGGCGCCGGCGAGTCCGGCTCGCTGAAGTGCTTTGGCATGATATTCCGTCCTTGGTCCGTCTGAACATGCGCCACCTAGTATAGGCCGTGCTACAGGCCGTGCGCCGGGCGCGGTTCTCGATTGGGCCGCGGTTGAGCCCTCGCGGCCCCGTGCCTCGCGTGCTCCCGCCGCGCGAAACACCGCGACTCCGCCCGGTTACAAAAACGCACACGAACTTGCCCACACGGGACACCATGCATTAACTCCCGTGCAACAATGGGCAACTAGAGTTGTCAAACGTAAGCCAAGCACGCCACGCAACCCAACGGAAAGAGGCGCACATGGGCAAGGACAAGGTCACCGAGGAGTACGGCAGCCTGCTGTTCACCGACAAGGTCATGCAGGAACGTCTCCCCAAGCCTACGTACAAGGAGCTCACGAAGGTCATCAAGGAGGGCAAGGCCCTCGACCTCGACATCGCCAACGAGGTCGCCCACGCCATGAAGGAGTGGGCGCTCGAGAAGGGCGCCACGCACTACGCGCACTGGTTCCAGCCGCTCACCGGCATCACGTCCGAGAAGCACGATTCCTTCATCACCCCGAAGGACGACGGCTCGGTCCTGATGTCGTTCTCCGGCAAGGAGCTCATCCAGGGCGAGCCCGACGCCTCGAGCTTCCCCTCCGGCGGCCTGCGCGCCACCTTCGAGGCCCGCGGCTACACCGCCTGGGACCCGACCTCCCCGGCTTTCATCAAGGACGAGGTCCTCTGCATCCCGACGGCCTTCATCTCCTACACCGGCGAGGCGCTCGACAAGAAGACCCCGCTGCTCCGCTCGCAGGTCGCCCTGGCCGAGCAGGCCAAGCGCGTCCTTAAGCTCTTCGGCAAGGACGTCACCTCGGTGATCACCACCGTCGGCCCCGAGCAGGAGTACTTCCTCGTCAAGGAGGAGGACTTCCAGAAGCGCCCCGACCTCGTCCTCACCGGCCGCACGCTCTTCGGCTGCGCCCCTGCTAAGGGCCAGGAGCTCGAGGAGCACTACTTCGGCGCCATCCGCCCGACCGTCAACGCCTTCATGAAGGAGGTCGACGACGAGCTCTGGAAGCTCGGCGTCCCCGCGAAGACCAAGCACAACGAGGTCGCCCCGGCCCAGCACGAGCTCGCCCCGATCTTCGAGCAGGGGTCGCTCGCCATCGACGACAACCTGCTCGCCATGGAGAAGCTCAAGCTCCTCGCGACCCACCACGGCCTCGCCTGCCTGCAGCACGAGAAGCCCTTCGACTACGTCAACGGCTCCGGCAAGCACAACAACTGGTCGGTCTGCGCAGACGGCAAGAACCTCCTCGAGCCGGGTGCGAACCCCTCCGAGAACCTGCAGTTCCTCGTCTTCCTCGCGGGCCTCGTCGCCGCGGTCGACAAGCACGCCGACCTCATGCGCGTGAGCGTCTCGTCCGCCGGTAACGACCACCGCCTCGGCGCCAACGAGGCGCCCCCGGCGATCGTGTCCGTCTTCCTGGGCGACGAGCTCGACGCCGTCGTCGAGGGCCTCATCAACGACGAGGCCGTCGAGGCCCACGGCAAGACCCGCATGGACCTGGGCGTCCCGATGCTGCCCGACGTGCTCCAGGACAACACGGACCGCAACCGCACCTCTCCCTTCGCCTTCACCGGCAACAAGTTCGAGTTCCG
>QAKZ01000034.1:27503-36389 GCA_003150175.1 Coriobacteriia bacterium
AACCGCACCTCTCCCTTCGCCTTCACCGGCAACAAGTTCGAGTTCCGCATGTGCGGCTCGCAGCAGAACCTCTCGGACCCGAACGTCGTGCTGAACACCGCCGTGGCCGAGGAGTGCGACGAGTTCGCGAGCCTCATGGAGGGCAAGGAGGGCGACGAGTTCACCGCCGCCGCGCTCGACTGGGTCAAGAAGACCCTCAAGGCCCACCACCGCATCATCTTCGAGGGCAACGGCTACTCCGAGGACTGGGAGAAGGAGGCCGAGCGCCGCGGTCTGCCCAACTTCAAGACCACGCCCGACGCCCTGCCGCAGATGATCAAGCCCGAGAACATCGAGTTCTTCTCCAAGTATGGCGTCCTCAACGAGGCCGAGGTCCACGCGCGCTACGTCTCGAAGGCCGAGCAGTATGCCAAGCTGCTCAACATCGAGGCCAACACCATGGTCGACATGGCCAAGCGCATGTACCTGCCCGCGATCTCGGAGTACAGCAGCAGCATCGCCGGCAGCGTGGCCACCAAGGCCGAGCTCGGCATCGAGGCCCGCGCCGAGCGCGAGCTCGTCAGCGAGCTCACCGGCGGCATCGACGCCATCTACGATGCCGTGGCCGACCTGGAGTCCAAGAACTCCGACGCCCGTGACATCGAGGACCCGCAGGAGGAGTGCGACGCCTACCGCGACTCCGTCATCCCCGCGATGGACATCCTGCGCGCCGCCGTGGACGAGATGGAGACCATCGTCGCCGACGACTATTGGCCCGTTCCGAGCTACAACTCCATGCTCTTCTGGGTGTAGCGCACAAGCACAGAGCCCCCACCTCAGGGCGGGCGCCTCACCGGCGCCCGCCCTTCTTTGTGCCGCGGAATCGGCGGCGCGGGCGATCGGCGACGCATCCCGCTCGATAACCGCCCGGGGAGGGGGTATGCACTTTATGGGTGCATTGCGCCGCTGCTCTATAATCCAAAGAATATGTATCCGCGTTCGCCTGCTCTGTGATTGGAGCCGCATGGCAAAGCACTTCAAGAACTCCGAGCCCGTCGACGGGGCGATGCCCTCTGACGAGCTCGGCAACAACCCCTCGTCCGACAACGGTAACGACGGCTTCGGCCCTGAGCCTTTCTCTGGCCCCAACCCTTACTCGGAGCCCGCTCCGCACTCGGCCCCCGTCTATGTCGACTTTCCCGTCAGCTCCGGCTCTGATGACCAGCTCATCCGCCACAAGCACCGTCGTCACAAGCACAGAGGCCTCAAGATAGCCCTCGGCGTCGTCGGCGTGCTCGTGGTTCTCTCGGCCGCCGGCGCAGCCGCGCTCGCGAGCTCGGCTTCCGGCCTCAAGACCCAAGCGTCCTCGGCGCTCTCCGAGGTCAACGCCGTCCAGTCGGCGATCGAGTCGCAGGATTTTGCCGCCGCCTCCGCCTCGGCGCAGGAGCTCCAGAACGTCGCGGCCCAGATGAACGGGTCGCTGCAGTCTCCGCTTTGGTCGTTCGCGAGCGCGCTTCCCGTCGTCGGCGGCGACGTGAGCGCCGTGCGGACCGTCGCCTCTGTGCTCCAGGACGCCTCGACCAACGCCCTCGTTCCCCTGACAGACGCCCTCGCGCAGACCCCCGTCGACTCGCTCGTCAGCGACGGCACCATCGATGTGCAGTCGCTGAGCGGGCTTCTTTCCGCGGTCGAGCAAACGGCTCCCGTGATGCAGCGGTGCACCGACTCCCTGGACTCCCTGCCCGAGATGCACATCGAGAGGCTCCAATCGATGATCCAGCCCGCTCGAGAGAAGCTCGACGGCGTGAACGATATGTTCCAGTCCGCGGCGACGCTCGCCCCCGTCGCCGGAAACCTGCTCGGCGCAAACGGCGACCGCACCTACATGCTCGCTGCGCAGAACACCGCGGAGCTGCGCGCCTCCGACGGCTTCCCCGGCTCGGTCGGCACGCTCTCGATCAGCAATGGGCACATCTCGCTCGGCGACTTCGCCAAGGTCTATGACGTGCTGAACGAGGACACTCCCTCCTCCGCTGGCATCACGGACGAGGAGCATGCGCTCTTCTACGACTACACGCGCTATTCCTGGGACAACAGCTTCAATCCCGATTTCTCGCGCGTCGGCGGGATCTGGGCGGCCTCGTATGAGGAGCGCAACGGCGGCCACCTCGACGGCGTCGTGTCCATCACCCCGAGCGTCGTCCAGCGCATGCTGGCCGCCCTCGGGACCTCGGTCACGCTGTCGGACGGTACCGAGCTCGATGGCACGAACGCGACCAAGGTGCTCGAGCACGACCTGTACTGGAAGTACCTCTCGGCGGGCGACAACATGGCCCTTGGCGGCGACATCACCGACGCGCTCTTCGCTGAGGCGGCGAAGCTCACCTTCGACCAGGTGCTCGGTAACTTCAACTCGGATACCTTGTCCAAGCTCGCGACCGTGCTCATGGACGGAGCCAAGGACCGCGAAGTCCTGATCTGGATGGCCGACTCGAACGAGCAGTCCGCCATGGAAAAGATGGGCGTCACCGGCACGCTCGACGCCTCGACGCAGCAGCAGCCCACCCTCGGGGTCTTCGCTAACATCTGGTTCGGTTCCAAGATCGGCTGGTGGTTCGGCATGAGCACCCAGGTCGGCGATGTCCAGAAGGCCGCGGACGGCACCCGCACCTACCATGTGACCACGACGCTCGAGAACTACCTCACGCAGGACGAGCTCGCGACCGGCGGGGACTACATCCTCGGCGGCATCGACAAGTCCTCGGGTTACTACGAGCCGTTCATCTACCTCTATGCGCCCGCGGGAGGGACCATCCAGAACCTCCAGGCGAGCAACGGGGCGAGCTTCTCGACGACCGAGTACCGCGGCCTGCAGGTGACCTACACCCAGGACGTCTCCGGCGACCCCGTGTGGCCGCGCCCGTCCAACCCGCTCTATCCCGGCCAGCCCGCCACGATCTCCTACGATGTCGTGCTGCCGGCCAGCGTGAGCGGCGAGCTCGCCGTGAGCTCGGTCCCGACGCTTCAGCAGTACCGGTAGCCGCCAAACCATCCAGGCGACGCCCGAAGCGGCGACGTCTTTTCCGGCGGCAGGTCTCTCTATGGAGGAGGGGCCTGCCGCCGGAATTACTTTATAAAGAGGGGCTGCTACGGCGGTCCATCGGCGCGGAGCCCGCGCCCTGAAGTTGTTACGACTCGGTGAGCGGCAAGATTCACGCCCTCATCGGTATCTGAGCGGGCGTAGACTAAAAACCCGTAGAAGAAGTGACACCCACTCGGACTACGGGAGGTCCCCCCAACATGACAAAGCACATCTTCGTGACCGGCGGCGTCGTATCGTCCCTCGGCAAGGGCATCACGGCCGCCTCGCTCGGCCGCCTGCTCAAGTCCCGCGGCTACAAGGTCATGATGCAGAAGGCCGATCCCTACCTGAATGTTGACCCCGGCACGATGAGCCCGTTCCAGCACGGCGAGGTCTTCGTCACCGAGGACGGCAAGGAGACCGACCTCGACCTCGGCCACTACGAGCGCTTCATCGACGAGAACCTCACCCGCGGTTCCAACTTCACCACCGGCGCCATCTACCAGAGCCTCATCGCCCGCGAGCGCCAGGGAGACTTCCTCGGCGGCACCGTCCAGGTCGTCCCGCACGTGACCAACGCCATCAAGGACCGGTTCTTCCGCATCGAGGAGCAGACCGGCGCCGACGTCGTGATCACCGAGCTCGGCGGCACCATCGGCGACATCGAGGGCCAGGCGTTCGTCGAGGCCATCCGCCAGTTCCGCAAAGAGAAGGGCCTCGCCGACTGCGTCCTCATCCACGTGAGCCTGGTGCCTTACATCGCCGCCGCCCACGAGGTCAAGACCAAGCCGACCCAGCACTCCGTGCGCGAGCTGCGCTCCATGGGCCTGCAGCCCGACTTCATCGTCTGCCGCTCCGACCACGAGGTCGACGCGGACATCCGCGCAAAGATCGCCAGCTTCTGCGACGTCGACCCCACCTGCGTCTTCGAGAACTCCGACTGCAAGTCCATCTACGACGTCCCGGCACACCTCGCCGAGCAGGGCTTCGACACCAAGGTCTGCGAGCGCCTCGGCCTCGACCCGCGCACGAGCGACATGAGCGGCTGGTACGACTTCACGAGCCGCATGCACGCCGCCAACGCGAAGACCGACGTGACCAAGATCTCGGTCGTCGGCAAGTACACCGCGCTGCCCGATGCCTACCTCTCCATCATCGAGGCGCTCCACCACTCCGGCGTCGCCTTCGGCCGCCATGTCAACATCGAGCTCATCGACGGCGAGGAGCTCGACGAGGCGAACATCGACCAGATCCTCGGCGACTCCGACGGCATCCTCGTGCCCGGCGGCTTCGGCCTGCGCGGCATCGAGGGAAAGATCGCCGCTGCCCACCGTGCCCGCACCCTCAAGGTTCCCTACCTCGGCGTCTGCCTCGGCCTGCAGGTCGCGGTCTGTGAGTTCGCCCGCAATGTCTGCGGCATGGAGGGCGCGACGTCGGCCGAGTTCGAGCCCGACTGCAAGTACCCCGTCATCGACATCATGCCCGACCAGGAGGACATCACCGATAAGGGCGGCACCATGCGCCTGGGCGCCTACCCCTGCAAGGTCCAGCCGGGCACCCTGGCCGAGGAGGCCTACGGCGAGAGCCTCGTCTATGAGCGCCACCGCCACCGTTACGAGGTCAACAACGCGTTCCGCGACCAGCTGACCTCCGCCGGCCTCAGGATCTCGGGCCTCTCGCCCGACGACCGCCTCGTCGAGATGGTCGAGCTCCCCGAGGACGTTCACCCCTGGTTCGTGGCGTCCCAGGCACACCCTGAGTTCAAGAGCCGTCCGACCAAGCCCGCCCCGCTGTTCCGCGAGTTCGTGCGCGCCTCGATCGCCCACCACGAGGGCATCGACCGCCACGACGTCGTCGCGGAGTAGCGCGAGACCGCGGCCATGGGCCCGACGATGGACCTTGCCGCTGCGCGCGAGGAGTACCTTGGGTATCTTCGCGTCGAGCGCGGCAGCTCGAGCAATACCATCGAGGCCTATGGCCGCGACCTCAACAGATACATCGATTACCTCGCGGGCTCCGGCGTGACCGAGCCCGACGAGGTGGGGCGCCCCCTCGTAGAAGACTACGTGGGGGCGCTTTGCGACCTGGGCCTCGCCGCCTCCTCCGTCGAGAGGGGGGTCTCGGCGGTCAAAGGCTTCCATCGCTTCATGTTCCGCGAGGGGATCGCTTCTTCGTGCCCCACCGCCGACCTCCCGTTGCCCGCCAAGCCCTCGCGCCTGCCGGACGTGATCTCGCAGGAGCAGGCGGCGAAGCTGCTCGACCAGCCGTTCCCGAACTCCGCTGCGGGGCTCCGCGACCACGCGGCGCTCGAGGTGCTCTACGGCTGCGGCCTTCGCGTGAGCGAGCTCGTGGGGCTCGATGAGCGTGACGTGTTCCTCGGCGAGGAGGTCCTGCGCGTCTTCGGCAAGGGGGCGAAGGAGCGCGTCGTGCCCATCATCGGAGCCGCCGCCCGCGCCCTCGGGACCTATTTGAGGGAGGGGAGGGGCGAGCTTGTGGGACGGCGCCCCACCTCCGCCGTGTTCCTCAACGTCCGCGGCGACCGCATATCTCGCCAGTCGATCCACGCGATCGTCGAGCGCTATGGGCGCGTCGCGGGCATCGACGGTCTCCACCCCCACACTTTGCGACACTCCTTCGCCACCCACCTCCTCGAGGGCGGGGCCGACCTGCGCGTCGTGCAGGAGCTCCTGGGGCATGCGAGCATATCGACCACGCAGCTCTACACCCACCTGGACCGCTCGCACATCCGCCGCGTCTACCTCGACGCCCATCCCCGCGCGCATCACGAATAGAGTGCCCTCGCAGGTTGAGGTACTGCCCCTGACCTGCGAATTCTTTTAAATACCGCCTCTGGCCTGCGGATTCACATCGTCTACATATTACTGGAGCGACACGCGTCGGCGAATGGTGGAAACACCTGTTCCCGGCCCAATATCTTGGGCCGGAGCCTGCTCGCCGAAGCCGAAAACACCGTTCAAGAACGACTTTGTGTTGAACGGTGTTTTTTAGTGTCGCTAGGTGTCGGGTATGCCCTATAGTATTCACACGCTCCAGTCGGGGGCTCATGGTCTCTGGTCTCGAGAGGAGGGTGACATGCTCGTCGGGTCTTTTCCGATGTCGGTTGATTCGAAGGCGCGCGTCACCCTGCCCGCAGCGTTCCGCAAGGAGATGCTCGAGGGCGACTCCAAGACCTTATACCTTGTGCCGATGAAGGAGAGCGTGTACGGCTACACCCCCCAGGGGTTCGAGGCTTGGATCAACTCTCTGTTCGAGAGGGACGGGAAGAGCTTCGACTCGCGCAATTCTGACGACGTGCGTCTGAAGAAGGGCCTCACCGGGCGCGCCGTATCGGTGGATGTGGACTCTGCGGGCCGCGTTGCCCTCGGTAAGCTCGACATCCGCAAGCCCGATACGCGCAAGCGGCTCGGCCTGACGGACGACGTGACCATCGTCGGTGCCGACGACCACTTCGAGGTCTGGAACACCGGCGCTTGGAACGCCCAGCAGGATGCGTTCGACGACGATCTTGACGAGCTTCTCTTCGGCTAAGGGGGTGGAGATCTTGACAACTGGATATCAGCACGTACCCGTGATGTTGCAAGAGGTTCTCCGCGAGCTCGACCCGAAGCCGGGCGACGTCGTGTGCGACTGCACGCTCGGCGGCGCCGGACACTCGGTGGAGCTCGCGAAGAGGATCGCCCCGGAAGGGCTCTCGATCGGCATCGACCAGGACGATATGGCCCTCGCGGCCGCGGCCGAGCGCTTCTCGCGCGAGGTCCCCGGCGCGGAGCACAAGTTCCTCAAGGGCAATTTCGGAGACCTGGACGAGCTCCTTGTCCAGGCGGAGGTGCCCGGGGTCGACTGCTTCCTCTTTGACTTGGGCGTGAGCAGCCCGCAACTCGATATTCCCGAGCGGGGTTTCTCGTATCACGAGGACGCCCCCTTAGATATGCGCATGGATCCGGGGAACAACACCCTAACCGCAGCCGAGGTCATAAACCACTACAACGAAGCCGACCTCACCCGAATCCTGCGCCTGTACGGCGACGAGAAGTACGCCGCCCGCATCGCCCGGAAGGTGGTGGAAGAGAGGGCCAAGGCCCCCATCGAGACCACCCTCCAGCTCGTGGAGGTCATCAAGCGCGGCATCCCCGCCGCGGCCAGGCGCTCCGGCGGGCATCCCGCGCGCAAGACCTTCCAGGCCCTGCGCATCGAGGTCAACCACGAGCTCGACGTCCTCGACCGCGGCCTTCGGGCGGCGGTCCGGTGGGCGAACCCGGGCGGCCGGATCTGCGTCATCGCCTACCACTCGCTTGAGGACCGCATCGTCAAGCACATATTCACAGAGCTCTCGAGGGGTTGCACCTGCCCTCCCGATCTCCCCGTCTGTGTCTGCGGGAACGTGCCGATACTCAAGGTCAGGACCCGCAAGCCCCTCGTCGCCTCGGACGAGGAGGTCGCGGCCAACCCAAGGTCGCGAAGCGCCCTCACGCGCGTGGCGGTCAAGCTCGACGTCGCGTAAACGGGGGGGAGACAACCAAGGCGCACCCGGCCGCAAGGCCGCATGCATACCACAAACGAAGCAAGAACGAACCAAAAACGCAGCTTAAACGCACCACCAATGAAGCACCAACGCACTATCAACCAACTATTAGCCAATTCTTAAGGAACGCTCAATCTGAACTTGAGGGTCAACCGTCAGGTGACCCTCAAGTTCCCAGCTTCCTGCCCACTATTGGATGCGCAGCGGATCTTCCGCAGATTGTCACGAGGACGTCATGAGGTACCAGGGCTCCGAGGCTCTCAACATGAACTACGCGGGGGCGGGGGCCCTCGAGGAGCGGTCGCGGGAGACCTCGTTCGAGGTGCTTCCCGGCGGAGGCCTCGACGCCCGCGCCCGCCGCGGGGTTTCCCACGAGTTCGTGGCGAGCGTCTGTCATGTGCTCATCGTCGCCGCGGCCATCATCACCCTCGGCCTCGTCCGCGTGGGCCTGAGCTCCGCCGCGGTCTCCGCGCTGGCAGCCAACTCCAGCCTGCGCTCGGAGGTCACCGACGCCAAGAACCTGAACGACGACCTCAAGATCGAGCGCGCCGTTCTTTCCAGCAACTCCCGGATCTCGCGCATCGCCACCCAGAACTACGGGATGTCGCTCTCCAACGACGCGATGACCGTCAAGGTCGGAGCCGCGGCGGAGGCCGAGCGCGCCGAGCAGGAGGCCGCTCAGGCCGCCCAGGCCGCAGCCGAGCAGCAGGCCCAGGCCGAGTCGGCGGCAGCCGCCGCCCAGCAGCAGGAGGCCTCCGCCGCGGCGGAGCGTTCCGGCGACCCCAACGACACCGACGCCTCCGGGATCGCGTCCGCGATCGAGGCGGCCCTCGGCTCCGCCGACGGCTCCCAGCAGGCCGCGACGGCTTTTGGTGATGCTGCGCAGTCTGCGGACGCGGCCGTCGCGGACGGTTCCCTGTCGTAGACTTCTTCCTTGTGAGAAGAGATAACGGTTCATATCGCCGCGAAAGCGGGTCGCGCGCCCCCGAGGCCTCGTATGACGAGGCCTCGCGTTCGCGTTACGGCAGAAGAACCTCGGACGGCCCCAATATGGGGACGGGCGAGGGGAGGATGCGCATACTCATCGCCCTGGCCGCCGCGGCCTTCGTCATCGTGTTCCTCCGGCTCGTCTACATCCAGGTCGTCGACGGGCCCAGGCTCGCCAAGCGTGCCGAGGACCGCCGGACGAACGTCGTCACCCTGAACGCCAAGCGCGGCACCATCTACGACCGCAACGGCAACGTCCTTGCCATCAGCGTCGACTGCAAGGACATCGTCTGCG
>QAKZ01000055.1 GCA_003150175.1 Coriobacteriia bacterium
CCTTACATAAGCAGCGGGGCGATGGGGATCGCCGATCTACTATCCACCTACGGGCAGAACTACCTGACTGCCCTTCTGACCACCTGGCGCATGACGCTCATCTCATTCGCCCTCGTCATGGTCCTTTCCGTCGTGATCACGGTCATGAGGGTTTGCCCGTTCAAGCCGCTGCGCGTCTTCGGCGATCTCTATGTGCAGATCTTCCGCAACATCCCGGGCGCGGTACTTTTGCTCATCGTCGTCTACGCGCTGCCTAACCTCGGGCTCGTCCTCGACTACGAGCCTGCGGTCATAGCGGCCACGGTGATCCTCGCCGCTGCGTTCGGCTCCGAGAACTTCATGACCGGCATCAACACCATCGGCGTGGGGCAGATCGAGGCGGCGCGCTCCATCGGTCTCACCTTCACGCAGATCCTGCGCACCATCGTGATCCCGCAGGCGCTGCGCTCCACGGTGCTCCCCATGACGAACCTCTTCATCGCCGTCATGCTTACCACCGCCCTCGGCTCTCAGGTGCCCATGGCCCCGCAGGAGCTCACGGGCGTGGTCAGCTACATCAACACCCGCGAGTCCGCAGGCGTTATCACCTTCGTGCTCTCTGCCTGCGGCTACATCGGCACTGCGCTCGTCGCCGGCTTCATCGGCAACAAGATCGACCAGAAGGTCAGGGTGATCCGCTAATGGCAGCCAACGCAACCACCATGCGCGACGCTCTCTACGAGGCCCCCGGCCCAAAGACGAGGCGCAAGATGCTCCTCGGCACCGTCGTGAGCCTGGCCGCCGTCGTCGCCTTCCTGGTCTGGGTCGTGTACCGCTTCTGGGTCAAGGGCCAGCTCTCGTACCGCTACTGGGAGCTCTTCAGCTGGCGCTCGACCTGGATCTATCTCGGCCGCGGCCTTCTGGGCACGTTCGAGGTGGCCCTGACCGCGGGCGCTGCCGCCATCGTGCTCGGCCTCGCCCTCATGCTCGGCCGCACGAGCGCCTCTAAGCCGCTCCAGGCCGCCTGCGCCGTCCTGACCAACTTCCTGCGTGGCGTCCCGAGCCTGCTGTTCATCTACGGGTTCTTCTTCGTCGTGCCGACCCTCGGCGTAAAGATGAGCTCGTTCTGGATGCTCATCATCCCCATCGCGCTCGCCGCCTCGGGCGTCCTGGCCGAGGTCTTCCGCGCCGGCGTGAACGCCGTCCCCCGTGGACAGACCGAGGCGGGCCTCTCCATCGGGCTTTCCCCGTGGAAGGTAAAGACGAAGATCGTTCTTCCTCAGGCCATCCGCTTCGTTGTTCCCTCGCTCATCAGCCAGCTCGTGGTCGTCGTCAAGGACACCGCGCTCGCCTATGTGGTCACCTTCCCCGACCTCATGCAGAACGCCCAGGTCCTGCGCACCAACTACGACGCGCTCGTCTCGACCTACCTCGTCGTCGCGGTGATCTACATCCTCATCAACTACCTGATCAACAAGGCCGCCGTGTACGTCTCGCGCCGCACCGGCGCGAAGATCATCCGCTAGGCGCACCAAAGGAGAATCACATGACCGAATCCAACGCCGCGCAGGCACCCGTCATCGAGCTGCGCCACGTCGACAAACACTACGGCGACCTCCACGTGCTCAAGGACATCAACCTCAAGGTCAACAAAGGCGAGGTCGTCGTCATCATCGGGCCCTCGGGCTCGGGAAAGTCTACGATGTGCCGCACCATCAACCGCCTGGAGACCGTCGACTCCGGCGAGATCCTCATCGAGGGCAAGCCGCTGCCGCAGGAGGGCAAGGAGCTGGCCCAGATGCGCGCCGAGCTCGGCATGGTCTTCCAGGGCTTCAACCTCTTTGCGCACAAGACGATCCTCGAGAACGTCACCTTGGGCCCCATCGAGGTCCTTGGCATGAAGAAGGACGAGGCCGAGAAGAAGGCCATGGAGCTCCTCGCCCGCGTCGGCGTGGCCGAGCAGGCGCAGAAGGTGCCCGCCCAGCTCTCCGGCGGCCAGCAGCAGCGCGTGGCCATCGCCCGCTCGCTCGCCATGGACCCGAAGGCGATGCTCTTCGACGAGCCGACCTCCGCACTCGACCCCGAGATGATCAACGAGGTCCTCGACGTCATGGTGCGCCTCGCAAAGAAGGGCATGACGATGATCGTCGTCACCCACGAGATGAACTTCGCGCGCCGCGTCGCCGACCGCGTTATCTTTATGGCAGACGGCCAGATCATCGAGATGGGCACGCCCGACGAGTTCTTCGACCACCCGCAGACCAAGCGCGCCCAGGACTTCCTCAACAGCATCAAAGGACATTAATTTATGCGATCTTGCGTTTCTTGCGATACCTGCGACCCTGACTGCCCCGTCCACTCCGAGAAGCCCGAGTCGCGCCCTCTCATCTTCGTCGCGCCCCGCTTCGAGCCGGGCCGGATGTACGGGGAAGAGCAGCTCGCGCCGAACGAGGCGACGACCAAGTGCTACGTCGACGCGATCTTCGAGGCCGGCGGCCTTCCGGTGATGATGAACATCACCGAGGACGAGGCGCTCATCCGCGAGTACGCCCGCCGCGCCGACGGCATCTGCGTGCCGGGCGGCCCCGACGTCTCGCCCAAGCTCTGGGGCGACGACTCTGAGCACCCCGGCTGCTCGTCGTGCCCCGAGCGCGACGCGTTCGAGATGGTGCTCCTGCGCGCCGCCGTCGAGGCGGACAAACCGCTCTTCACCGTGTGCCGAGGCACCCAGGCGCTGAACGTCGCGCTCGGCGGTACGCTCAATATGGACGTTCCCACCATCCCGAGGACGCCTGGCGCGCGCGAGCGGAACCACGTGAACCTCATGGGCCGGCCGAGCCACGACATCATCATCCAGGAGGGATCGCTCCTTCAGCGCGCTTGCGGGGGAGAGGAGCGCTACTCCGTGAACTCCGCCCACCACTGCTGCGTCGAGCGCCTCGGGCGCGGGCTCGTGCTCTCTGCACATTCCGATGATGGCATCCCCGAGTGCATCGAGATGCCGGGCAAGCGCTTCGTCCTCGGAGTCCAGTGGCACCCTGAGTACACCTGGTACGCGAGCGACGCCGACTTCAACATCTGGAAGTCGTTCGTGGACGCGTGCCGCGGGTAGATCCGGCGTCCGCGCGGATATGCCGCGGCGTGGTCTGATGTAGTATGTGCCTCATGGCTTTGCGCTGCATCAGACCCGATTCCACGGTAGGTGACCATGTCCTTCGACTTCACGACCCTCTATGACCGCCGCGGCAAAGACGCGCTTGCCGTCGACATCGCGGATACCGAGCCCTCCCTCAAGCCGAAGGAGGGCTTCGACGTCATTCCGATGTGGATCGCCGACATGAACTTCGCGACCGCCCCGAGCGTGACGCGCGCCGTGGTCGAGCGCCTCGATCACCCGCTCTTCGGCTACTTCGAGACCCGCGACGAGTACTACGACTCTATCATCTGGTGGCAGAAGGCCCGCAACGGCGTTACGGGCCTTGAGCATGAGCACATCGGCTACGAGAACGGCGTCCTCGGCGGGCTCGTGAGCGCGCTGCGCGCCGTCTGCGCCACGGGCGACAAGGTCCTCGTTCACTCGCCGACCTACATCGGTTTCACAGGCTCGATCGAGGGCGCCGGGTACCGGATCGTCACGAGCGACCTTAAGCCCGACCAAGCGGGCGTTATGCGCATGGACCTCGCCGACATGGAGGCGAAGATCCGCGAGAACGATATCCGAGCACTCGTTTTCTGCTCGCCGCACAACCCGTGCGGGCGCGTCTGGGAGCGAGCGGAGATCGAGGCCGTGGTCGAGCTCTGCGCCCGCCTGGACGTGACCATCATCTCGGACGAGATCTGGAGCGACCTCACGCTCCCCGGGCACAAGCACATTCCGACCCAGTCGGTCTCCGATGAGGCGCGCCGCCGCACCATCGCGCTCTATGCGCCGAGCAAGACCTTCAACCTTGCGGGACTCATCGGCAGCTACCACATCATCTATAACGAGGCGCTGCGCCGGCGCGTGCTCAAGGAGTCGGCGGCGACCCACTACAACTCGATGAACGTGCTCTCGATGCACGCGCTCATGGGCGCGTACTCCGAGGAGGGCGCCGCATGGCTCGATGAGCTGCGGGAGGTGCTCGGCGGCAACGTCGCATACGCCTGCGACTTCATCGACCGCGAGCTCGACGGCGTGAGCGTCCGGCGGCCCGAGGGCACCTACATGCTCTTCGTGGATTGCGGCGAGTACTGTCGCGCGAATGGCCGGACCCTCGACGAGGTCAAGCGCGCGGGCATCGAGGTCGGCGTCCTTTGGCAGGACGGCCGCCCGTTCCACGGGGCTTCTCACCTACGCATGAACCTCGCCCTTCCACGTGATCGCATGATCGAGGCTCTCGACCGCCTGAAGAAGCACGCCTTCGTCTAAGTCCGCGCCCGCCGCGCGCCTTTGGGAAGCGGCTCGTGGGGCTTCCTGCGCAGTTCCGCGAGCCGCTTAAGCGAGGATCTCCCGTAGAGCTGCGAGCGCCGCGTCGACGTCGTCCTCGGTGTTCGCCCAGCCGACGCTGAAGCGGATGGTACCGGTGGGGAAGGTGCCGAGCGTTCGGTGCGCGGAGGGCGCGCAGTGGAGTCCCACGCGCACTTGGATCCCGTGTCTCGCGTCGAGCTCGTGCGCCACCTCGGCGAGCTCGCGGCCCGGGGTCTGGATGCTCACGACGCCCGTGCGCCCCTCCAGGGACTTCTTTCCGACGACCCGGACCTTGCCGGCGTCCTCGAGCTCCGCCAGGCCGCCGATGAGCCTTCCGGTGAGGGCGAGCTCGTGCTCGCGGATGGCGTCGATGCCCCTCTCCTCGATCCATACGAGCGCCGCTCCGAGGCCGATGATGCCCGGCAGGTTTGGAGTGCCCGCCTCAAGGCGGTCGGGCATGAAGGCGGGCATCCGCTCGAGGTCGCTCGAGCTGCCCGTGCCGCCGGCCACGAGGGCGTTTATCTCGCTCGCGAACCCGTTGCAGAATACGGCGCCGCCCACGCCCTGCGGGCCGAGCAGCCCCTTGTGCCCGGTGAAGCAGACAGCATCGATGCCCCAGCCTGCGGCATCGATGGGCAGGACGCCCGCCGTCTGCGCGGCGTCGACGACGTAGCGGACTCCATGGGCGCGGCACACCTCGGCGATCCGTTCTATTGGCAGCACGGTGCCGCAGACGTTGCTCGCGTGCGTGGTTAGCACAAGCCTTGTGCCAGGCTCAATCAGGCGCTCCACGCAGGCGGGGTCGAGCTCTCCCGTCGGCGAGCATTCTGCGCGGTCAACCCTCACCCCGAGCTCCGCGAGCTGCGAGAGCGGGCGCATGACGGCATTGTGCTCCATGCTGCTCACGACGACGTGGTCCCCGGGGCGCAGGTACCCCTTGAGCACGAGGTTTAGCGACTCGGTCACGTTCCGGGTAAAGACCACCTGCGAGGGATCCTCGCCTCCGAGAAGCCCGCAGAGCCGCTCGCGCGCGCAGAAGACCGCGTCCTCGACGTCGAACGCGCTCGAGTAGTCCCCGCGGCCGATGTTCGTGCCCGCCTCGGTCATGTAGCGGACCATAGCCTCGGGCACCGCCGCGGGCTTGGGGAACGTCGTGCTCGCGTTGTCAAGGTAGATTCGCTCGCCCATGGTTTGGCTCCGTTTGTCTGATTGGTTGTACACATAAAACTATAACGACTTATAGTATTTCCGGCATCTAAACAATCTGTTAGGTTTTCGTTTGGCGCCAAGTGGATCCGGAAAGAAAGGAATGACTATGGATCTAAAGAACGAGAAGGTCGCGATCGTCGCCGGCGGCGCCGTCATCGGCGTCATCGCTGCGATGCTCGTGTTCTTCGGCAACCCCGCGAACATGGGCTTCTGCATCGCGTGCTTCATCCGCGACACCGCGGGCGGCCTCGGCCTGCACCGCGCCGAGGCGGTTCAGTACATTCGCCCCGAGCTCGTGGGCCTCGTCCTCGGCAGCTTCCTGCTCGCCCTGGCAAAGAAGGAGTTCTCGCCCCGCGGCGGCTCCGCCCCGATGACCCGCTTCGTGCTCGGCTTCTGCGTGATGATCGGCGCCCTGATGTTCCTGGGCTGCCCGTTCCGCATGATCCTGCGCATCGCGGGCGGCGACCTCAACGCCGTCGTCGGACTCGTCGGCTTCGTCTGCGGCATCCTCGCCGGCACGTTCTTCCTGAACAAGGGTTTCTCGCTGCACCGCACCTACCGCCTGAACACCTCTGAGGGCCTCATCTGGCCGATCGTCCAGGTCATCCTCATCGCGCTGCTCGTCGCTGCGCCGGCGTTCATCTTCTTCTCTGCTGAGGGCGCGGGCCCCGGCGCCAAGCACGCCGCCGTCGGCATCAGCCTCGTCGCGGGCCTCATCGTCGGCGCCATCGCTCAGCACACCCGCCTGTGCATGGTCGGCGGCATCCGTGACTTCGTGCTCTTCCGCGAGAACAAGCTCCTGCTCGGCTTCGTCGCCATCTTCGTCGCCGCGCTCGTGACCAACCTCATCCTCGCCGCGACCACCGGCGGTGCCTACTTCAACCTCGGTTTCGAGGGTCAGCCCGTCGCCCACACCGACGGCCTGTGGAACTTCCTTGGCACGCTGCTCATGGGCTTCGGCTGTGTCCTTCTGGGCGGCTGCCCGCTGCGCCAGATGATTCTCTCCGGCGAGGGCAACGCCGACTCCGCGGTCGCCATCCTCGGCCTCGTCGCCGGCGCCGCGTTCGCGCACAACTTCGGCCTCGCCTCGAGCGGCAAGGGCGCCACGCTGAACGGCCAGATCGCCGTCGTCGTCTGCCTCGTGGTGGTCATCGCCATCGCGTGCGCGAACACCTTCGGAAAAAAGAAGGCCTAGACCTCAAGTCATCTTAATGAATGGAGACCATCATGCAGACCATCGATGCGCGCGGTCTTTCGTGCCCCGAGCCCGTCGTCATGACGCGCAACGCCATGTCCTCCAAGGATCCCGAGTATCAGGTCTTGGTCGACACCGTCGCCGCCCGCGAGAACGTCACGCGCTACGCCGTGAGCCAGGGCTACACCGTCGACGTCGCCGAGAACGACGGCGATTTCACGCTCGATATCCGCAAGTAACCACGACTCCCCGCGGCTGCTCAGCCGCGGGGAGCGCTTCTGTACGCGAACCCGATCGGAGGACCGATGAGCTACATAGCTGCGTTTTTCTCGCACTTCGGCGCGACGCGCTTCCGCCGGCTGTGCCGTGATCGCGGCGTCGAGGTCGAGCTCATGCCAGTGCCGCGGGCGATCTCGAGCAGCTGCGGGACGTGCGCGAGGTTCTCCGCCTCGCCGCTCGCCGACGGAGAGGAGTGGCCCGACGAGGTCGAGTTCGTGGTCGAGGCGGCTGAGGGCGGCGCGGGGCCGTACACCGAGGTCTACCGCGCGCCCGGGGCATAGGCCATAGGGCGGGCGCCCGGGTCGTGCCATGGTAGAGGGCCGGGCAAAGTGATCGCGCTTCTTGCCGCCTCGCGCCGATGCGCCGGGCGGCCTTCACAGAAAAGGGGAGTCACATGGATATGACCGGTGTCAAGCTGACCGAGCTCGTGGAGGCAGCCGGCTGCGCGGCCAAGCTCGCGCCCGGCTACCTCTCGCAGGTGCTCGCCGACCTCCCGAGGGTCGAGGACCCGAAGCTGCTCGTCGGGTTCGATGCCTCCGACGACGCGTACGTGTACGACCTCGGGGACGGCCGCGGCCTTGTGGGGACGACGGACTTCTTTCCCCCGATGGTCGACGACCCGTTCCTGTTCGGCCAGGTGGCGGCCGCCAACGCGCTCTCCGACGTGTGGGCCATGGGCGGCAAGCCGGTGCTCGCGCTGAACCTCCTGTGCTTCCCGAACTGCCTGGGGCTCGAGGTCGCCGGCCAGATCCTCGCCGGCGGCGCGGACAAGTGCCGCGAGGCGGGCGTCATCGTCGCGGGCGGGCACTCTATCAACGACCACGAGCCCAAGTTCGGCCTTGCCGTCACGGGGTTCGTCGAGCTCGACCGCATGCTCGCCAACCGCAGCGCGCGCGAGGGCGACGCGCTCGTCCTCACCAAGGCGCTCGGCACGGGCATCTTGACCTCGGCGCACAAGGGCGGGATCCTCGACGACGCGGGCGTCAAGGTGGCCACCGACTCCATGATCACGCTGAACAAGCTCCCCATCGAGCTCGCGGAGGGGCTCGACCTCCACGCGTGCACCGACGTGACGGGGTTCTCGCTCATGGGTCACGGCTGTGAGATGGCCGAGGCGAGCGGCCTCACCGCGCGGATCCGCGCCGAGGACGTCCCCGTGATGGCGCGCGCCCGCGAGATGGCGCGCATGGGGCTGATCCCCGCCGGCGCCTACCGCAACCGCGATTTCTTCGGCCCGCGCGTGGAGATCGCCGATCGCGTGCCGCTGGACCTGTCGGACGTGCTTTTCGACCCGCAGACCTCGGGTGGACTCCTGCTCGCGCTCTCGGAAGGGGAGGCCGAGGTGCTCGTCGGGCGCCTTCGCGACGCCGGGCAGCCGGTCGCCGTCATCGGGTCCATGGCCGCGCGCTCCGGGTGCTCCGTGCGCGTCGAATAGGCGCGGGGGACTGTTTGGCCTCTCGCGGGCTACAATGTCGTTTTGTTGGCGCTTATCGCTTTCCTCATTGGTCGAAAGGAACTCATCATGTCAAATAACGTGCAGGTCAACGCCCTCGGAGACGCGTGCCCCATCCCCGTCGTGAAGACCATCAAGGCCCTCGCCGCGCTCGGCGGAGCCGGCACCATCGAGACCCTCGTGGACAACGAGGTCGCCGTCGAGAACCTCAAGCGCCTCGCGTCCGAAAAGGGCTGCGGCGTGAGCGTCGAGAAGGCCGCGGAGAAGGAATGGCACGTGACCTTCGACGTTCCCGAGGGGCTCTCCGTCGACGCCGGCGAGGCCGACGGCGCCCAGTGCCTCGTCCCCGCAAAGAAGAACCTCGTGATCCAGGTGTCCTCCGACGCCATGGGCGCGGGCTCCGACGAGCTCGGCCGCAACCTCATGAAGGCCTTCATCTATGCCGTCACGCAGCAGGACGAGCTGCCCGCGACGATGCTCTTCTACAACGGCGGCGCGCACCTGACCTGCGAGGGGTCGCCCGCGCTCGACGACCTCAAGGCGCTCGCCGAGCAGGGTGTCGAGATCCTCACCTGCGGCACCTGCCTCAACCACTACGGCATGGCGGACAAGCTCGCGGTCGGCGAGGTCACGAACATGTACGTGATCTGCCAGAAGCTCGAGCAGGCCTCCAACATCGTCCGCCCGTAGCCTGGGGCTCTGTTATGCGCGTCAAGGTCGATTCGCTCGTCATAACCTTCCCGACCACCTCGGCCGCCATGGCCTGCGAGGAGTTTTGCGCGAAGAAGGACCTGCCCGGGCGCATGATCCCCGTGCCCGGGCTGATCTCTGCCGGCTGCGGGCTCGCGTGGAAGGTCTCGCCGGCCGACCGGCCGCAGATGGAGCGCGAGCTCGGCGCCGCGGGCATCGAGTGGAGCGGCATGGACGTCGTCGGTCTTTGGGAGCTCGCATGACGAGACGTGAAGTGGTGTACCTCGACAACGCCGCCACGAGCCTCTGGCGCCCGCCGGAGGTCGTCGACGCCGTGTGCCGCGCGCTCACCTCGATGGGCAACGCGGGCAGGGGCGCCACCGCGGAGTCGCTCGACGCCGCGCGCGTCGTCGAGTCTTGCCGCGAGGAGGCCGCGCGGCTCTTCGGGTGCGGGCGGGCTGACCATGTGTGCTTCACCGCGAACTCCACCGAGGCGCTGAACATCGCGATTCAAGGCCTGGTAGGGGAGGGCGACCGCGTCGTCACGACGGTGCTCGAGCACAACTCCGTGCTGCGCCCGCTCGCCCGAATGGCCGACGAGAAGGGCGTCGAGGTCGCGTGCGCCGGCTGTGACGCCCGGGGCGTCCTCGACTACGGCGACCTCGAGCGGCTGGTCGCGGCCGGCACCCGCCTGGTCGTGTGCACGCACGGCTCGAACGTCACCGGCAACGTGTGCGACCTGGCGCGGGTTTCCCGGATCGCGCATGCGGAGGGGGCGCTGCTGGTCGTCGACGCCTCGCAGACCGCCGGCAACCATGCGATCGACATGGCCTCCATGGGCATCGACGTGCTCTGCTTCACGGGGCATAAGGGCCTCATGGGGCCGCAGGGCACGGGTGGCCTGTGCGTGGCGGACGGGGTTGATGTGCGTCCGCTGATCGAGGGCGGCACCGGCGTCCACTCGTTCGACCGCAGGCAGCCGGGGGGCTGGCCCACCAGGCTCGAGGCGGGTACGCTGAACGTGCACGGGCTGGCGGGGCTTCTTGCCGCGCTCCGCTACATCGAGTCCGTCGGCGGGCCTGAGGTCATCGGCGAACATGAGCGCGGGCTCGCGACTGACTTCGTCGAGGGGGTCCGCGGCATGGACGGCATCGATCTCTACGGCGACCTCGATCAGCCGGGCCGCTGCGGCATCGTTGCCCTGAACGTTCGCGGCATGGGCTCGGCCGACGTCTCCGACATTCTCATGAGCGAGTTCGGCGTCGCTACGCGCCCCGGCGCCCATTGCGCGCCTCTCATGCACCGCGCCCTCGGCACCTCCGAGCAGGGCATCGTTCGCTTCAGCTTCGGCTGGCACAACACCTCCGCTGATATCTCCGCCGCCCTCCGCGCCCTCGCTGCCATTACCGGGTGACAGTCATTGCGTGCAGCTTCTGCTGCCACACATCATCCTGGGACACCCATCACCGGTGACGATTATTGGGTGCGACTTTTGGGGGCATTTTCTGAGCTTCTCTTAGTTTTGGTGATCTGTTACAGAGCAGCCTTCTCTATCGGGCGAAAGAGAAGGCTGCTCTTCTAAAGAGAAGTCTTCTCTCCCCAAGATTCCGAGGAGAGAAGTCTGCCCTTTTGAAGAGCAGTCTTCTCTCCTGTGCGAGAGAGAAGACTGACCTTGTTTTCTTTGCAAGCTCCCAAACACTTCTGCACGAAATGACTGTCACCAAGCGATGGGTGTCACCGGGTGATGGGTGTCCATAAAAGCTGCAGCCAATGACTGTCACTGAGTGATGGGTGTCCCCTGGCGATGTCTGTCCCCAAAAGCTGCACGCAATGACTGTCACCCAGTGTTGGTCGTTCGCGGGGGAATCGCGGCCGTTGGCGGCATGGGGCGGGCATTGCTCTGGACTGTGGGGCTTACAAATGGTTTGATGAGCCTAACCAAATGTTTGGTCGCGACGCGCTGACGCAAGTGGGGGCTTGTGTCTCGTGTCGCTTCACAGTGAGAGGAGATTAAATGGCCCGACTTCACGTAATGGAGCAGAGCCACGCGCAGGCCGTCATGAGCGACCTGCACGACTCGCTCGGCCGCAGGCTGGCGGTGAGCTCGCTGGCGCCCTGCCCGGTCGAGTTCACGGCGGCGCTCGTGCGGATGTGCTCGACGCAGAGCTGCGGAAAGTGCACGCCCTGCCGCGTCGGCCTCCGTGCCCTCGACGACCTTCTGCAGGACGTCCTCGAGGGGCGCGCCAATGAGGACACCCTTGACCTCATCGAGCGCACGGCCGAGACGATCTATTACTCGAGCGACTGCGCGATCGGCTACGAGGCCGGCGAGATGGCCCTCATCGCCATCCGCGGCTTCCGCGACGACTTCGAACACCACATCCGCGACCACAGCTGCGGCTTCGACCGCGCCGAGCAGGTCCCCTGCGTCTCCGGCTGCCCGGCCCACGTCGACATCCCCGGCTACATCAGCCTCGTCGAGGCCGGCCGCAACACCGACGCTGTCAAGCTCATTCGCAAGGACAACCCGCTGCCGTGCGTCTGCGGCCTCGTCTGCGAGCACCCCTGCGAGATGCACTGCCGTCGCGGCATGGTCGACGACCCCATGAACATCCTCGCGCTCAAGCGCTTCGCGACCGAGCATATGGAGGAGGACTACCGCCCCTGGATCGCCCCCCTGACTCACAAGCGCATCGCCATTGTCGGCGGCGGCCCCGCCGGCATCTCGTGCGCCTACTACCTCGCGATCATGGGCCATGACGTCACGATCTTTGAGCAGCGCCGTCACCTTGGCGGCATGCTCCGCTACGGTATCCCCAGCTACCGCCTGCCGCGTGAGCGCCTCCAGGAGGATATCGACTGGATCCTCGAGTGCGGCATCAAGGTCGAGCTCGAGCACTCCGTCGACGGCGAGGAGCTCGCCCGCCTGCGCGAGGACTACGACTCCGTCTACCTTGCCATTGGCGCACACACCGACAAGAAGCTCGGCCTGCCCAACGAGGACGCCCCCGGCGTCGAGTCCGCGGTAAAGATGCTGCGCGCCATCGGCGACGAGGAGATGCCCGACCTCACCGGCCAGCGCATCGTGGTCGTCGGCGGCGGCAACGTCGCCATGGACGTCGCCCGCTCGGCGGTCCGCCTCGGCGCAGATAAGGTCACCATCGTCTACCGCCGCCGCATCTGCGACATGACCGCACAGGACGCCGAGATCGCCGGCGCTCAGGCCGAGGGCTGCGAGATCCTCGAGCTCACGGCCCCCGTCGCCGTCGAGGTCGGCCCCGACGGCCGCGCCTGCGGCCTGCGCGTCCAGCCCCAGATCATCGGGGAGCCCCGCCGTGGCCGCCCGGCGCCGCGCGCCTCCGAGGATCCCGAGCGCGTCGTCCCGTGCGAGCGCATTTACGTTGCCATCGGCCAGGACATCGTCTCCGCGCCGTTCGAGGCCATGGGCATCGCCTGCAAGTGGGGCCGCGTCGTTACCGAGCCCGACGGCTCCGTTCCCGGCTTCGAGGGCCTCTACTGCGGCGGCGACTGCCAGACCGGACCGGCCACTGTCATCCGCGCCATCAACGCCGGTAAGGTCGCGGCCGCCAACATCGACCACTACCTCGGTTACGACCACAAGGTCGGGATCGACACCGAGCTGCCCCCGCTCAAGCTCAAGGGCCTCCACAAGTGCGGCCGCTGCGAGCTCAAGGAGCGCGAGGCGGGCGAGCGCACTGGCGACTGGGAGCTCGTCGAGCAGGGCCTGAGCCCCGAGGAGGCGCGCCAGGAGGCGTCCCGTTGCCTGCGCTGCGACCACTTCGGCTTCGGCGCGTTCCGTGGAGGAAGGATCGACCAATGGTAAAGCTCACCATAGACGGCAAGCTCGTCGAGGCCCCCGAGGGCTCGACCATCCTGGAGGCCGCCGCCTCCGTCGGCATCAACATCCCGACGCTCTGCTACCTCAAGGACCTCAACGAGGTCGGCGGGTGTCGCGTCTGCGTCGTCGAGGTCGAGGGCGCCGAGCAGCTCGTCGCCGCCTGCAACAACACCGTCCTCGAGGGCATGGTCGTCCACACGAACAGCTCCAAGGCCCGCTCCGCGCGCAAGACCAACGTCCAGCTGCTGCTCTCGCAGCACGACTCGTCCTGCACGAGCTGCGTGCGCTCCGGCAACTGCACGCTCCAGACCGTGGCCAATGACCTGGGCATTTATCGCCTGCCTTACAAGAAGCACGTCGAGCACAACTCCTGGGACCGCTCCTTCCCGCTCATCCGCGACAACGAGAAGTGCATCCGCTGCCTGCGCTGCATCCAGGTGTGCGAGAAGGTTCAGGGCCTCGGCGTCTGGGACCTCACCAATCGCGCCTCCCACGCTTCGGTCGATGTCCGCGGCCGCAAGCCCATCACCGCCGTCGACTGCGCCGCGTGCGGCCAGTGCATCACGCACTGCCCGGTCGGCGCCCTGCGCGAGCGCGACGACACCGACCGCGTCTTCGACGCCATCGCCGACCCGAACAAGGTCGTCATGTTCCAGGTCGCGCCCGCCGTGCGCACCTCCTGGGGCGAGCAGCTCGGTCTTTCGCACGAGGAGGCCACCGTCGAGCGCCTGTGCGCCGTGCTGCACGAGATCGGCGCCGACTACGTCTTCGACACGGACTTCTCGGCCGACCTCACCATCATGGAGGAGGGCTCCGAGCTCCTGCACCGCATCGCCGAGCACGACGCCGGCGGCGAGGACGCGCCCGCGCTCCCGCTCATGACCTCCTGCTGCCCGGGCTGGGTCCGCTACGTTAAGGCCCGCTACCCGCAGTTCGTCCCGCAGGTCTCCACCTCCAAGTCGCCGCAGCAGATGTTCGGCGCCATGGCGAAGACTCACTACGCCGAGGTCCTAGGCGTCGATCCCAAGGACGTCTTCTGCGTCTCCGTCATGCCCTGCGTCGCAAAAAAGGCCGAGGCCGCGCTGCCCACCATGGTGGGGGACAGCGGCGAACCCGACGTCGACGTCGCCCTCACGGTCCGCGAGGTCGTGCGCATGATCCGCGCCTCCCACATCGACCCCGTCAACCTCGATGACCGCGAGCTCGACCGCCCGCTCGGCTTCGGCACCGGCGCCGGCGTGATCTTCGGCACGACCGGCGGCGTCATGGAGGCGGCGCTTCGCTCCGCTTATTTCCTCGTGACGGGCAAGAACCCCGAGCCCGACGCCTTCAAGGAGGTCCGTGGGCGCGAGGGCTGGCGCGAGTGCACCTTCGACCTCAACGGCCGCGAGCTGCGCATCGCCGTCTGCCACGGCCTCGCGAACGCCGGCAAGCTGCTCGATGCCCTCGACAAGGACCTCACGTACTACGACTTCGTTGAGGTCATGGCCTGCCCTGGCGGCTGCGTCGGAGGCGGCGGCCAGCCGATCCACGACGGCCGCGAGCTGGCCGGCGAGCGCGCCCGCGTCCTGCGCTCGCTCGACAAGGGCGCCCAGGTGCGCTTCAGCCACGAGAACCCTGATGTCCTCGCGTGCTACAAGGACTATCTCGGCGAGCCGCTTTCCGAGAAAGCCGAGCACCTTCTGCACACCGATCACTCGGCTTGGTACATGCCTTAGCACAAGCCGTTCGGGCCGTCCTAAGCGGAGCTGAACCTCACGCACAATCTGGGAGACCCCCGTCGCCGGCATCGCGCCGACCACGGGGGTCTCCCAGGTTCTATGCGTGAGGTAGCGACCTCCAGCGGTTCCGTGTTCCACCCGCGAGCTCTCCCTAGCTTCGCATCCCGACTGCCGACGAACCCAAGGCGCCCCTCCGCCCCTCTTCATGCGAGTCGAGAGCGCAGCGAACGAGCGAGCCGCGCAGCGGCGAGCGCCGAGCAATGAAGAGGGGCGGAGGGGCGCCCCTGCGCGCGAAAGCCTAGAACGGCGTGATGGTGAAGGAGAGCTCGCAGGTGGATCCCGGGGCGAGCTCGATGGTGTCGCGCTTGTCCTCGAATCTGCCCGACTCGTCGTAGGCGTCGGCGCAGCCGTGCCACGGCTCGATGGCGACGAAGGGCGCGTCCGCGCTCGCCGTCCACACTCCGAGGTAGTCGAAGCCGGGGAACTCGAGCTCGACGCCGTGGCCGGACTTCTTGCCCACGAGGCTCACGCGGTTGCCGGGGACGTCGCAGAACACGATCGTGAGCAGGCGCTCGATCAGCTCGTGCGAGAGGTCCATCTCGCGCGCGTCCTTAAAGAGGGTCGTCATCTGGCCGAAGTCGTGGAAGCCGGACTCGTCGATGCGGGGCACCTTGGCGGTCCACTTCTCGGGGAAGAGGAGCTTGTAGTCGTCGAAGGCCTCGCCCTCGGCGCCGGGGACGGGGACGTTGAAGGCGGGGTGGCCGCCGAGCGTGAACGGCAGCTCGACGTCGCTCGGGTTCGTCACGCTGAAGGTCTGCGTGAGCGAGGTGCCGTCGACCTCGTAGGACATGTTCAGCTTGAAGTCGAAGGGGTAGGCCGCGCGGGTCTCGTCGCTCGAGCAGAGCTCGAAGACGACTTTGCGTCCGTCGTTCTCGACGACGCGGTGCTCATAGAGGCGCGCGATGCCGTGGCGCTTGAGGCGCACGGGTCCTTGCGCGCTCATCGACTCGTCGCCGCGCAGGCAGCCCACGCACGGGAAGAGCACGGGCGCCCGTCGGGGCCAGTAGCTCGGGTCGCCCTGCCACAGGTATTCGGCGTCGCCGACCTTGAGGCTCATCAGCTGCGCGCCCATCGTGTCGACCTCGGCCGTGAGGCCGCTGTACGAGATTCTTTCCAAAGACATCGCGAATACCGCCCTTCTCGGAGTAATGCCTGCCACCCATAGAACTTTACCGTCTGGAAACCCCGAAACAGGGCAAAATGGCGACTGTGCGCGCCCGAGGGACCCCGCCGGCGCCCGAACGGTCTATAAACCGGCCCAGGCTCAGGGCCGAATCAAGGAGGCTCGCATGATCATCGAGGAACTCGCCCACTACGGGATCGCCCACACCGACGACATGACGTGGATCGACTGCTCGCCCGCTGTCCTCATCGAGAAGGCCGTGGACCGCGGCGAGGGCAAGCTCGGCTCCACGGGCGCCCTCTGCGTCGAGACCGGCCAGTACACGGGCCGCTCGCCCCACGACCGCTTCATCGTCGACACCCCCGACGTCCACGACAAAATCGCTTGGGGCACGACGAACGTCCCGATGTCCGAGGAGGACTACGCCCGCATCAAGGCCGAGGTCATCGCCCACTTCTCCGAGCGCCGCCTCTTCGTCGTCCACGGCATCGCCGGCGCCGACCGCCGCTACGCCCGCAAGTTCTGCGTCATCACCGAGCTCGCGAGCCAGGCGCTCTTTGCCCACCAGATGCTCATCCGCCCGACCGAGGAGGAGCTCAAGGACTACGGCCTCGCCGACTTCGTCGTCATGGCCGCCCCGCGCCTGAAGCTCGACCCGGCCGTCCACCACACGAACTCCGAGGCCGCCGTCATCATCAATTTCGCGGACAAGACCATCCTCGTCGTCGGCACCCAGTACTCCGGCGAGATCAAGAAGGCCATCTTCTCGGCGATGAACTACCTGCTGCCCGTCGAGGACAAGGTGCTCCCCATGCACTGCTCCTGCAACATGAACCCGGTCAGCCACGGCACCTGCGTGTTCTTCGGCCTTTCCGGCACGGGCAAGACCACGCTTTCCGCCACCGAGAACCGCAAGCTCATAGGTGACGACGAGCACGGCTGGGCCGAGGATTCCGTCTTCAACATGGAGGGCGGCTGCTACGCGAAGACGATCAACATCACCGAGGAGACCGAGCCCCAGATCTGGCACGCCATCAAGTTCGGCTCGATCTGCGAGAACGTCGTCATCGACAAATGGTCCCGCAAGGCCGACTACTTCGACACCTCCCTCACCGAGAACGGCCGCGTGGCCTACCCGGTCGAGTTCATCGATAACGCCGTGCTCAAGGGCAAGGCCAAGCGCACTCCCGACGTCGTCATCTTCCTCACGGCCGACGCGTTCGGCGTGCTGCCGCCGATCTCGAAGCTCGACAAGAACGCCGCGATGTACCACTTCATGACCGGCTTCACGAGCAAGGTCGCCGGCACCGAGCGCGGCGTCAAGGAGCCGCAGCCCACGTTCTCGAGCCTCTTTGGCGAGCCGTTCATGCCGCTCGACCCGATGGTCTACGGCCAGATGCTCGGCGAGAAGATCGAGCACGGCGGCACCCGCGTCTACCTGATCAACACCGGCTGGACCGGCGGCTCCTACGGCACCGGCAGCCGCATCAAGCTCAAGTACACGCGCAAGATGGTCGAGGCCGCCCAGTCCGGCGTCATCGACGACTGCGAGTTCGTCCACGACGAGCGCTTCAACCTCCAGGTCCCCACGAGCTGCCCCGGCGTGCCCGACGAGCTGCTCGACCCGAAAAAGACCTGGGCGAGCCCCGAGGCCTACGCCGCCACCGCCGAGAATCTCGCCTGCATGTTCGTCGAGAACGCCGAGAAGCGCCTCCAGTCGATGTCCGACGAGGTCCGCGCCGCCGGCCCGCACCCGTTGGGCTAGAACCTGCGCGCGATAGCGCCCCGCCCAACAAAGCCAAGCTCAAGCCCCCGGCCCTCGCGCCGGGAGCTTCTTTGTAATGCTTTTACCAATCGTCTGAACAACACTTCCGCCGGCATTGTGGCACCCGTAGAAGGGGTATCCGATGACAAGAGGTGCTTAATCTATGGGTAATGCTTCCGTAAATGAATCAGAGGCCAGCGGCGACGGGCTCCTCGCCTCGCTCTACCGCGACCGCCGCGTGCTGGAGAGCCTGACCGCCGACTTCACCGCGGTCTACATCATCGATTTGGACACCGGCATGGCCGAGGTCATGAAGGTGGGGCAGGACACCAACGCTTCCGTGCTCCTGGGCGGCTCCGCTACCGCGCGCGTTGACTGGGCCGACGTCGCCGCCCGCTACATCCAGTCCTTCATCCCCCAGAAGGAGCGCGCGGCGCTGACCTCCGCGATCTCGCTCGTAAGCCTCGGCGCCGCCGTCGCGGGCGGGGAGCGCACGACCTTCCGCTACGAGGCCTTCCCGAACAAGGCGGGCCATCGCTTCTTTGAGGGGCAGATCGTGCCGCTCGCAGGCGACGACGCCTCCCGACGCGTGCTTTTGGGCTTCCGCTACATCGACCCCATCGTCGAGGAGGAGCGCATTCGCGAGGCGCGCCTCAAGGTGCTGCTGCAGGAGCAGCGCCTCTCGAACGAGATCCTCTCGGCAATCTCGAAGATCTACTTCATGATCTATCACATCGACCTGTCCGAGGACTTCTACGAGGAGATCTCCAGCTACGGCGACGCGCACCGGCTCACGGGCGACGCGGGACGGGCGTCGAAAAAGCTGCTCGAGCTCGCCGAGGCGCTCGTCGATGACGACTACCAGGAAGCCGTCATCACCTTCTTCAACCTCCAGACGCTCCCCGCGCGCCTCGCTAGCTGCGAGAACATAGCCATCGAGTACCTCATTCGCGACGGCAACTGGCACACGGCCCGCTTCATCGCCAGACGCCGCGACGACGCGGGCACGCTCACCCACGTGCTTCTCGTCACGAGCTCGATCAGCGACGCCCGTCGCCGGGAAGAGAAGCTCACCATCATCGCGCAGAGCGAGCGCGCCGCCAACGAGGCGAAGACCGACTTCCTCTCGCGCATGGCGCACGACATCCGCACCCCGATGAACGCCATCCAGGGTTTCAACGAGCTCGCGAAGAAGGACGCGGGCGACCCCGCCAAGCTCTCCGAGGACCTCGAGCGCGTGTCCGAGGGCTGCAAGCTCCTCACGCAGATCGTCAACGACGTGCTCGAGATCGCCCGCATCGAGAAGGGCGCCATGGACCTCCACGCCGAGCCGACGAGCGTGCGTGAGTTCTTCGGCTCCCTCGAGCGCCTAAGCGAGCTCAAGGGCGAGAACGACATCAGGATCACCAAGCTCGACCTCCACGACGTCCAGCATGATGTGCTCGTCTTCGACCCCCTGCGCCTGCGCCAGGTTGTCATGAACCTGCTGTCCAACGCCTCTAAGTACACGCCCCTGGACGGCCGCGTGGAGCTCGAGATGTTCGAGGGGGCCTCGACGCGCAAGGGCTGCGCGCGGCTCGTCGCCAAGGTGAGCGACACCGGCCGCGGCATGAGCCCGGAGTTCATGCAGCGCATGTACAACCGCTTCGAGCGCGAGCACGACACCCGCGTGAGCGCGATCCGCGGAAGCGGCCTCGGCCTCTCCATCGTCAAGGAGGTCGTCGACCTCATGGGCGGCACCATCACGTGCCAGAGCGAGGTGGGGGAGGGCACGCGCTTCACCGTGACCTTCGACTTCCCGATCGCGGGGCCTTCGGAAACGAAGAAGCCCGAGGCGCCCGCCGAGGAGCTCTCCCTCGAGGAGGCAAAGGAAGTCTGCCGCGGCTTGCGGGTCCTCATCGCCGAGGACAACGACCTTAACTACGAGCTCGAGTCGACGCTGCTCGGCGTGGCTGGCGTCACTTGCGAGCGGGCTGTGGACGGCTTCGTGGCCCAGGCGATGTTCTCCGCGAGCCCGGACGGCTACTACGACGCGATCCTCATGGACATGCAGATGCCCAAGATGACGGGCATCGAGTCCGCCCGCGCCGTGCGCGCCGTCGGAACCAACTATGCCCGCCGCATCCCGATTATCGCCCTCACCGCGAACGCCTTCAAGCGCGACCGCAAGGCCTGCCTCGAGGCCGGCATGGACGCCCACCTGGCCAAGCCCTTCAACGCGGCGATCGTCCTGCGCACGTTGGCGCACTTGGCTTCGCATCCGCGCGAGTAGGTGCCTCGCTGCGGTTATCCACTGGGCAGGTCCGCTACGGCGACGTCCCTTCTTTGCTCGGCTCTCGGGCTGCGCACCGAGGCTCAGAGCCCCGTGCTGAGGCTCGCGCTGCAGGTGCTCGGCGATCTCCGCGGCTTGGGTATTGACAGCTCCGACATCGATAAGGTCGGGTACGTGCGCACCGCTACGGAGGTTTCGCCCGACAACTCGGCGCTCATGAGGAACGTCAAGAAGCATGAGATCGGCCTGCAGCGCCCGATCGTGGACGTGTCGTATGCTGTGCTGGCATCTGCGCACGCTATGGGCGAGCGTGTGCCTGAGTAGGGGGATATCTCGATCCAGTTCGACGATTCCATCATCCAGGACACCGAGGTCGAGAAGGATCGCGACATGAAGGAGGTCTCAGCCGGGCTGTTGCTGCCCTGGGAGTACCGGATGTGCTGGTGTGGGGAGACGAAGCGACGGCGAGCAAAAGCGTCGGCGAGAATGCCGGCGCTCGTGAAGCCAAGCCCTCGGTAGGGTAAACCCCCAGTCGATACGGCCTTTCTGGTTGGGCCAGATTAGGCCTTCCTCGTCATCAATTCCGCAACGGTCAAAGTGCTTCTATCTACCTCTTATGGTGGTGGGCTGACTCGGCGATATAATCCGAGCTAACGCGATTGTTTTAGCGATTCGACAGCGAGAACGACGAGTACTTCCTCGGTCCCATCATCACCTTCAAGAACGCCTCCGGTCAGCTGGAGATCATCGACGGCCAGCAGCGCCTCACCACCATCATGCTCCTGCTGCGTGCCTTCTACGACAAGTTCGCCAATATGAAGGATAAGCAGTCTGTGAAGATGCGCGAGGCCATCGCCCGCTGTGTGTGGAAGACGGACGAGTTCGACGAGCCCGACATGGAGCGCCTCAAGATCGACTCCGAGGTGGCCTCGGACAACGACAAGGGCGAGTTCCTCGAGATCTTGCGCGAGGGCCACGTGGGCGCCGGCTGGAAGAGCGCCTTCGCCCGCAACTTCGCCTACTTCCAGAAAAAGATCGAGCAGCTGGTGAGCGAATGGCCCACCTACACCGTCTACATGGCCACGCGCGTCATCAACAACGTGATCCTGCTGCCCATTGAGGCAGAGTCGCAGGACACTGCGCTGCGCATCTTCTCCACCCTGAACGACCGTGGACTCCCGCTCTCGGACGCCGACATCTTCAAGAGCCAGTTCTACAGGCACTACTCCGACGAGGGCTGCAAGGACGAGTTCATCCGCCGCTGGAAGGTGCTCGAGGCCGGCGCCAACGCCATCTTCCGCCCCATGCGCGGCACGCCCATGGACGAGCTCTTCACGCGCTACATGTACTACCGCCGCGCGAGGCTCGGCATCCGCGACACCACCACCGCGTCTCTGCGCGACTTCTTCGGCGCGGACGGCTACGCCATGCTCAAGGAGGAGGGCACGCTCGGCGACCTGGAGGTGCTCCTGGGCTTCTGGCACAAGGTCGACGCGCAGGAGGGCTTCAGCGGCCGGGTCCTGCGCAGGCTCTTCGTGCTGAACTACGCGCCCAACGGCATGTGGACCTATCTCGTGAGCGTGTGGTTCCTCTCCAACCGCGACGCCGAGGGCAACCTGGACCCGCTTTCCAAGCGCGCGAACCTCGAGGCGCTGGGCAACAAGGCCCTGCTCGAGAAGCGCGTGAACAGTACGAGAAACTGACCAAGTACGCCGGCACGCTCGCCGGGAGGGAGCTGGGCGTGGAGCTCGGCGGCGGGACCCTCGGCATGGACGACTTCATCGAGGACTTCTACGCCCTCGACGGGTTCGCCGACACGGACTACTTCGAGACTCTCAAGCGCTACGGGGTCGATACCGAGAACGGCATCGACTCGTGCGATATAGAACACGCTGGCCTCGACCTAGCGAGGGCTTGCATTACATGGTGTGTGCGCGGAGACCGCTTCTGCGACGGCTGCATGCGGGCGTACGTCGAGTGTGGTTTCGTCGATCGCTGCTTGCTGAGGCTTAAGGAGCTTGACGAGGGCTGAGCGCCGCCCTCGCTTGCGTCGGCGCAAAGATCGCTGCAACCGGTGGCGGACGGTGACCGGTTGGTTGCTTCGGGCTGTCTGCCCCCGCCAGCTGCCCAGGGACGACGCGTGACGGCGCGGGCAACCCTGGTAACGCAAGCGCGGATGCCCCTTGTTTGGTGGGCGACGGCACGTAGCGGCCCTGGGCCGCTGGGCGGGGGAGGCAGTAGACCTTTCTTGCGCGTGACCTCGGTCATGCGACAGTTTTGATTCGAGGTTTCGCATGGGTAGCGTCGAGTGCGTAGTTACAGGTGTGTTCAACGAGGACTTCTACGAGCAGTGGGACGGCGAGATGAAACGCTGGCGCGAAATCGCCGGGCTGGAGTAACGCGGGCGACAAGGCCCTGATAGAAGGAGAATTTTCATGCCGAACAACATCGCTGCCATCAAGAACTACACGAGCGGCGGCCGCATGGTGCGCGCGGGCAGAAACGCTAAGGAGATCACGGTGCCCAAGATCTCGGTGACGGGCCTAGGCGACTACACGCGCAACGTCGGGTACAAGACCGGATCGATCACTTCGACTACGAGATGAAGCTTGTTTGCACTGTGCTATAGCTATGTACTGCGAGGCACAGCTGCAGAGTCCTATTTGTCCCTTCACAGTTGATCCTGCGTTTGCTCACAAGAAAGGGGCTCAGACCATAAGGCCTGGGCCCCTTTCTTTCGTACCGGGAGTCAAATACCTGCGAGTCGGGCCCCTCGCCCTTTATTCGCGCGAATCGCGAGCAAGCGAGGGGCGAAGCCCCGAGCGCTGAGCAGCGAATAAAGGGCGAGGGGCCACAACCACGACGATCTTGTTTTTACTCCGCCATCTGGGCCTGGACCGCGGTGATCGCCACGACGCCCACGATGTCGTCGGCGGAGCAGCCGCGCGAGAGGTCGTTGACGGGCTTGGCGATGCCCTGCAGGATCGGGCCGTAGGCGTCGGCGCCGCCGAAGCGCTGGACGAGCTTGTAGCCGATGTTGCCGGCCTCAAGGTCAGGGAAGACGAGGATGTTGGCGTTGCCGGCGACCGCGGAGCCCGGGGCCTTGAGGTCGGCGACGGACTGGACGAGCGCGGCGTCGAGCTGGAGGTCGCCGTCGAGGGCGAGCTCGGGGTTCTTCTCGTTGGCGAGCTTCACGGCCTCCTGGACCTTAGCGGGGACGTCGCCCTTGGCGGAGCCCATGGTCGAGAACGAGAGCATGGCGACCTTCGGCTCGGTGCCGGGCATGAAGGCCTTCCAGGACTCGGCGGAGGCAAGCGCGATCTCGGAGAGCTCGTCGGCATTCGGGTCGATGTTCAGGCCGCAGTCGGCGAACAGCAGGGTGCCGTCGGCGCCGTACTGCGGGGTTTTGGTGCACATGATGAAGAAGGCCGAGACGAGCTTGGTGCCGGGGGCGGTCTTCAGGATCTGCAGCGCGGGGCGCAGGGTGTTGGCGGTGGAGTGGCACGCGCCGGACACGAGGCCGTCGGCGTCGCCCATCTTGACCATCATGGTGCCGAAGTAGGTGGCGTC
>QAKZ01000030.1 GCA_003150175.1 Coriobacteriia bacterium
GACCTCACGTTCACCTACCCCGGAGGCGTGGCCCCTGTGCTCGACCGTGCGTCGCTCGTCGTTCCGGATGGCGCGTTCGCGCTGCTCACAGGCGCCACAGGCTCGGGCAAATCGACCCTGCTGCGCCTTGCCAAGCCCGAGATCGCGCCGGCGGGCGAGCGCGCGGGCGAGGTCCTCGCCTTCGGTGCCGACGTCCGGTCCTTCTTGCCGGCGGAGTCTGCCGCTGCGGTGGGCTACGTGTTCCAAAGCCCCGACAACCAGATCGTGTGCGACACCGTCTGGCATGAGATGGCCTTCGGCCTCGAGAACCTCGGCGTCCCCGCTGACGAGATGCGCCGCCGCGTCGCCGAGACCTGCAATTTCTTCGGCATGGGCCCGTGGTTCCGCGCGCAGACCTCCGAGCTCTCCGGCGGCCAGCGGCAGACGCTCGCCCTCGCGGCTACGCTCGCCATGCGCCCGCGGCTGCTTTTGCTCGACGAGCCGACGAGCATGCTCGACCCTATAGCCGAGAAGGCCTTCCTCGGACTGCTCTTCCGCGCGAACCGCGAGCTCGGCATCACCGTCGTGGTGGCCACGCACGCGCCGCAGGCGATGGCCGAGTACGCCACCTGCGCCTTCGCGGTGGGGGAGGGACGCGTGCGCGAGGTGGAGCTTTCCGAGCTCGCCAAACCGCGGCCGCTGGCCGCGCTGCCCGCGCGTCCGGCGCCCGCGGGTGCCGCCGCCGTCGACGTGCGGGAGGCGTGGCTTCGCTACGACCGCGACGGCGACTGGGTGCTTCGTGGCCTCGACCTGCGGCTGATTCGGGGAGAAGTGCGCGCGCTCGTGGGCGGCAACGGTTCCGGCAAGTCGACGCTGCTTTCGCTTGCTGCCGGCGTCGCCCGAGCCCAGAAGGGCCGCGTGGAGAACGCCCTCGCGCGCTCGCAGGCGCTTCTGCCGCAGTCGCCCAAGGCGGTCCTCGCGTGCGAGAACGTGCGCGACGAGCTCACGGAGTGGGCGGCCGGCGCGGGGTACGGCGCCGCGGAGGTCGACTCCGCGCTCGAGGAGCTCGGGCTTGCAGGGGCCGCCGACCGCCATCCGTACGACCTTTCCGGCGGCCAGCAGCAGATGCTCGCGCTGCAGAAGCTGCTGCTCTGCAAACCGGAGCTTTTGCTCCTCGACGAGCCGACCAAGGGGCTCGACGACACAGCCCGCGCATGGGTCGTCCGCGCCGTCGGCGCCGCCCGCGATGCCGGCGCGACGGTCCTTCTTGCCACGCACGACATGGCGTTCGTCGAGGCCGTCGCCGACCGCGTCTCGCTTCTGTTCGACGGCTGCCTGGCCTCGACCGAGACCACGGCGGAGTTCTTCGCGGCGTCGTGGCTCTACGGAAGGGGCTCGCGATGAGGCGCGCGCTCGCCCAGGCGGCCCCGCGCGCGCTCCGCGCGCTCGAGCTGCCTGCGCTTCTTGCCGTGCCTGCGGTTATGGTGGCGACCGCCGCGGCGGGCCTCGACGTGACGGCCGGTCTTACGTTTGCGGTGGCCGTGCTCGCGGTCGGGCTCCTCTTTGCGAGCTTCGAGGCGTCGCGGCCGCCGTTGCGGCAGCTCATGCCTACGGCGGTGCTCGCGGCGACGGCAGCCGCCGGGCGCGTGCTCTTCGCGCCGATTCCCGATGTCAAGCCCGTGAGCGCTATCGCCATCGTGGCGGGCGCCGCCCTCGGGCGCCGCTCGGGGTTCGTGGTCGGCGCGGTTGCCGCCCTCGTGTCGAACTTCTTTTTTGGGCAGGGGTCCTGGACGCCCTGGCAGATGTACGCGTGGGGGCTCGTCGGATACCTCGGCGGCGCGCTTTCCGACCACGGCGCGCTTGGGCGCGCGTGGGCGCTGTACGCCTGGGGCTTCGTGAGCGCGCTCATGTACGGCGCGATCCTCAACGGCTACTACGTGCTCGGCTTCGTGCGGCCGCTCACCTGGCCCGCCGTGGTCGCCGCCTACGCCGCGGGCGCCCCGCTCGACATCGTCCACGGCATCGCGACCGCCGGGTTTCTTGCCGTGATCTGGCTTCCGTGGGGCCGCGCTATCCGCCGCGTCGTCGCCAAGTACGACCTCGCGGCCCGCTGACGGGCCTGTTTTTTGCGCGTTTCTTAGCCGGCGGCTAATGAAGGATGAACGATTGCCTGGATTCTAAGTTGAGAAGCAGCGGGTAGATGACTGTACCTAGCTGACGCTCGGACTTTGGAGGCTTGTACGGTACGAATCTGGCGCAAACCGTATCCGAGGTTGCCTGGAGGCGCGAAGCCGAGATCCTCTGTCCCTCTCCCGCATAAGAAAAGCGAGGTCCGAAGACCCTGCCGAGATTGTCATTTACTGACTTTTGCGGACCAGCATGTCGCCGTTGCGGGAAGTGCTGTGGGCGCGGTCGTAGGCGGCCATGATCTGCTTTGCCGAGGTGCTGCGGACGTCGGGCTCCTGGAGCTCGTCGGCCCTCCTGTTGACGTATGCCTCGAACGCGGCGCGCATGCGCTCGCCCGTGCCGAAGGCGAATAGGTTCGGGTCATCCTCCTCGAGCCCGGCCAGGAAGACCTGCTCCAGGCGGTAGCACACGGCGTCGTAGCGGCGGCGCTCCCTCGCCTCGCGCTCCCTCGCCTCGCGCTCGTCTCGCTGCGCGAGGAAGGCCAAGTAGTCGTCGAGCGAGGCGCGCGAGCGATCGGAGAGGGCCTCATAGGCCTCCTGTACCCTGCCGCGCAAGCTCGCCACGTCGACGGCCCGCCTGCCCACGATGACGTCGATGGGCACGCCGAAGCGGTCGGCCAGCTGCCAGGCGCTCTTGAGGGGGATCTTCTCGGGGCTGGACTCGTAGCGGGCGTAGGTCGCCTCGGCGATGCCCTCGGCGGCGGCGAAGTCCTTCGCGTTCTTGAACCCCGCCTGCTTCCTCAGATTTAAAAGGGCACTCGTCATGGTCTGCTCCTAATCAATCGCAAAAAACGAGATAATCATCAGACAATGATTATTATAGCGGCCTGAAATGATGATAGAAATATCATATATAGATGATTTACAACTGATTGGTGATAGCATGCCAACAATTCGTTCGGCAAGTATCTACGGAATTGGTGTTGTAAAAAATATTAGTAAGGCTAATATTTACTGCGAAGGAAATGTGGATGACTAAGCGTAGGGATTTGGTTCGCGAACTCGAGCGGGCTGGCTATGTGAGGGTCAAGAGCGGCTCGACAGCCAACCATGACAAGTTCAGGCGAGGTGGCCGTGCTGTCATGGTGCCAAGGCATGCCGAGATAAAAGACCGTATGGCGGACATCATTCGCAGGCAAGCTGGCCTTCTGTAGCTAAAGCGGAGAAGAGAGAGGTCGCAATGCTATTCGTCAGGGAGTTCGAGATTGTGGCAGACGAGGGCGGCTACCTCGCCATTCCCTTCGGCATGGAGGGCGGTACGGAGGGCGAGACGCGCGAGGGGACGGTTGCCATGGCCGCCGACTGGCTGCGTGCGGCCGCTCTTGACTCGCTGCTGCACGGCTACGTCCTTCCCGGAGGTTCCGTTTGCCACGCTCCACGAGAGGACGGATGGGTCGTTGCCGTTGCGGTCGACGTTGACGTTTCCGATGCCCCGGCAGTGACGTCCGCCGAGGCCGCGAGGGCGCTTGGCGTGTCGACCGCTCGCGTCGCGCAGATGTGCTCGTCCGGTCAGCTCGCCTCGTGGAAGGTCGGCTCCACGCGTATGGTCGCAAAGGAAAGCATCGAGGAGCGCCTTGCGATTGCCCCACAGCCCGGAAGGCCGTCCACGCGGATTCGAGAGATTGTGACTGCGTAGGCCGAGAACAAGCCCGTGGGGCCTTGGATAGATTTAAGCCGCAAGCTACACTGCAAGAGATTGGGCGGGCCAGCGAGCGACGTCGGGTGCCGGGGGAGTGAACTGGGAGTACCCGCTTTCCACCATGAATCCTCCTTGCGTGTAAGAGTTACTTTCAGAGCTTATCTCGCGTGCGATGGCTCCGTTTTCGTTTTCGACTGGGCGACGTTCAGATTGCAGTCAGGGACTCTCTTGTCATGACGGTCGTGACCATCGCCGATGATGCTGCTGACGAGTGGTGGAAAAAAATAGTCCTTCTCGTTGCCTTCTGTGCCCTTCGCTCTTGCCATGCCGTTGGCTAAGTGTTTCTCTTTCCCCGTGTAAAATAATCCGAGCTACAAGGATTGATCCGCCCGCACGGAGGTTTTCGCATGTCCAAGCTCAACATCGATCAGAAGACGATCAGGCTGCTTCTGACCGACAAACACTCTGACTTCCTCATCCCCGACTACCAGCGCCCCTATGCCTGGGGCGAGGACGAGTGCGCGACGCTGTGGGACGACCTGTTCTCCTTCGCGTTCCCCAACGACGACTGCGACGCCTTCGACAGTTCGGCCGACGAGTACTTCCTCGGGCCCATCGTCACCTTCAAGAACGACGCCGGCCAGCTCGAGATCATCGACGGTCAGCAGAGGCTCACGACCATCATGCTTCTGCTCCGCGCCTTCTACGACAAGTTCGCGAACATGAAGGACAAGCAGTCGGTGAAGGTGCGCGAGTCCATCGCGGGCTGCGTGTGGAAGACCGACGAGTTCGACGAGCCCGACATGGGCGCCTTAAAGATCGACTCCGAGGTGGCAAGCGACGCCGACAAGGGCGAGTTCCTCGACATCCTCCGCCACGGCTCGGTAGAGGCGGGCGCCAGGAGCGCCTACGCGAGGAACTACGCCTTTTTCGCGAGGAAGATAGCCGACATGGCGAGCGAGTGGCCGACCTACATAGCCCTTCTCGCCGCGCGCATCCTCAACAACGTGATCCTTCTGCCCATCGAGGCGGAGTCGCAGGACACCGCTCTCCGGATCTTCTCGACGCTCAACGACCGCGGGCTGCCACTGGCCGACGCTGACATCTTCAAGAGCCAGTTCTACAAGCACTTCTCGGCCGAGGGCAGGAAGGGCGAGTTCGTCGCCCGCTGGAAGCGGCTGGAGGAGACGGCCAACCTCATCTTTAAGCCGACATCTGGCACGCCCCTGGACGAGCTGTTCACCCGCTACATGTACTACCGCCGCGCGAAGAAGGGTATCCGCGACACTACGACCAAGAGCCTGCGCGACTTCTACAGCGAGGGCGGCTACGAAATCCTTAAACAAGACGCCACGCTCGATGACCTGGAGGCCCTTCTCGATTTCTGGCGTCGCGTGGACGCGCAGGAGGGGTTCTCCGAGCGGGTGCTGAGGCGCCTATTCGTGCTCAGCTACGCGCCCAACGGCATGTGGGCGTACCTCCTGAGCACGTGGTTCCTCGCGAGGCGCGACGAGGACGGGAGCCTCGACGACGCCGAGCTCTACGGGTTCCTCCGCTACATCACGGGCTTTATCTACGCCTACTCGCTCGAGCGCCCCGGCGTGAACGCTCTGCGCGGCCCCGTCTACCCCGCGCTCATCGACATCGTCAACGGCCGCGACGCGGACTTCTCGGGCCACCTGTTCGACCGCGAGACCATCACGGGGCGCTTCCGCAGCTACCAGTTCACCAATCAGCGCCGCTTCACGCGCTCGATGCTCGTGTGGTGGGCCTACTCCGACCCCGAGCAGCCCCTCATGGACCTGGACACGACGCTCGAAATCGAGCACATCTACGCGCGCAAGCGCAACGAGGTGCACCCGCTTACAGACCGCTCGAACCTGGAGGCCTTAGGCAACAAGGCGATGCTGGAGAAGCGCGTGAACATCCGCGCGGCCGACTACCAGCTCGCCGATAAGCGCAAGTACTACGAGGGCTATACGAACGACAAGGGCGCTGAGGTGCCCGGCACCGCCGTTCGCGAGCTGGTGGAGATCTCCCGTCGCGGCGACTTCAGCGAGACGGACATCGAGGGGCGAACCGAGCGGATTATCGCCGCCTTCGTCGACTGGCTGGGCGAGCTCGGGCTGCTGAGGGAGTAAGCTTCGGCCCAGGGTCTCGCGCTTTTGACAGCTGCTCTCGAGCACGGCGCGAAGCGAGCCGCCGCCAGACGGCTGGGGAATCGCGCGGGGGTCGGACAGCGGCCCGCCCCGCATGGCCATGGCGCTCCCGGGCCGCCGCCTGCCGCCCCGGCTGAGACGCGCGGGGCGTAGCGCGGGCGGTGCGGCTCGGATTCGGCAGCGACGGCCGTGGCTGGCCGTGCGGGGGTGGGCGGCAGATAAAACAAAATACTGTCGCCGGAGAAGGCGAAAAAGCGTGTCCTTCGACGTTTTCTGCATGGCGCTGTAATATGGCCGTGCCGTAGCTTGATATACTCTCACCTGTGATTTTGTGTCTGATTTGGTGAGGCTTTTTCAGTCTGTACTGCAATGCCCCCCAGGCATGCTTCGTATTGTTGGAAAGGTCGCACGGATGGGCGTTTATGAACACTCGGTCATGAGAATCGACGAAGACTTCTACGAGCAAGCTCTCATTGAGCGGCTCGTTGAGAAGCACGGTTACGAGTTCCTCCACGGTCCCGATGTCGCCCGAACCACCAGCGAGTACCGTGACGTATTCCTCCCTGGCATCCTTCAAGCCTCACTCAGCCGTATTAACAAGAGGCTTCCCAATGCCGCCATCCAGGAGGCAATCCTCAAGCTTTCCGACATCGAAGGCGGCGGCCTCGGGCAGCGCAACGAGACCTTCACCGACTATCTACAGTCAGGGGTCGAGGTTCGCTACTTCGACGGGATGGAGGAGCGCGACGACATTGTTCGCCTACTCGATTTCGACAAGCCAGAAAACAATACATTCCACGTCGTGAACCAATGGACCTTCGTCGAGTACTCGGAGAAGCGTCCCGACGTTGTCTGTTTCGTCAACGGCATGCCCCTCGTGCTCTTCGAGTTAAAGAGCCCCTCACGCGAGGAAACCGACGCCTCGGACGCCTATCTGCAGCTGAGAAACTACATGCGCCACATTCCCAGCATGTTCGTCCCCAACGTCTTCTGCGTTATGAGCGACATGGCCGAGACGCGCGTGGGAACCATTACCGCCGACGAGGACCGCTACGTAGCTTGGAAGTCGGTCGACGGGGACTACTCTGAAACTAAAACGGCAACCTGGAAGACTATGATCGATGGCATGATGCCCAAGGCTCGCCTTCTGGACATCATCAAAAATTTCGTGTGCTTCAATGACTCTGGCGAGAAAGTCACAAAGATCCTTGCCGCCTACCACCAGTACTTCGGCGTGGCCAAGGCCATCGACCGCGCAGTTGAAGCCGTGGATGGTGACGGCAAGATCGGCGTTTTCTGGCACACGCAAGGGTCGGGAAAGTCCCTTTCCATGGTGTTCTTCGCGCACCTTCTGCAAGAGCGGCTGAATTGCCCTACCATCGTGGTGATAACCGACCGCAACGACCTGGATGATCAGCTATTTGGCCAGTTCGGACGCTGCAAGGACTTCCTGCGCCAGTCTCCCATTCAGGCTATGAGCCGCGAGAACCTCAAGGAGCTGCTCGTAGGCCGCGAGGCGAACGGCATCATCTTCACCACCATGCAGAAGTTCACCGACGGCGACGAGCCGCTATGCGACCGAAGCAACGTCGTGGTAATGGTGGACGAGGCGCATCGCGGTCAGTACGGCATGATTGAGAAGATGGACGAGCACGGTAAGGTGTCGGTGGGTGCGGCGCGCGTGGTGCGCAAGGCCCTCCCCAACGCCTCATATATCGGTTTCACTGGCACGCCTATCGCTTTGGAAGACCGCAACACCCGAGAAATCTTCGGCGATTACATCGACGTCTACGACATGACGCAGTCGGTGGAGGACGAGTCGACAAAGCCTGTTTATTATGAAAGCCGCGTTGTTGCGCTCAAGCTCGACGAAGGCACCCTGGCACAGCTCGATGCGACATATGCCGAATTTGCTGCGCAGGCTGACGAGGCCAGCGTCGAGAAGGCCAAGCGCGATACCGGCGGGCTCGACGCCATCTTCGGCGCTCCCGAGACGGTCGACGCGCTATGCCGCGACATCGTGAATCACTACGAGAACTACCGCGCCGACGTACTGGCCGGCAAGGCCCTCATCGTTGCGTACAGCCGTCCCATGGCGATGAAGATCTACTACAGGCTGCTCGAGCTGCGCCCCGAATGGAAAGACACGTTGGGCGTTGTGATGACCATGTCGAACCAGGACCCTGAGGAATGGTTCGAGGTTTGCGGCGGCAAGACTCACAAAAAAGAGATGGAGCGCCGCTTCAAGGATGACTCCGACTCGCTGAAGATCGCCATCGTCGTGGACATGTGGCTCACGGGTTTCGACGTCCCGAGTCTTTCGACCATGTACGTTTTCAAGCCCATGAAGGGCTATAACCTGATGCAGGCCATTGCCCGCGTCAACCGCGTGTGCAAGGGCAAAGAGGGCGGCCTGGTGGTCGACTACATCGGAATCGCGCGCGCCCTGAAGCAGGCCATGAAGGACTACACCAACCGCGACCAGAGCAACTACGGCAACATGGACGTCGCGGCCACTGCCTACCCAAAGTTCCTGGAGAAGCTGGACGTCTGCCGTGACCTGCTGTATGGCTTCGACTACCACGAAGACATCTTCAGTGGCAACCGTGGAAGATTGGCCGACGCCATCGCCGAAGGGACCGACTGGCTGCTCGCGCCCGAGCGTTCGGACGACATGGAGGACTTCCTCAAGCAGTGCCAGCTCATGAACCAGGCGCTCTCCTTGTGCAAGAGTCTCGTGTCAGAGGAAGACCAGCACGAGGCGGCATATCTCTCTGTCCTGCGCGTGCAGGTACTGAGGCTCACCGGGCGCAAAGGCGCGGGCGGCGGTGGAATGACCTACGCCGAGTTCAACAAGCGCGTGACCGCGATCCTGGAACAAACCGTTCACGCCGAAGGCGTCATCGACCTGTTCGACGAGAAGAGCGTCGAGATATCGCTGTTCGACGAGAGCTTCCTCGCGGAAGTCGCCGCCATGAAGGAGAAGAACGTAGCAGTTGAAGCGCTAAAGAGGCTCGTCAAGGAGCACGTGCGCGCCTATCAGCGCACGAGCGTGGTGAAGGCGCGTAAGTTCAGCGAGCTCTTGCAAGGGACGCTCAACGCCTATCTGAACGGCATGCTCAGTAATGCCGAAGTCATCGAGGAGCTCGTCAAGATGGCCAAAGAGATGATGGCCGATCGCGACGAGGCCGCGAAGCTCGGGCTCTCCAACGAGGAGATGGCATTCTACGACGCCATAACCAAGCCTCAGGCGGTAAAGGACTTCTACGACAACGATCAACTGGTGGCCATCAGCCGCGAGCTGACTGAGGCTATGCGAAGGAACGCCACCATTGACTGGCAGAAAAAGGAAAGTGCCCGAGCCGGTATGCGTCGCGCCATCAAACGCCTGCTGCGCAAGTACAAGTACCCGCCCGAAGGGGTCGCCGACGCAACGGAGACCGTCATGGCTCAGTGCGAGCTTTGGGCCGACACAAAGATCTACGAGTAAGGAACCCATATGGCAAAAAAAACGGACAACACCGCCGAGATAGGTTTCGAGGAGCAGATTTGGAAAGCCGCCGATAAGCTTCGCGGCAATATCGATGCCTCCGAGTATAAGAACGTTGTGCTAGGGCTCATCTTCCTGAAGTACATCTCGGACAAGTTCGAGCAGAAGCATGAGGAGCTGGTGGCCGAGGGCGAGGGCTTCGAGGAGGACCGCGACGAGTACACCGCCGAGAGTATCTTCTTCGTCCCCAAAGAGGCGCGCTGGGACACGGTGGCCGCCGCTGCGCACACACCTGAGATAGGCAAGGTCATCGATGAGGCGATGCGCCAGATCGAGGCCGAAAACGACAAACTGAAGAACATCCTGCCCAAGAACTTCGCCCGTCAGGAACTCGACAAGCGCCGCTTGGGCGAGGTGGTGGATTTGTTTACCAACGTCCAGATGGCCGAGAAGGGCGACACCCGCGACATCCTTGGACGTACCTACGAGTACTGCCTGGCCAAGTTCGCCGAGGCTGAAGGCAAGAACGCCGGCGAGTTCTATACTCCCGCCTGTATCGTGCGAACGCTGGTCGAGATCATCGAGCCCTACCACGGACGTGTTTACGACCCCTGCTGCGGCTCAGGTGGTATGTTCGTGCAGTCCGCCGAGTTCGTGCGCCGTCACTCCGGCAATATCAACGACCTGTCCATCTTTGGCCAGGAGAGTAACCCCACCACCTGGAAGATGGCTACCATGAACTTGGCCATCCGCGGCATTGACGCCGATCTGGGTCCCTACAACGCCGACACCTTCTTCAACGACGTGCACAAGAACGAGCGCTTCGACTTCATCCTTGCAAACCCGCCGTTCAACCTGAAGGACTGGGGAGGCGACAAACTCAAGGATGATCCGCGCTGGGATTACGGCATCCCGCCCGAGGGTAACGCCAACTTCGCCTGGGTGCAGCACATGGTGCACCACCTGAATGCTACGGGCCGCATGGGCATGGTGCTGGCGAACGGTTCACTCTCCAGTCAGACGGGCACCGAAGGCGACATCCGTCGTGCACTCGTGGAAGCTGACCTGGTTGAAGGCATTGTAGCTATGCCCGACAAGCTGTTCTACAGCACGGGTATCCCCGTGAGTCTGTGGATTATCTCTAAGGCGAAGAAACAAACAGGTAAGACTCTCTTCATCGACGCTCGCGAAATGGGCACGATGGTAAGCCGCAAGCTCCGCGAGTTCACGGGTGAGGACATAGCTAAGGTCTCGAAGGCATTCGATGCCTTCCGCGACGGCGAGCTCGAGGAGGAGAAGGGCTTCTCCAAGGCTGCGACGATTGATGATATCGCCAAGCAGGATTTCATCCTAACGCCTGGCCGTTATGTAGGCATTGCCGACCCCGAGGGTGACGACGAGCCTTTCGACGAGAAAATGGCACGCTTGACTAGCGAGCTTGGCAAGTGTTTCGAAGAGTCCAACCGTCTACAGGAGCAGATCAAGAAGAACCTGGAGGCGATTGGGTATGGGATGTAAGGTCGTCTTAGGCGAGATCTGCTCGTTTTCTCGCGGAGCGAGCGTCCCCCGTGCGCGAATGCTTGACCAAGGAGACTTTCTCTACATTCACTACGGAGACCTTTATAAAGGGTTCGATGTCCGTATCGACGTAGATAATCCGCAGAAGCCCATTCCATATATTGCTGGCAGTGAGCCTATCCGGGAAAGTCAGTTGCTATGCGACCAGGACATCGTGTACGTCTTGACCTCGGAAACGGTCGAGGATTTAGGTCACGCTTTCTTGTTCAACAATCCCAAGGAACTGCCGGCGGTTGCCGGCACTGAGACGACTATTGTGCGCGTGAACCGTCCAGACCTCGTGCTTCCCTCCTACCTAAACTGGCTGTTTCAGTCTGCTCGTTTTAAGAAACTGCTCAGACAGTACGTTAAGGGAATGAAAGTCTTCCGCGTTCATCCGGATGATTTGGCTCGAATTGAAATAGAAATTCCTTCCATTGATGATCAGCGGCGCATCGTCAGCATCCTTGATGCAACATTCGAACGCCCTCTTATCAACAATCGGATAAATGGCTATTTAGAAGAACAGTGCGAAGCGGTTGCCAATCACGAAAAAGGTTTCGCTGTCGAACTTTCCACGCTATGCGGTTTAGTGAAAGAGAAAGCGGATTACAATGAGGCTGACTTTGATACCTACGTTTCAACAGAGTCTCTGCTCCCTGGCAAGAAGGGTAGGCAGGCACCGTCGTCCCTGCCCCAAACCGGAAAAGTTACGGTCTACAAGGCCGGGGACATTCTGGTTTCGAACATTCGCCCATACTTTAAAAAAATTTGGTATGCAGACCGAACTGGAACCTGCTCGGGTGATGTCCTAGTGTTTAGAGCCAAGCAGCCGGAGCAGTCCGGTTACCTCTATTCATGCATGCGCAGCGATGCTTTCTTCGATTACGTCATGAAGGGCGCAAAGGGCACAAAGATGCCAAGAGGGGACAAAAAGCAGATGCTCACTTATAAAGTTGCGAGTAATCCAAGTGGAGCAACCGTTGATTTTATTGAATCAGCGCTTAGCCAAGCATCAAGCTCAAGTAAAGAGAACCATCGTCTTGCCGCTCTTCGTGACAATCTCCTCCCTAAATTAATGTCAGGAGAAATCGACGTCTCGAAGGTCGATCTCAAGCAGCTAAATAGCCATTTATCTTAGCGTTTATGGCGATTTTACGATCGATAGGGGTCATTACCGCCGCAATAAAGGCCTGTTGATGTGCCGGCAAATCTGGTATAGGTATTTCCCCCATGAGCGCAGTGTTGATCGACGGCATCGTCGCGCCCACCGCAATACCCTCAACAAATCGTTTCACTTCTTTAGAAGATAAGTAGTAATAAAGGAACTCTGAATTGATTTCACACTTAGGCCGCACGCGAAGACAACGGCCAGAAAACAACCAGCCCTCATTTTCCTCTTCAGCATAAGAACATCTATCAACGGACCCAACGCGACTATAGATAATATCGCCCTGCTTCATTCGATACTTCTTCAACCGTTCGGCATCGTCGTCATCCACAAACGGGAGATTCTGCCTAGTGAAGAACCGACCGCCAAGATGCTCGACTGTGACAATTGGCGTGCCCTCCGCTACATAATCCTCCTTGTGAAGCTGGCTACCGAACGGGCCTGTCTGTATGTCAGCGACCTCAGATAATGTAATCATTCCAAATACTTCCTATGAGAAGCCTTCACGTTGTTTTGATTCACCATGGCGTAGTGCATGGTGGTATCTATTTTCGCATGGCCTAGCAGCCTTTGCACCTGCTCGATGGGCATTCCCTTATCAATGGCATGGGTCGCCAGCGTCCGCCGGAATTTATGCGGATACACGCGCGAGACGCCAGCCTTCTTGCCTAGATTCCGTAGCCGCAATTCCATACCACCCACCGTGACGCGCCTTGCTGTGGAATCAAGCGAAACAAATAATGCGGAGCTGTCGTCGCTGCGAGTCCCCAGATACTCCATCAGGCGCAACTTCGCCCGGGCATCAAAATAAACTGGACGCTGCTTGTCGCCCTTGCCAGTAACGATGCACTCACGCTCTTGTAGATCAACATCGGCAATATCAAGCCGTACGAGTTCGCCAATACGCATGCCGGTAGAGGCAAGTAGATCTACAACCGCCAAGTCCCGTTCGTTTTCACAGGCATCACGTAAGGTTTCCAACTCTTCGTCGCTTAGCGTTTCCTTAGCGAGTTGAGCCGTCTTAACTCGATGAATCCGTCGAACAGGGCTCTTGACGATGTAGTCTTCGTCTTCCAACCAGGAAAAGAAACTGGACATAATACGACGAATATTGTCGATCGTGACCTTGCTAGTATGACGCGTGGTTTCGTAGTCGTTGAGATATCGCCGCAAGTCATCGCTTTCGATTGCGCCAATGGGTTTGCCTATCATCGCCAATGCACGCACGAGCGTGTCATCGTAATATTGAAGGGTCTTAGACGAACACCCTTCGACCTCCTTGGCCGTCAGGAATGTCCGTAACAGCGTTTCATTTGTTTCATTCTGCTTGGGCTCAAACGCGCGATCTAATGCATCTTTAAGCCGCTTCAACTGGCTCGCTTTTAAGATTGGCTGCATCTCTGCAAGAACCGAATTGATGATGATTTCCATATGCTTCCTAACCGCTGACAAAATCTGATTATTTCAGCAGTCTAGGTTTTGACTTCACCAGCTTAAGGGCAAGGAGACATTCGTGGATTCAAATTGGACGACTATTGCTACTTGCGCCTCTGCGTTTGCAGCTATTTCTGCATTGGCTATATCGTTCTTGCAGATGCGACAGTCTAACAGGCAGGCCCTCTTTTCTCGCCGTTTGAATCTATGGCTTGCAACCGAAAAACTAATGGATGTCTACAGCGAGAACGCGAAGCATTTGAAGCCGAGCGACAAAGTGCAATTTGCAAATAGTCTGCGTTTCTCATGGCTAACGAATACAACCTCACTGCAAGAAATCGGCCCTGCAATTTCTAATGTCCTGGACGGCGAATGGCAGCTAAAGCTTCACCTCAAGCTTGATGAAATGAAATCGCAGGCATCAGAGGCTCGTTATATTTTTAAGGGAAAATCGGGCCTGGCAATCTGCCGTTTTTTAGACGCCTACCAGAAGTTGCTATTCAAGATGTACCAATATCAGATTCTGGTAAACGATATGCTCGATATGACTCGAGAGCATCGCTTGACGCTGGAAGAGGCATGTGCCGATGTGCATGAAGAGGAATGTAGGGAAGCGCTGTTTGCAGCCCAAAACGTCCTCTCTGCGGCATACCAAGAACTTTCTACCCGTAAGATACGCGGAAAAATTAAAAGGCAGATGAGACTGGTAAGTACACCGAAGGATATCGTCGATACTTTTCTCACCTAAATGGCTATTTAGAAGAGTTACTGCTCGCTAAATATGATGATCTCTTTCCTGAATCGGGCCCATATGATGGCACCTTGGCTGACATTGGCGAGGTTGTCGGTGGGGCAACTCCATCTAAGAAAAGGCCAGAGTATTATTGCCAAGATGGCATCGGCTGGGTTACTCCCCGCGACCTATCTAATGCGAATGACAAGTTCCTATCACGCGGTGCGGATGACATAACCGAGGAAGGATATAACTCCTGCAGCGCAAAACTGATGCCCAAAGGCAGCGTTCTATTCAGCTCTCGCGCGCCCATTGGCTATGTCGCCATTGCCGCTAATGAGGTTGCGACGAATCAGGGCTTCAAGTCCGTGGTGCCGAATAAATCAATCGGTACGGCATTCACCTACTGCTTTTTGGTCCGAAATAAACAGAGGATCGCAGACATGGGCGCCGGAACAACGTTTCCTGAGGTATCGAGCAAAATAATGAAATCCGTTAAATTGACTATTCCTCGCCCCGGAGAATGTAAGGCATTCAGCGCATTTGCAAACCCGTTGCTATATCAACAGTATTTGTTGGAGACAGAAGGTAATAAGCTGGCTGCTCTTCGCGACACCCTTCTTCCTAAGCTCATGTCCGGCGAAATCGACGTCTCGAAGGTCGATCTCAAGCAGCTAAATAGCCATTTAACGATATCAACCCCAAGCCCCATCGTCGCTTCCATTTGTGACGCACCAATAGCCTGTTCCCGACGTGAAATCGGGAGCAGGCTTTTTCTTTGCCTACCGGATATGGAAAGCGGTCCCCATGGATGGTAGGCAGGATGGTGCGTAGGCGTAGGGCGAAGAGCAGCAGGGGTAGCAAGGCGACCCGCAGGCCAAAGACGAGCAGCAGGAGTCGAAAGCGTCCGGGTAAGTAGGCGCGCCCGACGACGAGGAGACCCGCGCGGCGCTCGCCGAGCAGGAGGCCCAGATCGCAGAGGCAGCCAAGACCGTGGAGTCGGCCGAGGTGCTGGCCAAGTAGATCGAGGAGCTGAAGGCGGCATCGGACGCCGAGCGCCGTGAGTTCGAGCTGCACCCTGGTCGCGCCCGTTGCCGGAAAGCTGTTGGGAGAGCAAATCTTGCTGGGTGGCTCGGGCCTCGCTGGTCCGGGCCAGCTTTCTGCTTGGGGGTGTGGGTCGGTACAAATCCCGGTACGAATAATCCCGAACGGAGCGTTTGAGAGCGTTTCGAACTGTTCTGTAATATGACGAAAACTGCTATTTCTACCTGCGGCTTTGTTGGATTGCGTCGCAAGCTGTTGCGAAATGTTTTGGGAGCAGCAATTAGCTTGCGGCTAAGAAACCCCGGCGCTCGGCCCGCCTGCCCCTCTCCCGGCCTACTGGCGCCGGTGCCTGCGGCGAAGCTCCGCCCTTCTTGCCAAGAAGTCCGCGGAGCTCAGATGCACGCCCTCCTCGTGGAGGTGGCGGCGCTCCTCGCGCAGCTCCTCGGCGACCTCGTGCGCGTGGACGTGGTGCTCGTGGACGATCTCGCGCAGGTCGTGGGGGTGCTCCATGACCTCGTGGACGGCGTCGACGGGGTGCGCCGCGACGGCGCGGACGGAGAGGCTCGTGATTATGGGGATCACGAGTACGGTGAGGGCGCCCGCGCACACGAGCACGCTCGCCATCTGCTCGTCCATGGCGCCGCAGGCGGCCGCCGCCTCGGTGAGGGCCACGATGAGCGGCAGGGCCATCGTGCAGTACAGCGACGCCGAGATCTTCTCGCCGAGCGGCATGGTGCGCGTCTCGGGAGCGAGGGCGAGCGAGGCCAGCAGCGGCAACGCGCGGATGAGCAGCAGAAGCGCCACGAACCCGACGAGCAGGCCGGGCCGCTCGCCGACGGCGGCGAGCTCGATGCCGATGCCGGAGTACACAAAGAAGACCGGGACAAACAGGCCGTTGCCGAGCGCCTCGACCTTGTCCATGAGGAGGTGGCCGTGCTCGGCGGGCGCCACGTGGCGAAGGATGAAGCCTGCGGCGAACGCGGCGAGCACGGCGTCGAGGTCGAGCACCGCCGCGATCGCGAGCAGCGCGCAAAGAAGGGCGACGACGGCGCGCAGCGTGGGCTGCGAGCTGCTCTCGGCGTTCTCGTGCAGGAAGCGCGAGAGGCGCGAGCCCATCTCGGCCGCCCAGCGGCCGCGCGAGGCGACGAAGACGCAGAACGCGACGAAGCCGACGAGCACGGCGACGTTCGCGCCGAGGCTGCGGCTGGGGGAGAGGAGCAAAGACATCGCCACGACGGGCAGGATCTCGCCCATGGCGCCGTAGGACTCGATGACCTCTCCGACGCTCGTGCCGCCCAGCTCGCGGTCGCGCATGATGGGCACGAGGGTGCCGTAGGCCGTGGTGGTCAGCGCGATGGAGAACGCGGCCACGCCCGTCTGGTCGAGCCCGAGCCCGAGCGCGGGCGTAAGCAGTAGCGCCGCGCCGAACGAGACCGCCCAGCACAGCGCGGCGTGGCGGCCCATGGAGCCCGTGAGCTCGCGAAGGTCGAGCTCGTAGCCGGCCATGAGGAAGAGCAGGCCCATGCCGAGGCGACCCACCAGGTCGAGCCCTGGGGTGGCGTGGACGACGCCCAGGCAGCCCGGGCCGAGAACGACGCCGGCCACGACGAAAAAGACGACCTCGGGCACGGGGCGGCCCGGAATCAAGCTCGCGACGAACGAGCAGAGCACGACGGCAGCCGTCATGGCGGCGAGCATACAGAGGTTGGCGACCAAAATAGACCTCCCGGCGCTTGGGTGCGGACCGTGTACACATACCCTAAAGGCGTGCCCTCGGCGTCGGCGATTTACAATTTGCAGGTATTGTCACGACTTCAACAGACACTTTACACGCAGGCTTACTTTCCTATAGCATGTGAATGTTTCATGCCGTGCGCGGCAATCGTGCCGCAAACCAAAGGAGATGTGCATGTCCGGACACTCTAAGTGGGCTACCACTAAGCACAAGAAGGCCGCGATCGACGCCAAGCGCTCCGCGCTCTTCTCCAAGCTTTCCCGCAACATCACCGTTGCCGCCAAGCTCGGTGGCGACCCGCTCCCCGAGAACAACGCGTCGCTCGCCGCCGCCGTCGCCCGCGCGCGCATGGTCTCCATGCCCAACGCGAAGATCAAGGCCGCCATCGACAAGGCCTTCGGCGCCGGCGCCGACGCCGCCGTCTACTCCGAGATCACCTACGAGGGCTACGGCCCCGCGGGCATCGCGGTCTACGTCGACTGCCTGACCGACAACAAGAACCGCACCGCCGCCGACGTCCGTTCCGCCTTCACCCACGCGGGCGGCTCGCTGGGCACCGCCGGCTCCGTCGCTTTCCAGTTCGAGCGCAAGGGCTCCATCGCCGTCGAGAAGGTCATCCACTCCGACGAGAAGAAGGTCGCCGACCGCGAGAACGCCGTCGACGAGGACGAGTTCATGATGGCCGTCGCCGAGGCCGGCGGCGAGGACTACGAGGACGCCGGCGAGGAGTGGATCGTCTGGACCGCCTACGACAAGATGCAGGACGTCCAGAAGGGTCTCGAGGCCCAGGGCATCGAGGTCAAGGGCTCCGAGCTCACCATGGTCCCGACCACGCCGACCGATGTCTCCGTCGCCGACGCAAAGAAGGTCCAGCGCCTCGTCGACCGCCTCGACGAGCTGGAGGACGTCCAGAACGTCTACCACACGATGAACATCACCGACGAGATCGCCGAGGCCCTCGCCGAGGACGAGTAATCGCGCCGTCCACATCGTCGCTGTGCGCGCAGGCGCCCGGATTCGTTTCCGGGCGCCTGTTTTTTGCGGCGCGGTGCAACAGGGGGCGCGTAAAAACCATCCGCCCGCGGGGAACGCCGACCTGGGGCAGGGACGGGTTTTCCGCGGCGCCTCGGATACTTCGCTGCCGTTCCCGGCCCGGCGTCTTACTCGACGGTGCCGTAGACGCCGCCCCAGCCGTGGCCGGAGAGGATGGAGTTCAGCTGGTCGCACAGCTGCGTGCGCGTGAAGGTGCGGGAGGGGAGCAGGTCCACCACCTCGGCGAGGTCATCGCACAGGTCGAAGGCGTCCGAGCTCATGAGCACATCGATCTTGCTCGCCGTGGCTTGGCTGGAGATCCCGGGGCGGAACACCGCGTCCACCAGGCGCTGGAGCTCGCCGTAGTCCTCGGAGCGAACCTCGAACATGTCCATTTGGGTACCTTTCGTTCGCCGTCGCGCGCGTCAGCGCCGCGCTAATACTATACTCAGCGCGGCCACCGACGAAGGAGGACTTCCATGCCCAACATGTACGAGGCAATGACCGATTCCGAGCTCGACGCGGCGATCGCCGACCTCGAGGCCCAGGCCGACGAGGTGCGCGCCCTCGGCCTCAAGCTCGATATGGCCCGCGGCAAGCCGAGCCCCGAGCAGACCGCGCTCTCGCGCCCGATGCTCGATCTGCTGACCTCCGAGACCGACCTCACCGATGAGGGCGTCGCGGTGGACAACTACGGCCTGCCCGACGGCATCCCCTCCGCGCGCAAGCTCGCCGCCCAGATCCTCGGCGTCGACCCCGCCAACGTCGTCGTCAACGGCTCCTCCAGCCTGAACCTCATGCATGACCTCGTGTGCCGCGCCTACACCCACGGCATCGACGGCAACGAGCCCTGGTGCCGTCAGGGCGAGGTCAAGTTCCTCTGCCCCGCGCCCGGCTACGACCGCCACTTCACCGTCACGGCGAGCTACGGCATCAAGAACATCCCCGTCCCCATGACCCCCGACGGCCCGGACATGGACGTCGTCCGCGAGTACGTCGAGAACGATCCGCAGGTCAAGGGCATCTGGTGCGTGCCGATGTACGCCAACCCGACGGGCATCACCTACTCCGACGAGACCGTGCGCGCCTTCGGCGCCCTAAAGCCTGCTGCGCCCGACTTCCGCATCTTCTGGGACAACGCCTACTGCGTCCACACCTTTGAGGGGGAGGGCGACCACCTGCTCAACATCTTCGACGCCGTCCACGAGGCGGGCAACAAGAACCTCGTCTACGAGTTCGGCTCCACCGCAAAGGTCACCTTCCCAAGCTCCGGCATCGCGTTCGTGACCGCCGACCCCGACGACATGGCCCAGATCCGCGCGGCCTTCTCGACGATGCGCGTCAGCCCCGAGAAGATCGGCCAGCTCGCCCACGTCAAGTTCCTCAAGGACCTCGACGGCGTCCGCGCCCACATGAAGAGGCACGCGGCCATTGTCGGCCCGCGTTTCGCGCTCGTGCAGCAGAAGCTCAATGAGGGCCTCGGCGGCACCGGCGTGGCCACCTGGACGGATCCCAAGGGCGGCTACTTCGTGAGCTTCGACGGCCCCGAGGGCTCCGCCAAGGCGATCGTCGCCCTCATGGCCGACCTCGGCGTCAAGCTCACCGGCGCCGGCGCGACCTGGCCCTACGGCGAGGACCCCAAGGACACGAACATCCGCATCGCGCCGACCTTCCCCTCCCTCGAGGAGCTTGGCCAGGCGCTCGATGTCTTCGTCGTCGCGGTCAAGCTCGTGAGCGCCCGTCTTGCCAAGGCGGCGCGCTAAGCCGCTGGTCGGCAGGCCTGCCGGGCGCGAGCACCGCGTTTTCCGCTTTTTTGCGCACACCAGAGCCCTTCCCGGCATGGGAAGGGCTCTTTTGCCATAATCTATAAACTTGTGGGCTAATCGCCCCCTTTGGGCAAACGACGAGAAAGGCGCCATCGCATGGCGAACAAGAGCACCAAGAAGAGCACGAACAAGAGCAGCAACATCGGCCCCGCCGGCAAGGTCGTCATCGTCCTTTTCGCGGTCCTGATGGCGCTCTCGCTCATGCTCCCGTCGCTCCAGGCGATCTTCTCGTCGAGCAAGAGCGACGACTCCTCCTCGGCTCAGCAGTCGAGCAGCTCGTCCTCCGATAGCTCGCAGGACTCCTCGAGCGCCTCCGACTCCGGCACCAACTCCAACATCGCCAAGGCCGACGACAAGTACGGTGAGGCCGTGAAGTCGCTGGAAGAGAAGTACACCTCCGACTCCCAGAACCTCGCCACCCTGCTCAACCTCGGCAAGGATTACATGACCTGGGGCACCTACGTGCGCTACTACGGCACCACCGACGCCGACACGACCCACGCGAACGACCTTTTGGGCAAGGCGGTCAAGTACTACGACGAGTACCTCGCGCTCAAGGACTCCAACGCCGTCCGCGTGGACAAGGCCCTGTGCGCCTACTACCAGCAGGACGGGACCTCTGCGCTCCAGCAGATGAAGGACCTCACCGCCTCCGCGCCCGACTACGGCCCTGCCTGGGCCAACCTCGGCATGCTCTACGAGGCCTCCGGCGACAACGACTCCGCCAAGGCCGCCTACGCCAAGGCGCAGCAGACCGACCCCGACGACGAGTACGGCGCGAAGTCCTACGCGACCCAGCGCCTGCAGTCCATGGAGTCCGCGCAGAACAGCTCCTCGTCCGCCGACGGCTCCTCTGCCGACGGCTCCACGTCAACCACCGGCTCGTCCCAGACGGGCGCCCAGGGCCTTTCCGACACCTTGGGCAACCTCTCGGGCACGGGCCTTTAGCCCTGAGGCATAAGGAGAAAACCATGAGCCTTTCCATCAACACCAGCGACGACGCGGCGAAGGTCCTCGTCGAGGGTGAGGTCGACGTCTCGAACGCCGACCAGCTCCGCAGCGCCGTCGACGCCGCGCTCGCGGGCTCCGCGCCCGAGGTCACCATCGACCTCGCGCAGGTGCCCTACATCGACTCGACCGGCATCGGCGTCCTGGTGGGCGCCGCCCACCGCGCGCAGGAGGCCGGCAAGCAGCTCGTCGTCGCGAGCCCCCAGAAGAACGTGGCGCGCGTGCTCGGCCTGCTCGGCGTCGCCGACGACCTCAACATCAGGCAGTAGACGAAGGGACCCTTACCAGTGTTTGGCATCGGAGAAACAGAGCTCGTACTCATCCTGCTCTTCGCGTTCATGATCTTTGGCCCCGACAAGCTGCCCGGCATGGGCAAGACCCTGGGCCGCGCCCTGCGCCAGTTCAGGAACGCGCAGGAGGGCTTCACGCAGGTCGTCCAGACCGAGATCGTCGATCCTGCCACCGAGGCGATGAGCGACAAGAAGCCCAACCGCAAGCGCGAGGAGTTCGACGAGGACGCCGACATCGAGGACGGCGCGCCCGCGCCCAAGCGCGCCGAGACCTTCGCTGAGCGCAAGAAGCGCCTCGAGGCCGAGCGCAAGGCCAAGGAGGCCGCCGAGAAGGAGGCGGCCGAGAAGGCCGCGGCCGACGACGACGCGGACGCAGATGCGGATTCCGCCGCGGCAGGCGCCGCGGACGCCCCCTCCGAGCCGGCCGAGCCCGAGGCTCCCAAGAAGCCCTCCGTCGCCGATCTCTACACCATGAAGCGCCCCTCCAAGGAGACCTCCGAGGCCGACGCGACTGATTCCACCACCGAGAAGGAGGCCTAAGCCCCATGCCTATCGGTCCCGCACGTATGCCCCTGTTCGACCACCTCGGCGAGCTTCGCCGAAGGGTCACCATCATCGTCGTCTCCATCGCGGTCTGCGCGGTCATCGTCTACTTCGCGACGCCGACCCTCATCGAGATGATGATGGACCAGATCCGCGACGCGATGCGCGGCGGCCAGCTCACGGTCCTCACCGCGCTGGGCGGCTTCACCATCCGATTCAAGGTGGCGTGCTTCTTCTCGGTCATCATCTGCACGCCGATCGTCATCTGGGAGATCATGGGCTTCTTTCTCCCGGCGCTGAAGCCCAGCGAGCGCAAGTGGGTCATCCCCACCGTCGCCGCCATGGTCGGGCTCTTCTTCCTCGGCATGATCTTCTGCTACTTCGTCATCCAGCCCGCCGCCTTCGGCTGGCTGCTCGAACAGACCTTCGAGTTCGCGAACTCCATCGCGGACGCCGAGGACTACCTGAACATCTATATGATGCTCGAGATCGGCTTCGGCATCGCGTTCCAGCTGCCGCTCGTGATCTTCTACCTCACGATCCTGCACCTGGTGCCCTACGCCACCCTGCGCGGCCAGTGGCGCTTCGTCTATGTGGGCCTCATGGCGCTGTCGGCCATCGTCACCCCCGACGCGAGCCCCGTGACCATGGTCCTCATGTTCGCCGCGCTCATCGGGCTGTACGAGGTCGCCCTTGCCGTCGCACGCTACGTGCTCATCGCCCGCGACGGCAAGGCATCGCTCAAGTGGACGCGCGAGGACTACGAGCAGCACGCCTTCGAAGAGGAATAAGCAATCCGTACAAACCATGACGGGCGGCAAGGGAGACCTTGCCGCCCGTTAACTTCTCTATATAATGTGCGCACGGGAGCGCCCCGCCGCGGACGCAAAGGCACCACAGATAGTTAGGATCCACCCTTGAAGCTCATCGTCACCGAGAAGAACGACGCCGCAGGCCAGATCGCCCGCCTGCTCTCTGAGTCGGGCAAGCCCAAGGCGGACAAGGTCTACGACACGCCCGTCTATCGCTTCCGCATGGGCGGTGAGGACTGCGTGGCCATCGGCCTGCGCGGGCACATCCTCCAGCCCGACTTCCCGACCGAGCTCAAGTTCAACGACTCGGAGGGCTGGTTCGCCGTCGATGCGGAGGGCGAGATCATGCCCGCCGACCTGCCCGACGGCCTCGAGCGCCCGCCTTACAAGTCCAAGCGCAAGCCGTACCTCAAGGACGGCATCGACATCAAGGGCTGGAAGATCGCGAGCCTCCCGTACCTCGTGTGGGCCCCGATCCAGAAGCTCCCGGCCGAGAAGGGCATCATCCGCTCCCTCAAGAACCTCGCGAAGAAGGCCGACTCCGTGGTCATTGGCACCGACTTCGACCGCGAGGGCGAGCTCATCGGCTCCGACGCTCTGCGCCAGATTCTCGACGTGAACCCGGACGTGCCTGTTTCCCGAGCGCGCTACTCCGCCTTTACCAAGGCCGAGATCGACCACGCCTTCGCGAACCTCGTCGACCTCGACCAGGACCTCGCCGACGCAGGCGAGAGCCGCCAGTACATCGACCTTATCTGGGGCGCCGTCCTTACGCGCTACCTCACCACGGCGCGTTTCTCCGGCTTGGGAAACACCCGCTCCGCCGGTCGCGTGCAGACGCCGACGCTCGCCCTGGTGGTCGAGCGCGAGCGCGAGCGCATGGCCTTTGTGCCCGACGACTACTGGGTGATCTCGGGAGAGGCGGCGCACGCGGGCTCCGACGCCTTCAAGATCACCCACGCCGAGGGCCGCTTCTGGAAGAAGGACGCGGCAGACGCGGCCTGGGCCAAGGTCGCCGATGCCAAGGAGGCCACGGTCAAGGGCGTGGAGCGCAAGAGCCGCACCCAGCGCCCGCCGGTGCCGTTCAACACCACGAGCCTGCAGGCGGCAGCCGCCGCCGAGGGCATCAGCCCCGCCCGCACCATGCGCTTGGCCGAGAGCCTCTACATGGACGGCCTCATCTCGTACCCCCGCGTGGACAACACCGTCTACCCGAGCTCGCTGGACCTCAAGGACTGCGTGCGCACCCTCGCCAAGGTCCCGCAGTACGCCTCGACCTGCAAGTCCCTCCTCGGCCAGCCCAAGCTCACCGCCACCCGCGGCAAACAGGAGACGACCGACCACCCGCCCATCTACCCCACGGGTGCGGCCGACCCCGACAAGCTCCAGCCCGCGGCGTGGAAGCTCTACAACCTGATCGCTCGCCGCTTCCTCGCCACCCTCATGGGGCCGGCGACCATCGAGGGCACTAAGGTCACGCTCGACGTTGCCGGAGAGCCCTTCACCGCGAGCGGAAACGTGCTGGCCAAGCCCGGCTTCCGCTCCATCTACCCCTATGGCCTCAAGAAGGACGACCAGCTCCCCGAGCTCAACGTCGGCGACGTGTGCGACGTCGAGTCGATGGACTTCGCCGCCAAGCAGACCGAGCCGCCCGCGCGCTACAGCCAGGGCAAGCTCATCCAAGAGATGGAGAAGCGCGGCTTGGGCACCAAGTCCACGCGCGCGAGCATCATCGATACGCTCTACCAGCGCAAATACCTCAAGAACGACCCCTGCGAGCCGAGCCAGCTCGGCATGGCGATCATCGACGCGCTCCACACCTACGCGCCGCGCATCACCACGCCCGAGATGACCTCCGAGCTCGAGGACGACATGAACAAGGTTGCCGAGGGCACCGACACCCAGGCCGAGGTCGTCAACCACTCGAGGGCGCTTCTTGCCGGTATGATGGACGGGCTCATCGAGCACACCGAGGATTTGAGCGAGGCCATCGCTGACGCCGTCACCGCCGACGCGAAGATCGGCGTGTGCCCCAAGTGCGGCAAGGACCTCGTGGTCAAGACCTCCGCGAAGACCCGCGGCAGCTTCGCCGGCTGCATGGGCTGGCCCGACTGTGACGTCACCTATCCCTTGCCGCAGGGCCGCATCGAGGCCCTCGAGGGAGACGCGGCCGTGTGCCCCGAGTGCGGCGCCCCGCGCGTGAAGGTCCACCCCTTCCGCAGCCGCGCCTTCGAGCAGTGCATCAACCCCGCCTGCCCCACAAACGTCGAGCCCGACGTCGAGGTAGGTACCTGCAAGGCGTGCGCCGAGGCCGGCCGCGTGGGCAAGCTCATCGCGCACAAGTCCGAAAAGACGGGCAAGCGCTTCATCCGCTGCACGAACTATGAGGAGTGCGGCACGAGCTACCCGCTGCCCGCGCGCGGCAAGCTCGAGGCCACAGGCGAGGAGTGCCCGGACTGCGGCGCCCCCATGGTCGTCGTCACCACGGCGCGCGGCCCTTGGAAGCTCTGCCCCAACATGGACTGCCCCGGGCGCGAGAAGCGCGAGGCCGCGAAGGCCGCCCGCGGCCGCGGCGGCGCGAAGAAGGCCGACGGCACGAAGAAGACCGTCGGCGCAAAGAAAGCCGCGACAAAGAAGTCCGCCGCGAAGTCCACTGCCAAAAAGGCCAAGGCGGAGGAGTAGCTTCAGCTCGCGGGGCCGAGCGCTTGTCTGCGCCCGGCCCCGCGTCAGTTCTACCTGCCACCCCCCTCAGGACACGCCGTCCGCCTAAATCTGGTCGCTTCACACGTCCAAACGACTGCCCCACGTGCCCAAGGCGGCCGCTTCGCTCACCCCAAACGGCCGTCCCGCGTAACCAGGGCGTCCGCTTCGCTCATCGCTCCGCGTCGAGATTGCGTATCTTTACAAAATGCTGTGAAATCGCGGCAGATTTGTAAAGATGCGCAATCTCGGCGTTTCTTCTTGTGCCTCGTATTGTCCGTGGGGCGCGCCTCGCATCGTCCGCGTCTTCGCGGCGACCGGCGGGCCGCCGCGTGGCGTGCCCGTTGCCCATCGCGCTACAATCAGAAAGTTACAAACAATAACGGCAAAGAGGTGCCATGCGAGGATTGTTCATCACGCTCGAGGGGGCCGACGGCTGCGGCAAGTCGACGCAGGCCGCCATTCTCGCCGACCGCATCGCGGCGACGGGGCGCGAGGTCGTGCGCCTGCGCGAGCCCGGCGGCACCGCCGTGAGCGAGAAGATCCGCGCCCTCGTGCTCGACCCCGAGAACTCAGAGATGGCGCCCGAGTGCGAGCTTCTTCTCTTCGAGGCGTCGCGCGCACAGCTCGTCCGGCAGGTCATCGAGCCTGCCCTCGCGCGCGGCGCGGTCGTCGTCTGCGACCGCTTCTACGACTCGACCTTCGCGTATCAGGCAGCAGGGCGCTCGCTTGCCGAGCAGACCATCCGCGCCGCGAACGCGCTCGGCAGCTGCGGCGTCGCCCCCGACCGCACCCTCGTGCTCGACATGGACACCGACGCCGCGCTCTCCCGCGCGACGCGCGACGGCGCCGACCGCATGGAGGCGGAGGGCGTCGCGTTCCAGCGCCGCGTGCGCGAAGGTTACCTGCGGCTGGTTGCGGAGGAGCCCCGCCGCGTGCGCCGCGTCGACGCCACGGGGACGGTCGAGGAGGTCGCGGGGCGGCTAGCGGACGCGCTCGCCGACCTCCTTCCCGACCTCGCGGGGGAGGACCGATGACCGAGGCCGCCGCATCCGCACCGCGCGCCCTGGCGGCCGTCGCCGACCAGCCGCGCGTCCATGACTTCCTCGCCCAGGCCATCGCCGAGGGCAGGCTCAGCCACGCGTACCTCTTTGTCGGGGCGCCCGGGTCGGGCAAGCTCGACGCCGCGGAGGCGCTGGCCAAGTGCGTCGTGTGCCCCAACGGCGGCGACGCGACCTGCGACGAGTGCCGCCGCGTCTCTCACCATACGCACCCGGACGTTCACTGGCTCGCGCCTGCGAGCGCCACGGGCTACCTCGCCGACCAGATCCGCGACCTCATCGCGGATGTGAGCCTGGCGCCCATGCGCGCGAAGGCGAAGGTCTACATCCTCGACCGTGCGGACCTGCTGCGCGGCACGGCGGCAAACGCGCTGCTCAAGACCCTCGAGGAGCCGCCGGCGGGCGTCGTCTTCGTGCTCTGCGGCCGCACCGTCGCTGCGATGCTGCCCACTATCGTGAGCCGCTGCCAGGTCGTGCCCTTCCGCGTGACCTCCCCGGACGCGGCGCTCAAGGCGGTGCTGCGCGAGTCGGGCGCCTCTGAGCGCGAGGCGCGCATCGCGCTCGCCGTCGCGGGCACCCCCGCGCGCGCCTGCGACTTTCTCAACTCCACGAGCCGCCGGCAGGTCCGCCGCCTCGTCGTGCAGACGATCGGCGAGCTTGCCCGCGACGACTCTTGGGACATCATCAAGTCCGCCGGCGAGATCGCCGCTGCCGTCAAGGTCCCTCTTGCCGACGTCAAGGAGGCCCAGGAAGCCGCCGTCAAGGAAAGCTCCGACTTCCTCACCGCCGCGGCCCTCAAGGCGGTCGAGGCGGCGAACAAGCGCGAGCTCACCGCCCGCGAGCGTTCAGGTATGATGGAGGCTATCTCCGCCGCCGAGTCGATGCTGCGCGACGTGCTCCTGACCTGCGAGGATGTGGACGCGGCGATCGTCAACGCGGACGCGGCCGACGTCATCGCGCGCATCGCGGCGTACACGACGGCCGCAGGCGTGCTCGCGGCGCTCAAGGCTTGCTCGGACGCCGTGGCGCACCTCTCTAGGAACGTTTCTGCGCAGCTGACGCTCGAGGTCATGCTGCTTGCCATAAAGGAGGCACTGTAAATGCCCAATGTGATTCCCGTCAAGCTCGAGTACTCGGTGCACGAGCTGTGGTTCGACCCCTGCGGCACGGGCGCCCAGGAGGGCGACCACGTGATCGTGCAGACCGAGCGCGGCCACGAGATCGGCCTCGCCGTCGGCGACGCCCAGTCGATGACCAACGACGAGCTGACCCTCGCCATTGGCCACGCTCAGCTCAAGAACGTCCTGCGCATCTGCACCGATGCCGACCTCGACCGCGCCGACGAGCTTGCGCGCAGGGGCGACGAGTCCATGCCGACGTTCCGCCGGCTCGTCTCGGCCTCCGGGCTCGAGATGAAGCCCGTGGGCGTCGAGTACCTCTTCGACGAGGAGAAGGCCGTCTGCTATTTCGCCGCGGAGGATCGCGTCGACTTCCGCCAGCTCGTGCGCGACCTCTCGCGCGAGCTGCACGTGCGCATCGACATGCGCCAGATCGGCGTGCGCGAGGAGGCCGCCATCGTGGGCGGCTACGGCCACTGCGGCCAGGAGCTGTGCTGCCGCCGCTTCGCCATGAGCTTCGACCCGGTGAGCATCCGCATGGCCAAGGAGCAGGACCTGCCCCTGAACTCGACCAAGATCTCGGGCGCGTGCGGCCGCCTCATGTGCTGCCTGCGCTACGAGTTCGAGGCCTACCGCGACTTCAAGGGCCGCGCGCCCAAGCGCAACGCCGTCATCGACACCCCGCTCGGTAAGGGAAAGATCGTCGAGTACAACACGCCCAAGGAGCAGATTGTCCTGCGTCTGGAGGGCGGCAAGACCATCCGCGTGAACCTCGCCGACATGACCGCCTCCGACGCCGCGGTCAAGAAGTCCGAGGAGCTCGGCTGCCCGTGCAGGCCCGACACCGTGTCGCGCGAGGTCCTCGAGCGCCTGCAGTCGCCCGACGTGCAGATGGCCCTCGCCGAGCTCGACCGAAAGAACGGCGTCATCCCCGCCGAGGTCCCCGACGCGAGCGACATCTTCGTCGAGACGCGCAAGCGTCGTCGCCGCGGCGGCGACGAGGGCCAGGGCGGCCAGCGCCAGGAGCGCGGCCAAGGCCAGCAAGGCCGTGAGCGCCGTCAGCGCGGCGAGCAGCAGCCGGGCTCCGAGCAGGAGGGGCGCCGCTGCAAGCGCCGCGCCCCGGGCGACGGCGGCAAGCAGGCCGCGGCCCCGGCGCACATGAGGCCGGACGCCGAGCCCAAGCAGGGGACCGCCCGCCGCAGGCATCATCGCGCCGAGGGCGCGCCCGAGCCTGCGGCCGACGAGCAGCGCCAGCAGCCGCGCGGCGGGGGGATGCGTCCTTCTCGGCGCCGTCGCCCCGGCGACAAGGGCGGCGCCGCGGCCCAGCAGGGCCAGGCGTCCCGCCAGCAAAAGAACCAGCAGCCCAGGCAGCAGGGCCAGGGCGCCCAGGGCGAGGGCGGCGAGCAGAAGCCGCGTCGCCGCAGGCGCCGCCGCGGCGGCCAGGGTGGCAACGGCGCCGGCCCGTCCGCGGGCTCCGCGGAGTAGGGAAGGGGATCGGGCATGATCGATGCGAACGAGTTCCACCAGCTGATCGAGGGCGCGCGCACGTACCGGCGCTATAGCGGCGAGGCGGTGGAGGAGGGCGTGCTCCGCGAGCTCGTGGACGCCGCGCGCCTCTCGCCCTGTGGAAACAACATGCAGGTCCTGCGCTTCCGTGTGGTGAGCGCCGACGACGCCGAGGCAGCGGAGAAGGTCTTCTCGCACCTGCACTGGGCAGGCGCCCTCAAAGACTGGAACGGCCCGGAGCCCGGTGAGTGCCCCGGCGGCTACGTCGTCGTCTGCCTGCCGGCCAAGCTCGTCGCCAACCCGATCCGTCTCATCGACGTGGGGATCGCGAGCCAGTCCATCGTGCTCGCCGCCGCCTCGCGACGCCTCGGCGCCTGTATGCACAAGAGCTACGACGCCTGCTTGGGCGATGAGCTCGGCCTGACCGACGCGGGCTACGCCGTCGCCATGGTCATCGCCCTCGGCCCGCGTGCCGAGAAGATCGTCCTCGAACCCGCGACGACCGATCACGGCCTCACTTATTGGCGCGAGCCCGACGGCTCCCACCATGTGCCGAAGCTCGCGCTCGACGACCTGCTCGTCTAGCGCGCTCTCGGGTCTCTGTGCAAAGAAAACGCGAGTTCTTGGTGCATTTGCAAAGAAATCGGGAGTTGTTGGGGCGAATACCCTCAACAACTCCCGATTTCTTCGCATTCGCGCCAAGAACTCCCGATAGTTTCGCAGGCGCGCCGTCGCCCCGGCAAAGCTCGGCGAGCTAGGGCAAGGTCAGGCCTATCGGGTCTGTCTGCATCTCGCGCGCCGCCGCCCTAGCAGAGCTCGGTGAGCTCCAGCTCGATCTCGCTCGCCTCGAGCGCCTCGCGCCCGCCGAAGACGCACACGCCGCTCGCCGGGTCGTCGTCCGCGAGCGCAGCTGCGAGGGCGCGCACGTCGTCCGCCGTCACAGCGAGCTCCTCGGCGCGGATCTGCTCGCGCCAGCCGGGCTTCTTCTCGTTGAAGCGGGCGACGTCCTGGCGACGCGCCAGTGCGCGCGGCTTCACCGGTGCGTCGTGCGCGGCGACGGTGCTCACGATATAGCCGTCGAGCTCATCGGCGCCGCCGTCCCAGCCCGCGAGCCACTTCGCGCAGCCGTCGTAGCGTGCGAGCGTCGCGTCGACCGCCGGGTCGCGGTAGGACCAGAACGCGCGCCCGCCGACGGCGTCGCGGCGGAAGCCGCACCCGTAGGCGCCGCCCTTGACGCGGACCTCGTTCCACAGGTAGTCGTAGCTGATCGCGCGGGTGGCGACGTTCCAGCATCCGATGGTGCCCGCGTCGGCCGCCGATGGCGCGCTCGCGCGCACGACGTAGCTCACGTTCGACGGGATGACGAAGCCCTCCTTGCGCGCGCCGGTCGCGCGGACATCGAGGACGTGCGCGGCCTTCTTGCCGAGCGTGGGAAGCCCGAGGTCGCCCGCGGCCTCCCAGAAGCGGCGTCGGTCATCTGCCGAGCCGACGAAGCTCACCGTGACCTCGTCCGCGGTAAAGATGCGCCGGCACAGCTCGGTGAGCTCACAGGCGAGTGCCTCCTTGCGCGCGTCCCAGTTGGCCAAAAGCTCGCGGAGGTACAGGTAATAGTCGACGCCGCCCATGAGGTCGCTCGCCCTCGCCCCGGCGAGGAAATACGTGTTTGCGCGTAGCATGCCCACGCTGTGCCCCGCGCCGACGAAGCACTGCTCGAGCGCGACCTTGCGCTGCGTGAGGATGTCGCGGATGTCGTCGAGGTCGCTGAAGTCGGTCGAGCCCCAGACCTCGCGCGGGATGTCCGCCAAGCGCTCGACCTTGCCGGAGAGCGCCGACGCCCCGACGACGAGCGTGGGCACCGCCGCCGCGGGGTCGTCCTTAGGCACGTACGTCTCGACAAAGAAGTCCAGCCCGCCGAGGTTCGTCTCCACGAGGGTGTCGAGGTCCGACGCGCTGCGCGACGCCGTGTCGAACTTGCCCAGCAGGTCGGAAAGAAGCCCGGCCAGCGGCAGCTCGTCTGTGGTGAGCCGGCGCAGGTCGAAGTAGTGGTAGACGTAGGCGATGCCGTGGGTGTCCAGTTCGTGGGCGATGCAGGGCAGGGGAGCGTCGACCATGGGCGCCGCGGGCTCGGGCGCCGGGTCCTCGATGTCGCTCACGTGGAGCTGCGGCAGCGTCGCAAGCGCCTCGGGGGAATCGGGCGCCTCCTGCTCGGCGCGCAGGGCCGTGACCTCGGCCGCGACGGCTGCGAGGTCCTCGTCGCTCATCGCGGCGCGCCTGGCCTCGAGCTCCGCCTGCTCCTCTGCTGCGTCGCCGCCCTCGATGGGCACGAGCTCGACCTCGGCGCAGTGGCGGCTCTCGCAGACGAGCTCGCGCAGCAGCCGCTCGAACCCGCCATCGCCAAGAAGCCCCTTGACCTCGGCGAGCGCCTCCTCGTAGTGGACGTAGTCGAGCGGGCGGTCGTCGTCGTAGAGCCAGGAGGACATGACGGTCATGGACAGCGCGACGCCGTCGGGGTAGCTGCCCCAGTCGCCCTCGCGGAGGTTGAACTCGGCCTGGGCGAGCGCCGCCTCGAGCTTCTCGCGCGGGATGCCGTCGTTCGCCAGGCGCGCGCACTCGGACTCGAGCAGCGGGCGGAACTTGCCCGCGCAGCCCTTGTGCACGCCCTTGAGCTGGAACATCGCCTGGGGCTGGAGCACGCCGTCGATGAGCGTGGCCTCGAAGTCGTCGGCGAGCCCCGCGTCGAGGACCGCGCGCTTGAGCGGGGCCTCGTTGGAGCCCGTGAGGGCGTCCAGCAGCACGTCGACGGCGAGGACGCGCGCACGGTCCGCGGCGCCGCCGATCACGTAGCTCACGCCGTCGGCCGCGTTGCCGGGCGCGGTCGCCATCTGGATGCGGCGGCGCTCCGGCTCGACGGGCGCCTGCTCCGCGAGCACGTTCGGCGCGCCCGCCCCGCGCTCGTCGGCGCCGCGGAAGCGCTCGTCGATGAAGGCGAGCTCGCGCTCGATGTCCATGTCTCCGTAGAGCACGGTGTAGCTGTTCGCCAGGTCGTAGTGGCGCGCGTGGGTGTCGAGGAACTTCTCGTACGTGAGCGTTGGGATGGCGCGCGGGTTGCCGCCCGACTCGAAGCCGTAGGCGGTGTCGGGGAACAGCGCGCTCGAAAGCGCCTGGTAGAGCACATCGTCGGGGTCGGAGAGCGCGCCCTTCATCTCGTTAAAGACGACGCCGTTGTACGCAAGGCGCGCGTCTGCGCCCTCGCCCTCGACCTCCAGGTGCCAGCCCTCCTGCTCAAAGATGCGCGGACGGCGATAGATCGCCGGGCGGAGCACCGCGTCGAGGTAGACCCCCATGAGGTTCTCCAGGTCGGCGGTGTTGGTGGACGCCACCGGGTACATGGTCTTGTCGGGGAAGGTAAGGGCGTTCAGGAACGTCTGCATGCTCGTCTTGAGCAGGTTGACGAAGGGCTCCTTGACCGGGTACGCGTCGCTTCCGCACAGCACCGAGTGCTCGAGGATGTGGAAAACGCCCGTGTCGTCGGCGGGCGGGGTCTTGAACGCGATGGAGAAGGACTTGTTCACGTCGGCGTTCGCGAGCCACAGCAGGCGCGCGCCCGTGGCGGCGTGGCGCATGACGTAGGCCTGCCCGCCGATCTCGCGCACGGCCTCGACGCGCTCGACGGTGAAGCCCGCGTGCTCGGTGCCCTCGGCCAGCGCGGGGTCGGCAAAAGTGAAGTCGTTCTTCGGCATGATGCTCCTTTGCTCGTGTTTGCACGTGAGCAGCATACCGCGAAGCAACGGGTGTTACCCTAGCTGGGCGACGTATGAAGAGGAGAAGAAACATGCACGACCAGCTCGCCGAGATGGACCCGCAGGTACCTGCCCCCGCGGCCGTCCTCGGAAACGCCTCGGCAGATGCCGTCGGCGCGACTGCCGGCCCCGTGGCGGCCGGAGCCGACGCTGCGCCCGCCGCGCGCGGGGAGCGCGCCCGCGTCCGCCGCGGCATCGTCTGCACCCTCGTGGGCGGCACGTTCTGGGGCCTCAACGGGACCGTGGCGAGCTGGCTCATGAACGCCTACTCCGTCGACCCCCTGTGGCTCGTCTGCTTCCGCGAGCTTACCGCCTGCTGGCTGTTCCTCGCGGCGGCGGCGCTCACGCCGAAGGGCCGCGGCCAGCTCGCGGGAGTCGTGCGCAGCCGAAAGGGGCTTCTCGAGGTCCTCGCCGTCGCGTTCGGCGCGATCCTTTTTTCGCAGGTGGCCTACCTGCAGGCGATCCATTGGACGAGCTCGGCCATGGCCACGATCATGCAGAGCCTCGGCATGGCGCTTGTCCTCGGCTGGACCTGCCTGAGCTCGCGCCGCGGCCCCGCGCCCAAGGAGGCGATCGGACTCGCGCTCGCGCTCGCGGGCACGTTCCTCGTGGCGACGGGCGGCAACCCCGGCCAGCTCGACCTGCCCGTGATGGGGCTTGTGTGGGGGCTTGTGTGCGCTCTCTCGTCGGCGTGCCTCTCGGTGCTGCCGGCCAAGCCGATGGCGCGCTGGGGCAACTTCACCGTCAACGGGATCGCGTTTTTGGTGTCCGGCAGCGTGCTCGCGGCGGTGTACCGCCCGTGGGAGCACATGCCCGCCCTCGACGTCACGGCGGTGGCGGCGCTCGTCTTCATCGTGCTTATCGGCACGTTCGGCAGCTATGCGCTGTTCCTCCAGGGCGTCCACGACGCCGGATCGATGCGCGCGTCGCTGCTGGGGACCTCCGAGCCCATCGCGGCCACGATCTCGACGGTGCTGCTGCTCGGCACGGCCCTCTCGCCGGCCGACCTGCTCGGCTTCGCGTTCATCCTCGCGATGGTGTACCTCACGGCGTAGTTGCGGTCGCCCCGCAGCGAACGTCTGGAAATGCCTAGAAAGAAGCGCGCGCTCGGCGGGGGCGTGCGCCCGACCGGGATGCCTGGCGGGGACGCCTGGAAAGAAGCGCGCCCACTAGGCGCAGCGCCGCCCCCTCCCGCTACGCGACCAGCGCGAAGTACGCGATCACGGCGACGCCGAGGACGATGCGGTACCAGCCGAACGGCTTGAAGTCGTGCTTGCGGATGAAGCTCATGAGGAAACGGATCACGAGCAGCGAGATCACGAACGCCACGGCGCAGCCCATAAGGAGGATGGCCGCCTCGTTCGCGGAGAACACGTTGCCCTTGAGGAAGTACTTCACCAGACGCAGGCCCGACGCGCCCGCCATGACGGGGATCGCCAGGTAGAACGTGAACTCGGCGACCGCGGTGCGCGAGCAGCCGAGCAGCAGGCCGCCGATGATGGTCGAGCCGGACCGAGAAGTGCCCGGCACCATCGAGAGCACCTGGAACAGGCCGATGCCGATGGCGGTCTTCCAATCGAGCTCGTCGACGCTCTGCACGCGCGCGTCGGCGTCCGCGAGCTCGGAGCGGGTGGCGATCTCGGCGGTGTTGGCGGTCACGGCGAAGTGCTTGGGCGCGGGGCGCAGCTGTCCGTCGCCCACGCCGGGCAGGGAGGCGGAGGCCTTCTTCTCGCGCGCGTTCTCGATCACGATGAAGGCGATGCCGTAGACGATGAGCGCCGCGGCGATCACGTACGGGCTGCCGAGGTGCTCCTCCATCCAGTCGTCCAGCGGGATGCCGATGACGGCGGCGGGCAGGCAGGCGACGATCGTCTTGCCCCATAGCGTCCAGGTCTGGCGCTTCTGCAGCCCCGTCTTGCTCGGCGAGAAGGGGTTGAGCTGGTGGAAGAAGATCACGCAGACGGCGAGAATGGCGCCGAGCTGGATGACGACGAGGAACATGTCCCAGAAATCCGCCGAGACGTTCATGGTCAGGAATTGGTTGAGCAGCAGCATATGCCCGGTCGACGAGATGGGCAACCACTCGGTGATGCCCTCGACGATGCCGAACACGGCGGCCTTGATGAGCTCGATGAAGTCCACGCTTCCTCCTTGTGATGGTGTGCCTCACCACTGTGCCGCAGCGGGGCCGTCCCGCGGGCTCCCGCGGCTCCGAAGCCAGCGAAAAACCACGCCCGCGGGCCTAGGCGCCCCGTTCGCGGTACCTACCAGTGGAGTATTCATGGGTAACCCTCAAGTAGAGCTATAATGTTTGAATGCTTCAACGAAAGCCCGGTGCCATTCCGGGGCCCCGAACACGAAGGCAGATGCTTGTCTGACGTCACGCACACGCACCAAAACCGCCTGATGGCGCTGCCGCTTGCGCTCGCCGTGGCCGCGTCGACCGCCACCGGGCTCGCGAACCCGCGGGTGGCGCGCGCGGACGAGATGTCCGACCTCCAGCAGCGTATCGAGGACAGCGGCTCCGCCTACGACGAGGCCCAGCAGCGCGTGGACGACGCCCAGGCGAAGATCGACGCCAACGAGCAGCGCATCGGCCAGATCGAGGCCGAGCTGCCCGCTGCCAAGCAGTCGGCGGCGACCTCGCTGCGCGCCATGTACAAGATGCAGCAGGGCTCGAACGGACTGATCAATCTCATCCTCTCGAGCGAGGACTTCAGCGAGGTCATCTCGAACGTCCGCTACCTCGACACCATCGCTGAGCACAACAACACCGCCATCAACGGGCTCGTGGATCTGAGCTCCGAGCTCAGCCAGACGCGCGACGCCCTCGCCTCCGAGAAGGCCCAGGCCGAGTCGGACGCCGCGAGCGCCAAGCAAGCGATGGACGACGCGGTCGCCGCCCGCCAGGAGCTCGAGGAGCGGCGCGCCGCCCAGGCGGCCGCCGAGGCCGAGGCCGCCAAGCAGGCGATCGAGGCCGCCAAGCAGGCCGCGGCACAGCAGGCCGCAGCCCAGCAGGAGCAGCAGAAGGCCGACGAGAAAGCGGACGAGAAGTCCGCCGCCCAGCCCACCTTCACGACGAACTCCGGCGCGTCCGCCGAGGTCAAGGTGCCCGACAACGCCACGAGCACCCCCGTTCAGTGGTCCGAGAAGGACTCCTTCGTGAACAAATGGCAGCCGCGCATCGACGCCTACCTCGCGGGCTCACCTCTTTCCGGCCATGGAAAGACGTTCGCCGAGGCCGCCTGGGACTACGGCGTCGACCCGCGCCTCTCGCCCGCGATCAGCTGCGTCGAGAGCTCCAAGGGAGCCGTCTGCTTCCGCCCGCACAACGCATGGGGCTGGGGCTCATCGAGCTGGCCCGACTGGGACACCGCCATCCGCTCGCACGTGGCGGGGCTCGCCTCGGGCTATGGGGGCCAGTTGAGCGTAAGCACCGCCCAGAAATACTGTCCGCCCACTTGGCAGGAGTGGTACTCCTCGGTCCTCTCGGAGATGAACTCGATCTAATGAAGAATAAACGCACCAACAGCAACATCGCCGTCCGCGTCGGGCTCGCAGCCGCGCTGGCCCTCGCCCTCGCGGCCCCGGCGGCCACCCAGGCCTCCACGCTCGACGAGCTCCAGTCCCGGATCGACGCGAGCAACGAAGCGTACAACGCCGCCGTTCAGCACGCGACCGAGCTCCAGGACAAGATCGACGCCAACCAGCAGAAGATCCAGGAGATCCAGGCCGAGCTCCCGGCAAAGAAGGAGGCCGCGGCCAAGTCCCTGCGCACCGCCTACAAGATGCAGACCAACGGCAACGATCTCATCCAGCTCCTTCTTTCCAGCGACGACTTCAACGAGGTCATCTCGACCGTCCAGTACCTGGACAAGATCACGTCCCACAACAACGCCGCGATCGAGGAGCTCGCCCAGTCGAGCTCCGAGCTCGAGCAGGCGCAAAGCGCGCTGGCGTCCCAGAAGGCGCAGGTCGACAGCGAGGTCACGAACGCCGTGACCGCGCTGTCCGACGCGAACAACGCGCGCCAGGAGTACGAGTCGCAGGTCGCGGCGCAGCAGGCGGCCGCGGCGGCGCAGGCGCAGGCCGCGGCGCCCAGCGCTGGTGACACGGCAAAGAAGGACGCGCAGCAGCCCGCCGCTCCCGCCCCCGAGCAGGCTCCCGCCGCCCCGTCCGAGACCAAGAAGCCCGAGCCGCCCGCCGACTCCGACGTCGAGACCGACGGCGAGTGGATGAGCGGCCTCGCCTCTGCCTATGACGTCGACAACAACACCGGCGGCACGGCCACTGCCTCCGGCGCCATCCTCACGAGCGACTCCGTGACGGTCGCCGTCCCCGCGAGCCAGAGCTACCTGCTCGGCCGCTCGGTCCAGATCCGCTACGGTGGAAAGACGATCACCGCCACCGTGACCGATACGGGCGGTTTCGCGAGCTACGGCCGCGTCCTCGACCTCGCCGGCGGCTGTTGGAAGGCCTTCGGCTTCTCCAGCTGCTACGACTGGGGAGTCCGCGCGGTTCAGTACCGCTTCCTGTAAGGAGCCGCCGCGCCACTGAGCCCCCGCGCCTGGCGGCGATTCTCCGCTGGCGTCGAGGTCGCGGAAGGGTGTCCCAGAAAGCTGCACGCAATGACTGTCGCCCAGTGATGGCAAAGCGGCGCCTGTCGGCTTCGGCCGGCGGGCGCCGCTCGCTTGCGGGGCCAGGTTTGGCGCGCGGCTACAGCGCGGTGGGGACGCGGCTCACGATGAGCTTCATCTTTCCGGAGCAGTCGACGTCGCCGAAGGCGGCGGGGATGATGAAGTGGTCGCCCTTGCGGACCTTGGCGCCGGCGACGGTTCCCTCGCCGTCGATGACGCTCACGCAGCGGAACGTCGGGATGGCCGAGAAGACCTTCTCGCCGTCGATGCGGACGAGGTCGACGATGTAGCGGTCGGTGTCGGCGAGGTGCTGGATGCCGCCGATGATGGGGGTGGTCACGGCACCGGACTCGATCGGCTCCTGCGAGAAGTCGACGCACTCGACGCTCTGCTCGAGGTGCAGCGGGCGCGTGGTGCCGTCCGCCTGCTTGCGGTCGTAGTCGTAGACGCGGTACGTGACGTCGCTGGACTGCTGGGTTTCCAGGATGACGGTGCCGCCCTTGATGGCGTGGATGGTGCCGGGGTCGATCTGGAAGAAGTCCCCTTCATGGATGGGCACCTCGTTGAGAAGGTCGGACCAGCGGCCCTCGTCGACCATCTGGCGGAACTCGGCGGCGTCTCTTGCCTTTTGGCCCACGATGATGGTGCCGCCCTCCTTGCAGCCGAGGACGTACCAGCACTCCTTCTTTCCGAGCGAGCCGTCCTCGTGGGCGGCGGCGTAAGCGTCGTCGGGGTGCACCTGGACCGAGAGGTCGTCCTGCGCGTCGAGGATCTTGATCAGCAGCGGGAACTGCTTCGCCTCGCCGCCTCGGCCGTCGGGCACCGTGCCGAAGACCTCGCGGTTCTCTTTCCAGAGTTCCGAGAGGTACTTGCCGTCGTACTCGCCGCCGTCGATCCTGCAGTCCCCGTTGGGGTGTGCCGAGATCGCCCAGCACTCGCCGATCGGGCCGTCGGGGATGCGGTATCCCCAGTCGTCGGCGAGCTTGCGCCCGCCCCAGATCTTCTCGTGGAACACTGGCTTGAGGAAAATCAACTCATGGAACTGCTGCGACATTGCTGCTCCTTTTGTTGGCGGGTACGTCGGCCGTATCTTATCCGATTTGTTTGAACATTCTGCAACCAGCGATCGGCGCCAGAGGAAAAACGCAGAGTCCGCGGTTTTCCTCTGGCGCCGGCGGCGGGGTTTCCTACATGGCGGCGCGACGGCCGAGCTCGAGTGCTTCGTGAACCTGTACCACTTCGATATGCCCGCGTATCTCTTCCGCCGCGGCGGATGGGAGAACCGCGAGGTCGTCGAGGCGTACGCGAACTACGCCGAGAAAGCCTTCCGCGCCTTCGGCAAGGAGATCCGCTGCTGGTTCACCTTCAACGAGCCCATCGTGGAGCCCGACCAGCGCTATCAGAACGGCGTCTGGTACCCGTGCCTGCACAACTTCAACCGTGCGAAGGCCGTGCAGTACAACATCTCGATCGCGCACAGCCTCGCCGTGGCGGCCTACCGTCGCGCGAAGGCCGACGGCTGCATGCTCGACGACTCGCGCATCGGCCTCATCAACTGCTTCACCCCGCCCTATACCCGCGAGAACCCGAGCGAGGCCGACCTCGAGGCCGTCCGCATGACCGACGGCATAAACAACCGCTGGTGGCTCGACCTCGTGACCGAGGGCAAGCTCCCCGCCGATATCCTGGCCGACTTCGCGGCGCGCGGCGTCGAGCTGCCCGTCCGCCCGGGCGACGAGCAGATCCTGGCCCAGGGCAAAGTCGATTGGCTCGGCTGCAATTACTACCACCCCGAGCGCGTCCAGGCGCCCTCGCGCGACGTGGACGAGGCCGGTTGCCCGGTCTTCGCGGAGCCGTATGTCTGGCCGGAGGCAAAGATGAACGAGTCCCGCGGCTGGGAGATCTACCCCAAGGGCATTTACGACTTCGGCATGAAGCTCAAGAACGACTACCCTGGCCTGGAGTTCTTCGTGTCCGAGAACGGCATGGGTGTCGAGCGCGAATGGGAGCTCCGCGATCCCGCCACCGGCGAGATAGCCGACGATTACCGCATCGAGTTCGTCCGAGAGCACCTTGCCTGGATCGCGTGCGCCATCGCGTGCGTGGTCGTCGGAATCTCGTCGTTCGTCGTCATGATGCCGCAGGCGGTCACCGCGACCCTCGGCAACATCCTCGTGGCCACCAACGCCACCGATAAGCTCGCCGAGTCCATCAGCGTCAACGTTTCCGACCTGAGCGTCAAGCTCGCCGACGGCTATGCCCTCATGGGTGTCGAGGCCTCCGGCGTGCTCTCGACCTCCTGCACCGGCACGAACGGCCTGTTCGGCGCAATCATCGTCGGGCTTCTTGCCGTGACGCTCTTCATCAAGCTCTCCGGCGTCGAGAAGCTCAAGGTCAACCTGGGCGAGGGCGTGCCGCCCGCGGTCGCCGACTCCTTCAACGTCATGATCCCGATGCTGCTCACCATCTCTGTCTGCGGCATCGTGGCCGCCGTGCTCGCCGCTGCGTTCGGCACCGACCTCATGACCATCATCTCGACCTGCATCGCCGCCCCGCTCAAGGGCATCATGAACGCCAGCCCGTGGGCGGTCGTCGTGATCTACACCCTCGCGAACCTGCTCTTCTGCCTGGGCATCCACCAGTCCACGATCTCGGGCGTCCTCGCCGAGCCGATTCTCACCATGCTCATCGTCGACAACATGGCCACCTTCGCCTCCGGCCAGCCCATCCCCGCCGATCACTACATGAACATGCAGATCGTGAACTCCTTCGCCCTCATCGGCGGCTCCGGCTGCACCCTCGCCCTGCTGCTCGACACGTCCGTCTTCTCGAAGAGCAAGTCCAGCAAGACCGTGGCAAAGATGGCCATCCTCCCGGGCCTCTTCAACATCAACGAGCCCGTCATCTACGGCTACCCGATCGTGTTCAACCTCCCGCTGATGATTCCGTTCGTCCTCGTGCCCGATCTCTTCATCGCCGTGACCTACGGCCGCATCGGCGCCGCTGGGCGCCCCTCGCGGTCACCGAGTTACCCAAGGGTTACCGTAATCGCACGGTGCACGTCCTCAGAAAGGGGATCGCAATGAAGAATATCCTGCTCGCCTGCAACGCCGGCATGTCCACGAGCCTCCTCGTCCAAAAGATGCAGGCCGAGGCCAAGGGCCAGGGCCTCGACGTCAGCATCGCCGCCTACCCGCTCAACAAGGCCCTCGAGCACGTCGACACCGCCGACGTGCTTCTCCTCGGCCCGCAGATCGCCTATGCAAAGAAGGACGCCGAGGCGGCCGCTGGCTCCACGCCCGTCGCCGTCATCGCCATGGTCGACTACGGCCGCATGAACGCAAAGAAGATCCTGGCCGACGCCCTCAAGCTGATGAGGGAGTAGGACGATGGCTGACGAGACCACGAGCACCGAGCAGCCCCTCGACATGGAGGAGGTCTGCTTCCAAATCATCGCCAACGTCGGCATGGCCAAGTCGATGTACATCGAGGCCATCGGCAAGGCCAAGGAAGGCGACCTCGACGGGGCGCGCGAGCTCATCAAACAGGGCTCCGACGCCTTCGTCGAAGGGCACAATGTCCACCTGCAGCTCCTCGCCAACGACGCCGGCGGCAAGTCCGTCGAGTTCTCGATGCTGCTCATGCATGCCGAGGACCAGCTCATGGGCGCCGAGACCTTCCGCATCGTCGCGGAGGACTTCATCGACGTCTACGAGCGCCTGGGCAAGTAACCCGCATTCGGCTCCGCAAACGACGTTCGGCGATAACGCCGGTTATTGAACAATGTGGAAAACCCCGCAAACAGTCCTTCGCGCTGATTGCGGGGTTTTCTGCGCCGCGGCGTGGCGTAGACTCGAAGGCCCATGGCGACGAGAAGGGAAGATGCTCGATGAGGTTCGGCGGGTCATTTGCAAGGAAACTGGGCGCCGCGCTCGCGGTGGCGGTGCTCGCGCTCTCGCTCGGCGCGCCGGTGGTGGCGCGCGCGGAGGATGCCGCGTCGCTCCCAGTCTCGGTTGACGGCGAGCAGCTCTACAACCCGACCCCCGCCCCCGAGACCAACACCCCGGCCGGCATCCTCGTCGACCGCGACAACGGCCAGGTTCTCTTTGCCAAGGACGCCGATGCCCGGCGCTACCCGGCCTCGACCACCAAGATCATGACGGCGCTGCTCGTGCTCGAGCACGGCAACCTCGACGACGTCGTCACGGTGCAGGCGGACGATTTCTCGGCGCTCGATGCGGACAGCATGCGCAGCGGCCTGCAGGCCGACGAGCAGATCACCGTGCGCGATCTTCTCGCTTGCCTGCTCCTCCCCTCCGGCAACGATGCCGCCTACGTGCTCGCCCGCTATGTCGGCGGCACCTGGCAGGACTTCGTCGGCATGATGAACGCCAAGGCTGCCGAGCTCGGCTGCGAGGACACGCACTTCGCGAACCCCTGTGGCCTGCACAACGACGACCACTACACCACGGCGCGCGACCTGTGCCGCATCTTTGAGGAGGCGCTCCAAAACCCGACGTTCGTCCAGATCGCGGGCAGCGCCACCTGCGAGCTTCCCGCCACGAACAAGAACCCGGCCCGCGAGCTCGAAAGCACGGACTTCCTGGTCGATCCCTCGAGCGACGCCTACGCCGGCGGCATCGTGACCGCCGGAAAGACGGGCTACACGCTCGAGGGCGGCAAGTGCCTCGTCGCCGCCGCCCAAAAGGACGGCCGTCACCTGGCCGCGGTCACGCTCGGCGGTGCGAACGACGCCGGTTACGATGAGCCGACCTCGAACTTCTATGGCATGCGCGACCTCCTCAACTGGGGCTTCGATGCCTGGCAGGACGCGACGGTGGTGAGCGGCGGAGAGGAGCTCGGCCGCGTCCCCGTCACGCTCTCGGAGGATGGGACGCAGGTGGGGGCGGTCGCCGCCGGGGAGGTCTCGGCGTTCGTGCCCGCCGGGCTCACGCTTGCCGACCTGACGATCGAAACTCAGATACCTGATGAGCTCACGGCGCCGGTCCAGCAGGGCGCGTCGCTCGGCGAGGCGAGCATCTCGTACCAGGGCCGCTACCTCGGCAGCGTGCCCGTCCAGACCGAGGCGTCGCTCAGCTGGTCGCTGAAGCTCTTTGTCCAGGATTGGCTCGCGGTGCCGGAGCACCTGCTGCTGGTCGCCGCCGTCATTGTGGCCGTCATCCTCGTGATGTGCGCGATCGTGAACCTCGTCCGCCGCGCAAAGAGGCGCCGTGAGGCCGCGGACGCGAGCCAGGGCTCGGGCATGGCCTTCGACCAGGCATCTGGGCCGATCGCGGGCTCGGGCACCGGCTCGAATGCGCGCTCGAAGGCACGCCCGAGCTCCGGCAAGCACTTCAAGAGCTAGCCGAGCGCCCGTACTCCGGGCGCTTCGCGGGGCGCCAACCTTGATGCGCCCCGCCCTGCCGTGCCTGATCTCATCACGGGCCCTACCGCGCCAAGCCGAGCCGGCGGAAGAGCGGCAGGCGGACGACCTGGTCGATCGCGAGCATCAAGGCCAGGAGCAAAAGGCTCGCTGCCGTGCCGACGCCGATCAGGTGGACGGACGTGAACCAGGGAATCTTGTAGAGGGACACGAGCCACCCGTACAGCTCCCCGAGCCAAAGCGGCATCGTGAGCGACTGCAGGATATAGAACCCGAGGACGCTCTTCGCCGCCCTGCACACGGGGGCGTCGAGGGGCTTCTTCGCGCGTTCGCGGCTCGTGCACGACCGTGCAAAGAGGACCGCGGCGACCGCCGTGCAGAACGCGAGCGCCGACGTCGACTTGAACGAGGTCGCCGCCATGAGGTCGAGCTCGCGCGCGTGGGCGAGGGCCGTCTCGACCCCGAGCGAGGCCGCGACGGTTGCGACAAGAAACGCGCTCGCCGCCCGGCGGCCGAGCCTCACCGACGAAACCTCCCCGCCGACCACGAAAGCCGCGAGATAGGTCACGGCGCTCATGAGCTTGCGCCAGTCACCGAGCCCGCGGTCGACGTCGCCCTGGTCGACAAAGGCGATGTAGGCGTTGACGGCGAACACCGCGACGACGAAGACCGCGGCGACCGCTCGCCATGCGGCGGGCTTTTGCTCGAGGCGCGCCTTCGCCCAGCCGATCGCGGGCGCCAAGACCATAAGCACAAGGTAGACCCATATGAACTCGAGCCCACCAAGAAGCCCGGGCAGGTTCTCGGGCGTCGCATCCTCGATGGGGACCACGAAGGCGCTCACGGCGAGAACCGCCACGACGTAGAACGCGATGGTCGCGAGCAGCGGCGCCGCGCGCCGGGCGGCCTTCCGCGCTTGGGCGCGCCAATACCCGGGGCAGTCCGGGCCGTTGCCGGTCTCCTTCGCCGCCGCGACGGCCGCGGGGATCAAAAAGAGCCCCGAGATGCAGAAGAACACGTTGTTGCCGAAGGACCCCAGGAGGTTGATGAACCCGAGCAGCGGCGCCGCGATGGGGTTGTCGATGATCCCGTCGCCCGGTCCCGTGCCGTAGCCGCCGGTCATCGCCGAGAACCAGGGCATGAAGGTGTGGAAGATCGCGATGGACGCCGCCGCCACGAGGCGCAGCGCCTCCACGCGCGGGTCCCGCTCCTTCTTTCCGTTCGCCAACGCGCCTCCTTGGGTGCTCGCGTGCTTGCGCTCGGCCGGCCATGGGTATCGGGGACGGCCTTCGAGTAACGAACATTGAGTATAAGGTAGGCGTGCGCGCCCGGTGGGGCAGGGGCCCGTCGGGTGGGCGCGGCCGCACAGGCCCGCTGCACCTCGCCCCGTTCATGCAGCTCGGTCTCATGCCGTCGCGCCTCGTCCCCGCCCCGTTCCGGCAGCTCCGCGCGATCGCTTCTTGTCCCGGGCTTCTTTCCGCGCGCGAATGTAAGCTGAATGTAAGCGTTTGCCTTACATTCGGGTTCCGAGCTTACATTCAGCCATGTTTCCGGCTCTTTACGCTATCCTAATCGAGTGCTTACATTGGCATGACAGTACAGGGGCGCAGCGTTTCTTCGCGCATGTGTGGAAAAGAGTGCACTTGATTACCCTCCCTGAGTTCTTCGGCCTTTTGGCCTCGAACCCCTTCCTCGTCCTCGTCATGGTGCTTATCCTCGGCACCATCTTCGTCAACGGCGCTACCGACGCGGCCAATGCCATCGCAGAGGTCGTCGGCACCCGATCGATGGACATCGACGACGCGATCCTGATGTCCGTCATCTGCAACTTCATCGGCCTCGTCGCTATGACCTTCATCTCGACCGCCGTCGCGGACACGATCTCCGGCATGGTCGACTTTGGCGGCGACTCCCACCTCGCCATGATCGCGCTGGCGGCCTCGACCGTCGGCATCGTCGCCTGGGGCGTCGCGGCATGGGTTTTCGGCATCCCGACCTCCGAGTCGCACGCGCTCATCGCCGGCCTCACCGGCTCGGCGCTCGCCGTCTCCGGCGGCCTCGACGGCGTGAACATGGGCGAGTGGGCCAAGGTCATCTATGGCCTCGTCCTCTCCACCGTCCTCGGATACCTCGCCGGCTGGGCCATCGCGAAGATCATCCCCATCGCCTGCGCGAACGCCGATCGCCGCCGCGCGAACAATTTCTTCGGCAAGATGCAGATCGCCGGCGCCGCGGGCGTCGCCCTCATGCACGGCGCGCAGGACGGCCAGAAGTTCATGTCCACCGCCATGCTCGCCATCGCGCTCTCCATGGGCAAGACCGTCGGCGACATGGGCGGCTTCCCGCTGTGGATCGAGGTGCTCTGCGCCGGCGTGATGGCCATCGGCACCGCCATCGGCGGCAAGAAGATCATCAAGAAGGTCGGCATGGAGATGGTCCAGCTCGACAAGTACCAGGGCTTCTCGGCCTCGATCTCCGCGACTATCTCGCTTTTCATCGCGACCGTCACCGGCCTGCCCGTCTCGACCACCCACACCAAGACCGCGGCCATCATGGGCGCCGGCGCCGCCAAGGACATGCGCTCCGTCAACTGGGGCGTCTGCAAAGAGATGGTCCTGACCTGGATCTTCACCTTCCCCGGCTGCGGCCTCATCGGCTACGTCCTCGCCAAGCTCTTCCTCGTGATCTTCTAATCGATCAGACCAAACGACTTCCCACCCGACCGGCCCATCCGGCCACGTCAAAGACAAGGAGCACATCATGGCCCGCACCAAGAAGGAAGACGAGTTCTACACCCTCCTCAAGGAGTTCGCCGCCCTCATCGTCGAGACCTCCGAGGAGTACGCCGGCATCGTCCACGACTTCCCGAACTCGATCAGCCGCGTCCCGCAGATGAAGGTCTACGAGACCAACTGCGACGACCGAGTGAAGACGATCATGGGCAAGCTCTACACCTCCTTCATCACCCCGCTCGACCGCGAGGACATCTCCGAGCTGGCGCTGGCCATGGACAACGTCGTCGACGCCATGTATGGCGTGACCATGCGCATGGACCTCTTCAACATCCAGGACTCGCGTCTCGAGGCCGACCAGATCGCCGATCTCACCGTTCGCGCGGTCAAGGAGATGCAGGAGATGATCTGCCGCCTGCCCGAGTACGGAAAGAAGCCCGAGCCCGTCATGGAGAAGGCCATCTCGGTCGGCGACATCGAGGACGAGGGCGATACCGTCTACCAGAACGCCCTGCGCCGCCTCTTCCGTGGCGAGCCCGCCGCGGCAGATGGCAAGTACGCCGTCACCTGGCTGCGCATCTTCGACCGTATGGAGCAGGTCCTCGACGCCTGCGACGACGCCGCCGGAATCGTTCGCGCCGTCATCATGAAGTCTGCGTAGTCACCCGCGTGCCGGCTCTGGCCGGCAAGCCGGGGAGGGCACGAGCTTTTCGAAAACCGTTGGTTATGTTGAGGGACGGGCGCGAGCTTTCCGAATCGCTTCGGATAGCTCGCGCCCGTCCCTTAGTTCTTTTCGCCCCCCGTAATTGCCCTCGTAATTGCCCTTGTAATGGGCGCATGCGAGATTTCGCGCGGAAAGCTCGCTCGTCTTTCCAAGTCGGCGGGGTACCATTCGAAGCATGGAAAAAGAAGACCTCACATACAGGGATTACGCCGCGTTCGCGCGGTTGTCGCTCGACGAGCTCGCCGAGCAGTGCGACGTGCAGGTGTTCCGCGCGACGGGCCCGGGCGGCCAGGGCGTGAACACGACCGACTCCGCCGTGCGCACGACACATGCACCGACCGGCATCACCTTCGTGTCTCGCGAGTCCCGCAGCCAGTTCCGCAACCGTCGGCTGTGCCTCCAGAAGATCCACGACGAGCTCGCCCGGCGCGCACGGCCTCCCAAGGTCCGCCACAAGACCAAGCCGACGCGCGCCTCCAAAGAGCGCCGCCTTGCCAGCAAGCGCCTCCGCTCGCAGGTAAAGAAGCTCCGTCGCCGCCCCACGGACGAGTAGCTCGAGGGCCTGCGGGTTTTGGTTGTTGTTCGCGGAAGCACGGCCTTCCATGGCTTGAGCGCCATCATGTTATAGGGTCGTGAGTATAGTTCAATCATTTACCTACACCAAAACATGTAAGTAAAAGATTGAACCATCTACAAAACCCCAGTTGGCAAGAAGTTCGGGGGCTTCTCGCCCTGATTTACCTACAGGAAAACATGTAAGTAAAAGTTTTAATCATATATAGTCATCAGTCAAAATCGGGCAAGGGCGTCGGGCAGATGCGGAGAATCTGATGCAGCCGCCGGATCATCGACGACCCGTGCTTGTCCATGCGGGCGCAGAGGCCCTGAAGCAAGCGCCGGACCGATGCCACCTGCGCTCGGTCATATCCTATATGTGATACGTGATCGACCCTCTTTGCGCGGGCACTCCGAACAGCACTCCTTCAAGTCCGAGGCCGAACCTCGTGGATTCCAGGAGCTGATGGTGTAGCTGCCGTGCTTCTCTAAACATCGGCGTGGCATCTTCGATTCGCTGAACCTTGCCCTTAAGAAGCCCCGCAACGTCCCATAGCTTTCCGAAGTCGCTCATCTCGGCGAGGTCGAGGGTGTTGATCGACCAGCCCATGTGCTCGAGCCCCTCGATGCGGCGCCTATCCTTCGCTGCGTTGGGGTGGAAGGCCGCTCCGTTGTACTCGAGCCCTCTCTCGCCCTCCGGCCAAGCGAGGTCGATGTAGCAGCTCTTTGATCCCGCGCGTTTGGAGGCGATTCCCTCGAGCTCGACCTTGTGGTTCAGTACGGGCGCCGAGAATCCCAAGCCGCCGAGTCTCGCGGGAAGGCCCAGGCAACAAGCGAGGACCGTCTCCATCGGCGAACGGGCCCCGTCGGCGACCCACTTGAGGGTTTCCACAGCCTTCGGCAGGCCACGGAGCCCCTTGAGGGCATCGATGGCCGAGGCGATCTTCTCCACGCTGGTCAGGGGCTTGCGGTCGTAGAAGCCGGAGATCGCGCTGGAAAAGTGCGAGTACGACCCACAGAGCTCAAAGCCCAGCACGACGGCATCAACGAGGGGAAGGGAAGACGCGAGCTGGATAAATACCAGCTCGGGCCCGCAGCAATAGACGGTCTCGGTGAGCTTCTTTATAAGCCAGCCTGGGTACTCGATCAGCCCCGCGCTGTGCGGGCGTACCCGGGGGCTCGTCGTTGGGCGCATATCGCACCCGATGAGGACATTTACGGGAGTTTCTCGGATGCCGAATTCGCTGAGATTGAGTTTGTTGGCAGCATGCGTGTTCGTTGAATGCGCATTTGGGCGAAACACGTCCTCGAACGGCTCGGAGTTGTCGAGCTGAGGCGGCACGGACCGGAGCCGCTCAAGCGCGGTTTGATGAGAGAAGACTACGGTCGGAACATACAGCATCGGTCCTCCGATCAGGCGACGCGGGTGGGGGCGATTGGAGGGCGTTTGCGTTGAGGAAGAACTATACGAACACTTGAGGGCGCGGTCAAGGGCTTCTTGGCATAAAAAACGATTCAATCTTTTACATACATCAAAACATGTAAGGAAAAGATTGAACCATCTACAAAACCCCAGTTGGCAAGAAGCCCAAGGGCTTCTCGCCCTGATTTACCTACGGGAAAACATGTAAGTAAAAAGTCTAATCATTTGGACGCTGAGGGCAGACGCGTGCCGGGCGCGGGGCAGGCGCGTGCCGGCACCCTGCCACAAAGAAGCCCGCCTACGCCACCGTCGCGGCGAAGTCCAGCAGCTCGTCGACGTGCTCGGGGCGCGTGGCCCAGGAGGTCACGAAGCGGATGACCAGGCGCCCGTCGGGGAGCTTGGCGAACGTCTCGCACCCGGCGGCGTCCTCGAACCTCCGCCCGACCTCGGGGAACACGACGAAGAACTGCTGGTTGGTGTTCGCCGGGAGGTAGGACTCGAAACCGAGCGCGTTCATACCGTCGCGCAGGCGCAGCGCGCAGTCGTTCGCGCCGCGGGCGAGCCTCCAGTAGAGCGCCTCGCCGCCGTCCGCCGGCTGCTCGAAGGCGGCCTCGAACTGCACGCCGAGCAGGCGGCCCTTGGCCATGAGCCCGCCGCGCTCCTTGACGAGGAACGGGAACGACTCGCGCAGGCGCGGGTTCGCGATGACCATGGCCTCGCCGAAGAGCATGCCGTTTTTGGTCCCGCCGAGGTAGAACGCGTCGGCGCGCTCAGCGAGGTGGGGGAGCGTGAGGTCGCAGCCCTCGGAGGTCAGCGCCACGGCCATGCGCGCGCCGTCGACGTAGACAAAGAGCCCGTGCCCGTGCGCCCAGTTGCAGATCGCGTCGAAGCGCTCGCGGTCCCAGACGCCGCCGAACTCGGTCGCGTTCGTTATGTAGATCCCCGCGGGGCGCGTCATGTGGCGGCCGGTCATGGTCTGGCTCGCCCACACGCGCTCCGCCTCCTCGGGCGAGAGGAACCCGTCGGCGTCCCTCGTGGGCAGCACGGTGCGCCCGCATGCGGCGATGGCGCCCGTCTCGTGGACGTTGATGTGGGCATCCTTCGTGCAGATCACGCCCTCCCAGTCGCGCAGCATCCCCGTCACGCCGACGATGTTGGCCGACGTCCCGCCGATGCAGAACTCGACGTCGACGTCCTCGCGCCCGCACGCGGCGCGGATCAGCTCGCGGGCGCGCTCACAGTGCGGGTCGCCCTCGGTGTAGCCGACGCACTGCTCGTCGTTCGTGCGGGTAAGGGCCTCGAGGATCTGGGGCGCGGCGCCCTCGGAGTAATCGTTGCGGAACATGTGCATGGCGGTGCCTTTCTTCGCGTGGTTTGCCTGTCGATTGTACGCCGGCTGGCATCGACTCCCTTTGTTAACAGCTCGGCACACGAACAGGTGCTTTCAGGAAACAGGACTAACCTAGCGACTTACATACCAACGAGGTGTGGGAAGAACAATGGCGCCAGACAGCGCCGACGCAAGGAGATGCAAAGAGCATGGTGCAGAAGAAGGACATCGACTGGGGCAGCCTCGGCTTCGCCTATCAGCACACCGACTACAGCTACGTCTGCAACTACAAGAACGGCGCGTGGGAAGAGGGCGAGCTTACCCCCGACCACACCGTCACGCTCTCCGAGTGCGCCGGCCTGCTTCACTACTGCCAGGAGGTCTTCGAGGGCCTCAAGGCCTACACCGCCGAGGACGGCTCCATCGTCTGCTTCCGCCCGGACATGAACGCCCAGCGCATGTACGACTCCGCCAAGCGTCTCGAGATGCCCTCCTTCCCCAAGGAGAAGTTCGTCGAGGCCGTCGAGCAGGTCGTCAAGGCCAACGCCGCCTGGGTGCCGCCTTACGGCTCCGGTGCCACGCTCTACATCCGCCCGTTCATGTTCGCCACGGGCGACGTCATCGGCGTCAAGCCCGCTGACGAGTACCAGTTCCGCATCCTCGTGACCCCGGTCGGCCCGTACTACAAGGGCGGCGTCAAGCCCGTCAAGCTGGTCGTCCCCGAGTTCGACCGCGCGGCGCCCCACGGCACCGGCAACATCAAGGCCGGCCTCAACTACGCGATGTCGCTGCACCCCAGCGTGCTCGCCCACTCCGCCGGTTACGCCGACAACCTCTTCCTCGACCCGCAGACCCGCACCTACGTCGAGGAGACCGGCGGCGCGAACGTCCTGTTCGTCACCAAGGAGGGCAAGCTCGTCGTCCCGCAGTCCTTCACCGACTCCATCCTGCCGTCCATCACCCGCCGCTCGCTCGTCCAGGTCGCCGAGGACCTCGGCATGGAGGTCGAGCAGCGCCCGGTCAAGTTCGACGAGATCGACCAGTTCGTCGAGTGCGGCATGTGCGGCACCGCCGCCGTCATCTCCCCGGTCGGCGAGATCGATAACGGCGACAAGAAGGTCGTCTACGGCATGGAGCACGTCGGCCCCGTCATGAAGAAGCTCCGCGAGACGCTCACCGGCATCCAGTCCGGCGCGATCGAGGATAAGCACAACTGGGTCCACAAGATTACCAGATGTG
>QAKZ01000013.1 GCA_003150175.1 Coriobacteriia bacterium
GCAGACGTGGATGTGGAAGCCGGTAAGCCCGTCGTTGGCCTCGGCCATCATGTCCATCGTCTCGTCGGAGAGCGTGAAGGTGGCGTGGCCGCCGAACATGGCGGCGACCATGTGGTTGCCGTCCTTGCGGGCATCGGCCGCCCAGCGGGCGAAATCGGCGTTCTCTTTGATGGACTGGTCGCGCTTCTCGGTGCCGCGGCGGTCGGAGACCTCATAGCACAGGCAGGAGCGGATGCCGAGCTCCTCGGCGACGTCCTTGATGGCGAACAGAGAGCCGGGAATCTCGCCGAAGCTCGCGTGGTGGTCGAAGATGGTGGTCACGCCGTCGCGGAGCGAATCCAGGATCGTGGCGTACGCGGAGGCGCGGGTGCCGTCGAGCGTGAGGTTGTCGTCGATCTTCCACCACTGCTGCTCGAGGTTCTCGAGGAAGTTCGTGGGGTTGCAGCCCTTGATGGCCAGCCCGCGGGCGAGGCCGGAGTAGATGTGCGTGTGGCAGTTGACGAGGCCCGGCATGATCACGCCGCCGTGGGCGTCGACATAGGAGGCGCCGACGGCCTGGGCCTTGAGGTCCGCCTCCTTGCCGACGGCGACGATGGAGTCGCCCTCGATGAGGACGGCGCCGTCCTCGATGTAGGGGTTTGCCGCATCGCGCGTGATGACGCGCCCGTTACCGACCAGAAGCATGTGTTTCTCCTCTCCTGTCGCCGCGGTGCCGTATGGCCCGTGATACGACTTGAATCCCAGTATTCCCGTTAACGTCGCTTAATTTTTCGACGGGGCGTCGTCCTTGCCCTCATCGGCTTTTTTGCCCTCATAAGTGGCCATGCGCTCGGCCGCGTCGAACATGACGCCGACCTCGCCGATCTCCTCGCCCTCGCGCGTCACGGCGTCGAGGGTGTCGACGTCGACGTCCTGGGCGTCCACCGCTGCCGCGGCCTCGACGCGCAGGTCGTTGGCGGCGTTGGTCTCGGAGGGCATGGGGACCTCCTCCGGGGGCAGGACGTTGTTGAGGACGATGGCCATGAGCGCGCAAGGCGTGATGGCGGAGGTGGCGAAGATGGTGGAGACCCAGCCGGGCATGCCGGCACCGGCGAGGCAGCCGGAGACCTGAGAGATGCCGAGGCCGAAGGCGACGGAGACGCCGAAGACGGTGCAGGAGCGCGGGGTCAGGCCGTCGCGGACGAGCATACGGATGCCGTTCAAGGTGATGGTGCCGAAGACCGAGATCGTGGCGCCGCCGATGACGGGCTGCGGGATCATGGTCAGCACGCCGGCGACCTTGGGCACGAAGCCGGCGATGGCGAAGATGCAGGCGGCGAAGGCGAAGACCCAGCGGTTGACAACCTTGTTGGAGACGATGATGCCGACGTTCTGGCCGAAGGCCGAGGTGGGCATGCCGCCGAACAGCGACGAGACGATCGAGACGGTGCCCTGGGCCATGATGGCTCCGGAGAGCTCCTTCTCTTCGGGCAGGCGGTCGAGAGCACCCAGGGAGGCGGCCGAGAGGTCGCCGATGAGCTGGACGTTTGCCATGATGTAGACGACGGCGATGGTCAGGCAAGCAGCCGCGTTGAACTCGATCTTGAAGGGCATGAACTGCGGGACGGCGAACCAGGCGGCGTCGGAGAGGCCGGAGGCGTCGATCATGCCGAACGGGATGGAGATCAGGCAGCCGATGATCATGCCGAAGAAGATCGCGCCGAGCTTCATGACGCCCTTGGCGAAGTTGGAGAGCGCGAAGACGATGGCGAAGGTGACGAGGCCCACGAACCAGCTCTGGACAGAGCCGAAGATCGGGGAGCCCGCGCCGCCGGCCATGTACTTGATGGCCGTCGGGTACAGCGAGACGCCGATGGTGAAGATCACGGTACCGGTGACCAGCGGCGGGAAGAGTTTACGGACGTTCTTGAAGAACAGGCCGAACAGGATGGCGACCACGCCGCCGACGAGCTCGGCGCCGAGCAGGGTGCCGAAGCCGAAGTCGAAGCCGATGGCCTGGAACGCGGGCAGGAAGGCGAACGAGACGCCCGTGATGATGGGCATGTTGGAGCCCACGCGCCCAAAGAGCGGGAACTGCTGGAGCAGCGTGTCGAGCGCCGTGAGGAGAAGCGCGACCTGGATGATAGCCTGCTCCTGCTCGGGGGTGAAGTTACAGGTGGAGGCGATCATCATCGCCGGTGCGATCGCGCCCGCGAAGCACGCGAGCACGTGCTGCAGGGACGTGGGCAACAGATCCTTTATGGGAGGCATCCCATCGCGTTGGAAAAGCTTAGGTGAGCCAATGGCTTCCTCATTCTGAGACATCGTGTGTTTCCCCTCTCGTTAACGTCACGCGTTGTCTACAGATTTTGCCTTTCGCCGCAAGCGTCGAGGGGCAGGTTTCGCCGAGCGTATGCGCCCGCAAACAATCTGTTTTTACCGCAAACTAATTGTTATATCTGCAGGTTTATGCCACATGAGCGACAAAAGAAGCGTTGTTTTCGAATCGGTAAACGGTCGAAAAACGCCGTGGGCGGAAAACACGTCCAAACGGGCCTTGAAACACATACCTAACAAACTGTTTGTTAGTTTAGGGTATGGTATAAGCCTAACAATTAGTTGCATCAACCTGACTAATTTGTTTTTTGCAGGTAGACAGCATAGAACCGATCAGAAGAGAGCACCATGCAGGAGAACCACCTCGACTTCTACAAGCGTCTGGGCCACGCAATCGCCTTACAATTTGGCGAAGGCTGCGAAGTCGTCATCCACGACCTCAAGGCGAAGGACCCCGACCACTCGATCGTCTGGATCGAGAACGGCCACGTGACCGGGCGCAAGGTCGGCGACGGCCCCTCCCACGTCGTGCTCGAGGCGCTCCACGCCGATGCGGGCAAGATCGACGACCGGCTCTCGTACCTCACGAAGACCGCCAGCGGCAAGATCCTCAAGTCCTCGACCATCTTTATCCGCGACACCGCGGGCGACCTCTCGGGCATCTTTGCCATCAACTTCGACATAACCATGCTGCGCGCCGCCCAGGGCACGATCCAGTGGATCTGCGGCGTCGAGCCGACCGCGCCCAGCGAGCCCGAGCCCATCGTGCGCAACATCGCCGACCTGCTCGACGACCTGCTCGCGCAGTCGGTCGCCCTCGTGGGCACGCCCGTACCCCTCATGAGCAAGGACGACAAAGTGCGCGCCATCCGCTACCTCAACGACGCGGGCGCCTTCCTCGTCACGAAATCCGGCCCGAAGGTGTGCAAGTACTTCGGGATCTCGAAGTACACCCTCTACAGCTACCTCGACGAGGCCAAGACGATGTCCGAGGAGGACGAGTAGCGCGCAACGCGGGGCGAACATAACGTAAAGCGAGCGGGCGCGGGGCATGAAGCTCCACGCCCGCTCGCTTTTGGAGGCACCGAGACCTGTTTGGCAAGAAGGGCAGCGTGCTTCCCCTCGCGCTCAGATAATTTCGATCAGGAATGGCCGCTCAGCAAGAAGGGCCCCGCGTTTGCCTCTGGCGCAGTTCCGCATGAGCCGGACGCGACTTGATGTCGCGTCCGTGCGAAGAGGACTGTTTGGGCACAGAGGTAAATGCGGCGCACTTCTTGCCGCAACGCAGCTCCAGCTTACTTGATCACGCGGACACGGTAGATGGCAGGGACCTTCTTGAGGGCGTCGATGGTCGCGTCGTCGAGGTGCTCATCGGTATCGAACATGGTGTAGGCGTTCTCGCCGGCGGACTCGTTGACCATGCGCTGGACGTTCGCGTTGTCGTGCGCGAGGATGGCCGTGATCTGGCCGATCATGTTCGGCACGTTGGCGTGCAGGCACGCGACGCGGCTGGCCGCGCGGGCCTTGCCCATGTTGCAGGCCGGGTAGTTGACGGAGTGGACGATGTTGCCGTTCTCCAGGTAGTCCTTGAGCTCCGAGATCGCCATGTCGGCGCAGTTGGCCTCAGCCTCGCCGGTGCCGGCGCCCGAGTGCGTGGTGATGAAGGTGTTGGGCATCTTGACGGTCTTGGGCGTGGCGAAGTCGCACGAGAACCACGAGAGGCGCCCGCCGCGAAGGGCGGCGTCAACGGCGTCCTCGTCGATGATCGTCTCGCGCGCGTAGTTGATGAGGACCGCGCCCGGCTTGAGCAGGCCCAGCTGGTCGGAGCCGATCATGCCGATGGTGTCGGACTTGGAGGGCACGTGGAGCGTGAGGTAGTCGCAGTTGCGGCAAAGGTCCTCGAGGGTGCCCACGCGCTGCACGTCGCGGGAAAGGACCCATGCGTGCTCGACCGAGATGAAGGGGTCGTAGCCGTAGACGTCCATGCCGAGGTCGACGCAGGCGTTGGCGACCTTGGAGCCGACATTGCCCAGGCCCACGACGCCGATGCGCTTGCCCTTGAGCTCGTGGCCGACGAAGGCCTTCTTTGCCTTCTCGGCGTTGACGAGGATGTTGGGGTCGTCGGCGTGGGCGCGCACCCAGTCCATGGACTGGACGACGCCGCGGCTCGAGAGGATGAGCATCGCGATGACAATCTCCTTGACGGCGTTGGAGTTCGCGCCCGGGGAGTTGAAGACGACGACGCCCTTCTTTGCGTACTCTTCAACGGGGATGTTGTTCACGCCGGCGCCGCAGCGGGCGATGGCGCGGATGGATCCGGGAAGCTCGTAGCCGTGCAGGTCGGTCGATCGCATGAGGATGGCGTCGGCATCGGCGGCGTCGGACACGAAGTCGTACCCCTCGCCGAACTCCACCTTGCCGTCCTTGGTGATGTCGTCGATCGTCTTGATGTGGCGCATGCTCACTCCTATCGCGAAGGTCACGTGCGGTCTAGCTTAGCCGATGGCCGCGCGGGGCCGCGGATTTGCCCCCGTTCGGAAACATGGCAGCGGGCGGCGGCGAGGGCGCTCAGAAATCGCGGGTTCCAGCTTTCGGTGCGCACTTCTTGCTAAGAAACCCCGGGTTCCAGCCGCCGGAGGGCGCCGAGCGCTAAGGAATCGCGAGTTCCAGCCCAGAAAGAAGGGCTGGGACTTGGGATTTCTTAGCGTTGGGCCATCCGCCGGGGCTGGGACTTGGGAATTCTTAGCGCACGCAAGCGCGCCGGGGTTGGGACTTGGGAATCCTTAGCGCACCGTCGCCCGCCGGGGCTGGAACCTGCGGTTTCTGAGCGCAGGGCAAGAAGGGCCGGGCATGGGCGCGCGGACGTGGGCGTAAAGTAGGGGCCACGCAATCGCCCGACGAAAAGAGGAAGCCATGCAGACCACCGAGATCGTCAACCAAATCGTCGACACCGCGCAGCAGGCGCCCGAGAAGGCCCAGGAGCTGATCGCCGACCCCAAGGGCGCCGTCGCCGCCATCTGCGGGACCACCGACTTCGACATCAACGCCGTCGTCCAGGGCGCCCTCGCCCGCGCGGCCGAGCTCGGGCTCGACTTCAGCGACGTCGACATCTCCAAGCTCGACCTTACGCAACTCGACCTCACCAAGCTCGACCTGATCGCGCTCCAGGACGCCGCGAGCAGGCTGAACATCGACATCGCCAAGCTCGACCTCTCGAAGCTGGGGCTCGGCGGCACGCTCAGCGGGCTTTTGGGCGGCTTGGGGAGCTTCCTCGGTAGGTAGCCGCCGCCCCATGTGGGTACCATCAGGCACAGGCAGCAAAGCAGCGCAGAAGGAGCATCCCATGACCAACGCCGACCGCCGGCCCAACGTGTCGCGCCGCGAGGCGAGCGACGTCGAACGCTACCGCCGCATGCGGCAGGAGCGCGAGAACGCCAACCCCGTGCGCCGCGCCGGCCATGAGGTCGGGCGCAGGCTGGAGGGCGCAGGCGGCGTGGGCGGTGGCCTGCGCGAGAGCGGCGAGTACCGCAGGCAGGGCTTCTCGCCCGCGCGGGGCGGGCGCAGCAACGTCGGCGCCTATGCGGGCCAGCGACCCCAGGGGCGCCGCGCGCCGCGGCCGGCCAAGCCGCGCAACTGGGCGAGAACCGCCAAGCGGGTGCTCGTCGGCGTGCTCGCGGTCCTTCTTGCCTTCTCGGTCGTGCTCACGGTGCGCCTCGGCTCGGGCGTCTCGCTCGAGACGCGCGCGGCGCTCGCGCCCGTGCTGCCCGGCACGCCATTCTATATGCTGCTCGTCGGGACGGACAAGTCCGAGCAGCGCGTCGAGGACGGCAGTACCGGCGGCACCTTCCGCACCGACTCGATCATGCTCGCGCGCGTGGACCCGCTCGCTGCCAAGCTCACGCTCGTCTCGATCCAGCGAGACACGCTCGTCGACCTCGGCGGCAGCTACGGAAAGCAGAAGATCAACGCCGCCTACACCCTCGGCGGGGCACCGCTTCTGATTCACGCCGTGTCCGACCTCGCAGGGGTCAAGATCTCGCATCACGCCGAGATCGACTTCGACAGCTTCACCTCGGTGGTGGACGACCTCGGCGGCGTCGACGTGAACGTGCCCATCGACATCGACGATGACCTCGCCGACGTGCACCTCCAGGCCGGTCCGCAGACGATCAACGGCGCGCAGGCGCTGGGGCTGTGCCGCGCGCGCCACGCCTACGACAAGTACGGCGCGGGCGACTATTACCGCACCGCGAACCAGCGCATGGTTCTCGGCGCGATCCTCAAGAAGACCCTCAGCGGCAACCCCATCATGCTGGCGACCGGCCTGAACGCCGCGGCGGGCAGCGTGAGCTGCGACATCACGGGGCTCGAGCTGATGCTTCTGGGCGTGCGGTTCGCCGGATTCGACATGAGCCGCGACCTCGCCTCGGGGCTCGAGCCGACCGAGGGCGTCTACGAGGGCGGCGTTTGGTACGAGAAGGTCAAGCAGGACGCCTGGAAAAAGATGATGGGGCGTGTGGACGCGGGCCTCTCGCCCTACGAGAACGAGTCCGAGAACCCGACCGCCGGCCTCGCGGGCGCCGGGCAGTAAGGGCGCCTTCGCTCAGCTGAGCGCTGTCGGGCGGCGGTGCGTTGGGAGCTGATGGGCGTTGGACGCCGGGGCGTTGGGAGCCGGTTCGTCGGGCACCGCTGGAGCGTTGGACGCCGGGGCGTGGCAGGATTTGGCGCTGTGGCACAGAGCGCGGCAAACAACGCCGCTGTGGCACGAAAAACGGCGCGATCGCGGCAAATACGGGCGCTGTGGCACGATTCCTGTGCCACAGCGCCCGTTTTGTTCACGAGATGTCATGGCCCCGGCGCCGCAGCGCCCATCTTGTTCACACGATCCTCGCTACCAGGCTGACGTCACAGGAGGAAGGCGCGCATGGCGGCCTCGCCGGCGATGGGAAGAAGCTCCGCCGCGCCCGACATGCACTCCTCGAGCGTGCAGGGGCCGATGGGCGACGGGATCACCAGGTCGACGCCCGCGTCGTAGACGCCGCCCAGGTCGGCGGCGCGGCTGCCCACGACGGCGACGACGGGCAGGCCGCGCTTCTTTGCACGGTGCGCGACGCCGACGGGCGCCTTGCCGAAGGCGGACTGGGCGTCCATGCGCCCCTCCCCCGTGATCACGAGGTCTGCTCCCGCGAGCGCCTCGTCGATGCGGATGGCGTCGAGCACACGCTCGATGCCCGGCTCGACCCGCGCGCCACAGAAGGAAAGAAGCCCGAAACCAAGGCCGCCCGCGGCTCCCGCGCCGGCCTCCTCAGAGAAATCGCGGCTCACAGCGCGGGCAACGGCACGCGCATAGCCCGCCATCCACGCATCGAGCTCGGCCAACCGCTCGCGCGGAAGGCCCTTTTGGGGCCCGTACACATAGACGGCGCCCTCGCGCCCGCAAAGCGGATTCGTCACGTCGCTGAGCGCGACGACCTCGATGCCCCGCAGCTCGGGAGCCATGTTCGAGACATCGACCGTCGCGACGTCGCGCAAGCCCGCGAGCCCTTCGGGGACCTCGGAGCCCTCGGCGTCGAGCAGGCGCGCGCCGAGTGCACGGGCCATGCCGGAGCCTCCGTCGCTCGTCGCCGACCCTCCGAGTCCCACGAGCACGCGGCGGGCCCCGCGCCGCGCGGCGTCGAGGATGAGCTCCCCCACCCCGCGCGTGGTTGCCGCGAGGGCGTCGTCTGAGGTGCGGCCGGTGAGCCCGATGCCCGCCGCCTCGGCCATCTCGACCACCGCCGTCCCGTCGTCGAGAAGCCCATAGCGCGCCTGGACCGGGCGCCCGAGCGGCCCCGTGACCTCGAGCACCGTCGGCTCAGCGCCGCGAGCACGCAGGATGGCGTCGAGGGTGCCTTCTCCCCCGTCGGCGACGGCGAGCTTGGCCACGCGCGCGGTGGGCGCGGCGCGGCGGACACCCTGCTCGATGAGGTCGGCCACCTCGAGGCTCGAGGCACATCCTTTGAACGAGTCGGACGCTATGAGGACGGACGGTTCGGGCATGGCGGCTCCCTTCGGTGCATCTTCTTTCCATCCGATACGATAGCGCGTCGCGGGCTGGCCGGCTGCGCGCAGAATCCTCGGCACCCAGCTGGCAAACGCTACTCGATGCTCCTCTTTGCGCAGAACCCCTGGCTTCCAACCGCGAGCGGGCCCATGTCGCGCAGAAACCCCGACTCCCAGCTGCATGCGGGCGCGTGCCGCGCAGAATCACCGGCGCCCAGCCACGTGTCGCGCAGGATTCCCGACCTCCAGCCCGGCTGGCGCTGCTCGACGCCCCTCTTTGCACAGAAACCCGCGCCGCCAGCCGCCTTGCGAGGCTGGAAACGCGGGTTTCTGCGCGGCGAGGCCGCAGCGGGAGCTGGAAGTCGGGGTTTCTGCGCGGCGAGGCCGCAGCGGGAGCTGGAGACGCGGGTTTCTGCGCGCTATCCCAGCAGCATACGGTCGTTCGTGAACTCCTCGCCGCTGGCCTCCTCGAACTTGCGCAGCAGGTCGGGAACGGTGAGGGACTTCTTCTCGTCCCCCTCGACGTCGTAGATGATGTGCCCGTCGCTCATCATGATCAGGCGGTTGCCCAGGCGGATGGCGTCGCTCATGTTGTGCGTGACCATGAGCGCGGTGAGGTTACGCTCGGCGATGATCTCCTCGGTGAGGGTGAGGACCTTCGCCGCGGTCTTGGGGTCGAGCGCCGCCGTGTGCTCGTCGAGCAGCAGCAGCTTCGGGTCGGTGAGCGTGGCCATGAGCAGCGTGAGGGCCTGGCGCTGTCCGCCGGAAAGAAGCCCGACCTTCGCGTCGAGCCGATCCTCGAGGCCGAGGCCGAGGCGCGCCAGGAGCTCGGGGTACTCTTTCTTCTCTTCCCGCGTCACGCCCCACGCGAGGCCGCGGCGTTTGCCGCGCCGGCGCGCGAGGGCGAGGTTCTCGACGATCTGCATGTCGGCCGCGGTGCCGCGCATCGGGTCCTGGAAGACGCGCCCGAGGTACTTGGCGCGCTGCGATTCCGTCATGCGCGAGATGTCCACGCCGTCGAGCTCGATCACGCCGGAGTCGAGCGGGTAGACGCCCGCGATCATGTTGAGCAGCGTGGACTTGCCCGCGCCGTTGCCGCCGATCACGGTCACGAAGTCGCCGTCGTTCAGGGTGAGGTCGACGCCCGTGAGCGCGCGTTTCTCGGTGACGGTGCCGGGATTGAAGGTCTTCTTCACGTGGGAAAGCTTGAGCATGCTACTCGTCCCCCCTCTTGTACGAGGCCCGAAGGCGCTGCTTCTCGAGCACGACGGGCACGCACAGGGCGAGCGCGACGATGATTGCGGAGAGCAGCTTCATGTCGTTGGCGTCCATACCCATCTGCAGCACGATGGCGCGGATGAGGAAGTAGACGATGGAGCCGACGACCGCCGCGACCAGGCGCGCGCCGAACTTGGTGAGGCCGCCGGGCAGAAGGCGTCCGAGGACCTCGCCGATGACGATCGCGGCCAGGCCGATGACGATGGCGCCCGTGCCCATGCCGATGTCGGCGTACTTCTGGCTCTGGCAGATGAGGCCGCCGGAAAGGCCGATGAGCGCGTTGGAGAGGATGAGGGCGAGCATCTTGGTCGCGTTCGTGTTCTGGCCGAGGGCGCGGATCATGGCCTCGTTGTTGCCGGTGGCGCGCAGCGCGCTGCCGATCTCGGTGCCGAAGAACCAGTACAGCAGCCAGATCACGGCCGCGACGAGGATGGCGCCCACGATCATGGCAACGGTGCTCTGGGGGATGCCCGTGAAGTCGGACACCTTCGAGAAGATCGTGTCGGCCGTGAGCAGCGGGGTGTTCGACTTGCCCATGATGCGCAGGTTGATCGACCACAGGCTGATCTGCGTGAGGATTCCCGCGAGGATGGCGGGGATCTCGAACACGGTGGTGAGGACGCCCGTCACGGCGCCCGCGACGCCGCCGGCGAGCATGCCGGCGAGGGTCGCCACGACCGGGTCCACGCCGAAGTTGACCACGAGGACCGCCACGACGGCGCCGCCGAGGGCGAAGCTGCCGTCGCAGGTCATGTCGGGGATGTCGAGCAGGCGGAAAGTGATGAAGACGCCGAGTACCATGAGACCCCACAGGATACCCTGCGAGACGGCGCCTTGTAGTGCTGTGAGCATGTGCGCTCCTTCTTGCTGTCGGTGCTTACGGCGGTGGCGAGAAGGGCGGTTCCTTCTCGCCACCGGGAGGTGCTACTTGGGCGGGCCTACTTCGCGTCGAGCGCCGAGAGGTCGACGCCGATAGCCTGCGCCATCTCGTCGTTCTTCGCGACGACGAGGTCGGCGGTGTCGAGGTGCTCGATGGCCATGTCGGCGGGCTTGGACTCGCCCTTAAGGATCTTCACGGCCATCTCGCCGGCGCGCTTGCCGAGGTCGGCGTAGTTGATGGAGAGCGTGAAGAGGCCGCCGGCCTTGCACATGCCCTCCTCGCCGGTGACGAAGGGGATCTTGTTCTCCTTGCAGATCTGGCCGACCTGCGCGGCGCCCGCGGCGATGGTGTTGTCGGTGGGCGCGTAGAGGGCGTCGACCTTGCCGACGGCGGACTCGACGACGGACTGGATCTCGTTGGAGCTGGAGACCGCGTACTCGTCGTAGGCGATGCCGAGGGCGTCGAGCTCCTCCTTTGCCGCGGCGATCTGGATGTCGGAGTTGGACTCGGCGGAGCAGAACAGCAGGCCGACCTTCTTTACGTTGGGGAGGACCTTCTGCATCATCTGGAGCTGCTCGGCGACCGGGGTGAGGTCGGAGGCGCCGGTGACGTTGGTGCCCGGTTTATCGTTGTCCTTGACGAGGCCGGAGGCGGCATAGTCGGTGATGGCGCAGCCCACGATGGGGATGTCGGCCGTCGCGGCGGCCGCTGCCTGGGCCGCGGGGGTGGCGATGGCGTAGATCAGGTCGACGCCGTCGCCCACGAACTTGGAGGCGATGGTCTGGCAGGCGGACTGGTCGTTCTGGGCGTTCTGCTGGTCGATGGAGACGTTCAGGCCGGAGGCGTTGACGGCGTCGCAGAACCCCTGGTTGGCGGCATCGAGCGCGGAGTGCTCGGTGAGCTGGACGACGCCGATCTTGTAGGCCTTGTCGCCCGAGGCGGACGAGCCGGAGCCCGAGCCGCAGCCGGCGAGGGCGGCGATGGACGTCGCGAGGCCGGCGCCCGCGACGAAGTTCCTTCTGGTGATGTTCATGGCTTACTCCCCCAGTAGCGGTTTTGAAGATGAGGCCAGTCTACGGCCGGGCGGCGGCGCAGGGAGAAATTGCCCCACATAAGTAACACTGAGGAGCAAGAAGGGCGCCGCGCCCTGCGCTTCCCTGCGCCGGCACCCTTCTTGCCGCGCCTCGCGTCAGTTGATCCCGCGGAAGCCGCGGCCGATGATCTCGGAGCTGCTCGTGATGGTGATGAACGCGCCCGGGTCGACGCTGCGCACAAAGAGCCTGAGCTCCATCGCCTCGCGTCTGGTGAGGACCGAGTTCAGGATGATCACGCGCTTGCCCGTGTAGGCTCCCCAGCCTGTCATCACCGTCGCGGTGCGGCCGAGCGTGCGCACGATGAACTCCTCGACGTCGTGCGGGTACTTGCAGATGACCTGACAGACCTTTCGCTGACGGATGGACTCGATGGCGGAGTCGACGACGAAGGTCTTTGCCACGAGGCCGAGGATGCACCACAGGCCGACGCGCGGGCCGTAGATGACGGCGGCGGAGCACACGATGGCGATGTCGACCACAAAGAGCGCCTTGCCGATCTCGACGTCGGTGCGCTTGCGCAGGATCATGGCCAAGATGTCCGTGCCACCCGTCGAGGCTCCGATGTCGAAGACGAGCGCGCTGCCCACGGCGGGCAGCAGCACGGCGAAGCAGACATCGAGCGTGAGGTCGCCCGTGATCGATTGTGTCACGGGGATGATCCACTCGAAGAGCGAGACGTATGCCGACAGCGCAATCGAGGCGAACGAGCTCCAGATCATGGCCTTGCGATCGAGGAAGACGAAGCCAAGGATGACGAGGGCTACGTTGAGGATCCACATGAAGGTGGAGACCGGCAGCTGTGGGAAGAGCGCGCCCAGCACGATGGCCACGCCCGTCGTGCCGCCGAACGCGAGGTGGTTCGGGGTCTTGAAGAGCACCATAGCGACGGCGGTGAGGATGAGGCCGAGGTTCAGCATGAGGAAGAAGCTCAGCTTGCCATAGCCCTCGGTGCGGCGCTCCGACACCTCGTCGGCGATCCGGCCCTCCTCATCGGTCTGGTCCTCGCAGATCGGCGCGAGCGGGTCGCCCTCGTACGCGGTCCTGCCCTGGTCGAGCTCCAGCTCACGCTCGAGCTCGGGCTCCTGCGCCAGTGCTTGCGCCGCCCGGGTCGCCTTGGCCCGGGCCGTACGCGCTTGGGCCTGCGCTGCCTGCGATTGAGCCGTACGCGTCTGGGTCTGCGCTGCCGGTGCCTGGGCAGTACGCGCCTGGGCCTCCGCCGCCCGCGCTTGGTTCTCCGCCGTCCGCGCCTGGGCCGTACATGCCTGAGTCTCCGCCGCCTGTGCCCGCTCCCGGCTCAAGCCCTTCTCGCTGCTCAAATCCCGCTCCTCCGTTCCCGTTGCCGATGCGCCGCGGTGAAGTCTGACATGTGTAGCCGAGTATTTCAACCGTGTTTCGGAGGGTTGGGGAAAACGATGCGGGGAAGGCACGCGGGGCGCTTGGCCCGCATCTTAAATCTGCTGATAACGCCGACACGGACTGGCACGGGTACGCCAGGGCGAATCTTATGCGCAAAACTCGCTTAGGGCTACGCTGAAGCAGATTCGATGCACAAAACTCGATTCGGGCCACATGATTTTGGGGATGAAACGAGCTTCAGAATTCGATACCTGCGGTTTTGTCGGGGCGAATGACGAAAACAGCCCAAGAGGGCTCAAAAGTACGTGGCCCTAATCGAGTTTTGCGCTTGAGCAAATCCCCGACGTGGCCCTAAGCGAGTTTTGCGCACCGGCCATGCTATTGTCATCCTCGGCAACGCCCAAACTGCCGCCAAATCGGACGGAATCTGTTCGAGGCACCCCGATTACAAAAATCCGGCGGCGGAGTCAGCGTGGAGAGCCGATTCCGCCGCCGGGAACTCGGGGAATGCGAGAATTCACCGCGCTACGCGAGCTTCTGCGCAAGGAGCTGTTTGAACAGTTTCGGGTTGCCGGAGCCCTTGGCGGCCTTCATGCACTGGCCGACGAGGTAGCCGATGACCTTTTTGTTGCCGTCGCGGTACTGCTGGGCCTGGTCGGTGCAGCGGGCGAGCACCTCGTCGACGATGGGCTCGAGCGCCGCGGTGTCCGTGACCTGGCGCATGCCGCGCTCGTCGACGACCTTCTCGGGGTCCTTGTCGGTGCCGTTGACGGCATCGAGGACCTCGCGGGCCTGCGCGAAGGTGATGGCGTCGGTGGCAAGAAGCGCCGAGATCGAGCGCACCTGCGCGGGGGTCAGCGCGTCGTAGCTGGGCACGAGGTTGACCATGACGTTGCCCACGGTGGGCACGGCCTTCGCGTCGGCGCCCGCGACGGCCTCCTCAAAGAATGCCGCGACCGCGGGATCGCCCGCGAGCTGGGCGGCATCGGCGCGCTTCAGGCCGAACTCCGCCATGTAGCGATCGCGCTTGGCGTCCGGCAGCTCCGGGATACGGGCGCGGGCGGCCTCGATGAACTCATCGGTGAGGTCGAAGGGCGCGAGGTCCGGGTCGGGGAACAGGCGGTAGTCGTCAGCGGTCTCCTTGACGCGCATGACGATGGTGCGGCGGCGCGACGGCTCCCAGTGGCGGGTTTCTTGGTAGATGATGCCGCCCTCCTCGAGTACCTCCGCCTGTCGGCAGATCTCGTACTCGAGCGCGTCGTGAAGGCTCTTGAAGGAGTTGATGTTCTTCATCTCGGTCTTGGTGCCGAGCGCGGTGGTGCCGCGGCGGCGCAGGCTCACGTTGCCGTCGCAGCGCATGGAGCCGTTCTCGAGCGAGCAGTCCGAGATCCCGAGCGTGAGGAAGGTCTGGCGCAGCTTCTCCATAAAGAGGCGCGCCTCCTCGGGCGTGCGCAGGTCGGGCTCGGTGACGAGCTCGATCAGCGGGGTGCCGCAGCGGTTGTAGTCGATGAGGGACTCTGCCGCGCCGCCGATGCGGCCCTCCTCGCCGCCCACGTGCACCATCTTTGCGGCGTCCTCCTCCATGTGGATGCGGAAGATGCGGATGGGCGTGGTGTAGGAGCCGTCGGCGTTCTTGTCGATGACGACGGGGGCCGCGGCCTCCATGCCGCCGGGGGCGACGTTGCCCGTCTCGACGTGGTCGGGGCGCTCGTCTGCGCCCTGGCCGGAAACCTCGAGGTCAAGATGGCCGTACATGGCGAACGCGACCGGGCCCTGCGTGGTCTGGAAGTTCTTGGCCATGTCGGGATAGAAGTAGTGCTTGCG